>MEEW01000117.1 GCA_001724985.1 Phenylobacterium sp. SCN 69-14
CCCGCGTCCGCCACGTGACGACCGTGGCCCGCGTGACGATCGCGGTCCGCGCAGCGACCGGCCTCAGGGCGACCGCCCCCAAGGCGCGCGCCCGCAGGGGGACCGTCCGCGTCCCAGCGGCGAGCCGGTCCGCTATTCGGCCCTGGCGCCGCGCCCGGCGCCGGCCCGTCCGGGCGAGCGCCCCGGCGGCCCGCGCCCGCCCCGCGGCGCAGCCCCGAACGCGCCGCCGGCTACGCCCGAGATCCAACGCGCCACGCGCCAGGCCCCGCGCCCCTGCGGCGAAGGCCGCCGTCCGGATGACGAGGAGGATACCCGCCGCAAGGCCGCGGCCGCGCCGAACAAGGCGATCAGCCGTGTGAAGGGCGCCGCCCAGCGCCGCGAAGGCCGTCTGACCATCCAGGCCGTGGCCGGTGACGACGAGGGCGCCGTCGAACGGATGCGTTCGCTGGCCTCGGTCCGCCGGGCGCGCGAACGTGAACGCGAAAAGCGCAAGGGCGGAGCCCAGGAGCAGGCCCGTGCCGCCCGCGAAGTCGTCATCCCCGATGTCATCACCGTGGCCGAGCTCGCCAACCGCATGGCGACCCGCGGCGTCGAGATCATCAAGTTCCTGATGCGTCAGGGCGTGATGCTGAAGATCAACGACGTCATCGACAACGACACCGCCGAACTGGTGGCCACCGAATTCGGCCACACCGTCCGCCGCGTCTCGGAGGCCGACGTCGAAGAAGGCTTCATCGGCGAGGAAGACACCGACGAAACCCTGGTCCCGCGTCCGCCGGTCGTGGCGGTCATGGGCCACGTCGACCACGGCAAGACCTCGCTGCTGGACGCCCTGCGCTCGGCCGACGTCGCCGCCGGCGAGCATGGCGGCATCACCCAGCATATCGGCGCCTATCAGGTGCGTCTGGCCAGCGGCCAGGCGGTGACCTTCCTCGACACCCCCGGCCACGCCGCCTTCTCGGCCATGCGCGCCCGCGGCGCGGACGTCACCGACATCGTGGTGCTGGTGGTGGCGGCCGATGACGGCGTCATGCCGCAGACGATCGAGGCCATCCAGCACGCCAAGGCGGCCGGCGCCCCGATCATCGTGGCGATCAACAAGATCGACAAGCCCGACGCCAACCCGCAGCGGGTCATCAACGAACTGCTGCAGCACGAGATCGTGGTCGAGAGCCTGGGCGGCGACACCCAGGCGATCGAGGTCTCGGCGCTGAAGAAGACCGGCCTCGACAACCTGATCGAAGGCATCCTGCTGCAGGCCGAGGTCATGGACCTGCGGGCCAATCCGGACCGCACCGCCGACGGCACGGTGATCGAGGCCAAGCTCGACCGCGGCCGCGGCGCCGTCTCGACCGTGCTGGTCAAGCGCGGCACCCTGAAGCGCGGCGACATCGTCGTGGCCGGGGCCAATTTCGGCCGCGTCCGCGCCCTGCTCAACGAACGCGACGAACAGCTCGACTCGGCCGGCCCTTCAGTGCCGGTGGAGATTCTCGGCCTGGACGGCACGCCGATCCCCGGCGAAGCCTTCGCCGTGGTGGAAAGCGAGGCGCGCGCCCGCGAACTGACCGAGTACCGCACGCGCCTGAAGCGCGAGAAGGCCGGCTCGCCCGTCGCCGCCGGCGTGACCATGGCCGACTTCATGGCCAAGCTTCAGGACAAGAAGATCTCGGAACTGCCGCTCATCATCAAGGCGGACGTCCAGGGATCGGCCGAGGCCATCGTCGGGTCGCTGGACAAGCTGGCCAATGACGAGGTCCGCGCGCGGATCATCCTGCAAGGCGCAGGGGCGATCAGCGAGAGCGACGTCACCCTGGCCAAGGGTTCGGGCGCGCCGATCATCGGCTTCAACGTCCGCGCCTCCAAGCAGGCCCAGGCCCTGGCCGAGCGCGAAGGCGTCGAGATCCGCTACTACTCGATCATCTACGACCTGATCGACGACATCAAAGGCGTGCTCTCGGGCATGCTGGCGCCGGAACAGCGCGAAACCTTCCTGGGCAATGCGCGCGTCCTGCAGGTGTTCGACATCACCAAGGTCGGCCGGGTCGCCGGTTGCCGCGTCACCGAGGGCGTGGTCCGCCGCGGCGCTCGGGTGCGGATCATCCGCGAGGACATCGTGGTGCTGGAGCTCGGCACGCTCAAGACGCTCAAGCGCTTCAAGGACGAGGTGGCCGAGGTCGGCTCGGGCGTGGAGTGCGGGATGTTCTTCGAGGGCTTCCAGGACATCAAGGAAGGCGACGTCATCGAGTGCTTCAACCTCGAGGAGGTCGCGCGCAGCCTTTAAGGCGCCGCGATCCTGTCGGACGGTTCGAGGGCCCTGGGAAGCCGGGGCCCTTTTCCGTGCGCGCTGACGCAGAGGGACCGATGCGCCTGATCCTCATCGCCTGGGCCTGCCTGGCGCTGGCCGCCTGCGTCGCAGGCCCGGTCGGCAATCGCGAGGTTCCCGAGCCGGCCAAGGCGGTCGACCTGCAGAGCTATCTCGGCCGCTGGTACGAATTCGCCCGCTACGAAAACGCCTTCGAGAAGGACTGCGAGGCGGTCACGGCCGACTACGCCCTGCGCCCCGACGGCAAGGTCTCCGTCCGCAATAGCTGCCATGAGGCCACGGTCCGCGGACCGCTGAAGGTGGCCGATGGCGTGGCGGTTCGCGCCGGCGACCGGCTGGGCGCCAAGTTCAAGGTCAGCTTCTTCGGCCCGGCCCTGCTGACCAACTACTGGGTGCTCGACCGCGCCGACGACTATGGCTGGGCGATCGTCGGGGAGGGGTCGGGCCGGTTCCTCTGGCTGCTGACGCGCGAGCCGCGTCCCAGCCAGGCCGTGCGCGAGGCGATGCTCGCGCGCGCCGAGCGGCTCGGCTACGACACCCACATGCTTCGCTACACCCAGCACCTGAGAACCGGCCCATGAAACGTCTCGTCGTCCTGCTCGGCCTTCTCGCGCTCGGCGGCTGCGCCACCGCCCAGCGGTTCGACGCGGCCAGCGACGTCCACGCCCTGCTGGTCTCGATCCGCGACGACGACCCGGCGGCCTTCGAGCGCCATGTCGACCGCCCGGCGCTCAAGCGCCAGATCGAGGCCCGGATGATGGGCGAGGCGCGCAAGGCCGGGGCCGGCGACGGCCTGGCCGCCTTCGGCGCGATCCTGGCGCCCGCCCTGGCCGACATCGCCGGCGACGCTCTGATCCGCCCGCGGGTGTTCCGCTCGGTCGCCGCCTATTACGGCTACGATGCGGCGACGCCGATTCCTGGCCCGATGGTGATCGGCAGCCAGTTGAAGCCGCTCGGCGAGGGCCAGGTCTGCGCCACGCGTAAGAAGGACGGCCCCTGCCTGCTGACTTTCACCCAGGAAGCCGGAACCTGGCGGCTTTCCGGCTTCGAAGGCGATCTTTCCATGCTGCGCGCCAAGAGCCGATAGGCTTAAGTCTCATCCAACGCCGTTATAGGGGGCAGGTGCGATGGGCTATGAGGCGGCCTTGGCCGAATACGAGAAGTTCGCGTTCGACGACGGGCGCTGGACGCGCGACGTCTACAGGCGCGGTTCCGGCCCGGCCGTCATCGTCATTCACGAGATGCCCGGGCTGCATCCCCTGGTGATCCGCTTCGCCGACCGCGTCGCCGCCGCGGGCATGAGCGTCTATTGCCCGCACCTGTTCGGCGAGCCGGGCCGCCCCGCCAGCCATCCGCTCGGCGCCCTGACCATGCTGGGCGGCATCTGCATCCGGCGGGAGTTCAACGTCTGGGCCTCGGACAGGTCGAGCCCGATCGTCGAATGGCTAAAGGCGCTGGCGCGCAAGGTCCACGCCGATTGCGGCGGCAAGGGCGTGGGCGCGGTCGGCATGTGTTTCACCGGCGGTTTCGCCCTGGCGATGATGACCGAGCCGGCGGTGGTCGCCCCGGTGCTGTCGCAGCCCTCCCTGCCGCTGGGCTCTGGCAAGCCGCGGCGCGCGGCCGGGATCGGCGCCTCCAGGGCCGAGGTCGCCTGCGCCCGCCGCCGGTTCGAGGACGAGGACCTGTCGATGATCGGCCTGCGCTTCTTCGACGATCCCTTCGTGCCCGACGCCCGCTTCGACACCTACCGGCGCGAGTTCGGCGAGAAGTTCGAGGCCATCGAGATCGATCCCAAGGACGCGCGGCCCGGCGGGCTGAAGCATCCGCATTCGGTGCTGACCCTCAACCTGGCCGAGGACGGCCCGACCAAGGCGGCCGAGGCGCGGGTGCTGGCCTTCTTCCGGGAGCGGACCGGCGCGGCCTGACGCTTTGCGGTGGACTTCGGCCGGCGGGGAGCCTAGAAGCCCGCCCTTCTCCTGAGCCGCCGCGTCCGATCCGCGCGCCAGGGTCGCAAGAGGCAGTCCAATGAAACATACGACGTCCAAGGGCCGCGGCGCCCCGGCCGGGCCGTCCCAGCGCCAGCTCCGCGCCGGCGAACTCGTCCGCCACGCCCTGGTCGAGATCCTCCGCGAGGAGGACTTCGACGATCCGACCCTGCACGGCGTCTCCGTCACCGTGACCGAGGTGCGGATGAGCCCCGACCTGAAGCACGCCGTCTGCTTCGTCGAGCCGCTGGGCGGCGAGCACGCCGCCGACGTGGTCAAGGGCCTGAACCGCCACACCAAGTTCCTGCGCGGCCGGCTGGGGCGCATGATCGACATGAAGTTCACGCCGGACCTGAAGTTCCTGCACGACGAGAGCTTCGACGAGGCCGAGCGCATCGGCCGGCTGTTCGACGATCCCAAGGTGCGCCAGGACCTGACGCCGCAGCCGCCCTCCGACTCCTGGAAGGACGAGGACTGATGGCCCGCCGCAAGAAGGGCGAGCCGGTCTCCGGCTGGATCAATCTCGACAAGCCCTACGACTTCGGCTCGACCCAGGCCGTGGGCCGCACCCGGCGGATCTTCAACGCCCAGAAGGCGGGCCACGCCGGCACGCTCGATCCCCTGGCGACCGGCGTCCTGCCGATCGCCCTGGGCGAGGCGACCAAGACCGTCTCGTTCCTGATGGACGCCGACAAGGCTTATCGCTTCACCATCGAATGGGGCCGCTCGACCGCCAGCTTCGACCGCGAGGGGGCGACCACCGCCACCTCCGACGTGCGGCCGACCCGGGCGCAAGTCGAGGCGGTGCTGCCGGACTTCGTCGGCGACATCCTGCAGGTCCCGCCGGCCTTCTCGGCCATCAAGGTCGACGGCGAGCGCGCCTACGACCTGGCCCGCGCCGGCGAGACGGTGGAGCTGAAGGCCCGCGAGGTGTCGATCTACGCCGCCCGCGTGATCGCCGCGCCCGACGCCGACCATGTCGAGATCGAGGTGGAGTGCGGCAAGGGCACCTATGTCCGCGCCATCGTCCGCGACATCGCCGAAAAGCTGGGGGCCTGCGCCCATGTCAGCGCCCTGCGTCGGACCCGCGTGGGACCGTTCGGCGAGGATTCGGCGATAACGCTGGAATTGTTGGAAGATTT
This sequence comes from Phenylobacterium sp. SCN 69-14, assembly GCA_001724985.1. GTDB lineage: Bacteria > Pseudomonadota > Alphaproteobacteria > Caulobacterales > Caulobacteraceae > Phenylobacterium. The sequence continues at coordinate 5,451 of MEEW01000117.1, forward strand.
GGGCCATAAGGCCCGCTGCTCGGAGGCATTGCTTCCGGTCGAGACCGCCCTGGACGACATCCCGGAGCTGGCCGTGACCGCCGAAGACGCCTTCAAGCTCAAGCAGGGACGGCCGATCGTTCTCGTTCCCCGACAGGTCGAAGCGCTGAAGGCCCGGCTAACCCCCGGGACTCGCACCGTTTCAGCCATGGAGGGCGGTTCGCTCGTGGCGCTCTGCGAGATGCGCGCAGGCAAGCTCGAGCCTTCGCGGGTCTTTCATTTGAACCAGAGCGGAGACTAGCCGATGTCGATCACGCTTGAGCGTAAGGCCGAACTCATCAAGACCCACGGCCGTTCGGAAGGCGATACCGGAAGCGCCGAAGTGCAGGTTGCGATCCTCTCGGAACGCATCGCCAACCTCACCGAGCACTTCAAGACCCACAAGAAGGACAACCACTCGCGCCGGGGCCTGCTGAAGCTCGTTTCCCAGCGCCGTTCGCTGCTCGACCACCTGAAGAAGTCCGACCAGGGCCGCTATCAGTCGCTGATCGAAAAGCTGGGCCTGCGCCGTTAAGGACCGATGAGGTCGGCCCCCGGGAAACCGGGGGCTTTGCGTATCAGGTCCTATCTACTGCGCCGCTTCCTTCGCGTCAGGCCGAGGGAGACAAAGCGGCGACCCAGGCGTTCCCAAGTCGGCGCGCCTGCTACACACCGAGGGTTCCACAGCAATCCTCATCGCCTGATCGTCTGGAGAGGATTTCGGAACCCCGACGCCCTGTCCGCCCCCGTTTGGGAATACGCCCGCGGGATGAGAAAGAAGCAGAAATGTTCGATATCAAACGCAAGACCATCGAGTGGGGCGGCAAGACGCTGACCCTCGAAACCGGCCGCATGGCCCGCCAGGCCGACGGCTCGGTGCTGGCCACCTACGGCGAGACCATGGTGCTGGCCACCGCCGTCTACGCCAAGAACGCCAAGCCCGGTCAGGACTTCTTTCCCCTGACCGTCAACTACCAGGAAAAGTTCTACGCCGCGGGCAAGATCCCCGGCTCCTTCCCTCGCCGCGAAGGCGCGCCGAGTCAGAAGGAAACCCTCACCTCGCGCCTGATCGACCGTCCGATCCGCCCGCTGTTCGTCAAGGGCTTCAAGAACGAGGTCCAGGTCGTCACCACCGTCCTGGCGCATGACCTCGAGAACGATCCCGACATCGTCGCCATGGTCGCCGCCTCGGCCGCCCTGGTGATCTCGGGCGCGCCGTTCATGGGCCCGATCGGCGCGGCGCGCGTCGGCTACATCGACGGCGAGTACGTCCTGAACCCGACGCTCGACGAGATGAAGGAGTCGGCCATGGACCTGGTCGTTGCTTCGACGAGCGACGCGGTGATGATGGTCGAATCCGAGATCCAGGAGCTCAGCGAAGACGAGGTCCTGAAGGGCGTGATGTTCGCCCACAACGGCATCCAGCCGGTGATCGAGGCGATCATCGAGCTGGCCGAGCACTCGGCCAAGGAGCCCTTCGAGTTCACTCCGGACGACACCGACGCCATCAAGGCCGAAGTGAAGAAGCTGATCGGCAAGGATCTGGCCGCGGCCTACAAGATCGTCGCCAAGGGCGAGCGTCATGCCGCCGTCGGCGCGGCCAAGGAAAAGGCCTTGGCCGCCCTGGCCAAGTCCGACACCAACCCGGCCGGCGTCGATCCGCTGAAGCTGGGCGGCGTGTTCAAGGAACTGGAAGCCGACGTCGTTCGCCGCAACATCCTGGACACCGGCATCCGCATCGACGGCCGCACCGTCGACAAGGTCCGCCAGATCGTCTCGGAAGTCGGCGTGCTGCCGCGCGCCCACGGCTCGGCCCTGTTCACCCGCGGCGAGACCCAGGCCCTGGTGGTCGCCACCCTGGGCACCGGCGACGACGAGCAACTGATCGACGCGCTGGAAGGCAAGTACTACGAGAAGTTCATGCTGCACTATAACTTCCCGCCCTTCTCGGTCGGGGAGACGGGCCGCATGGGCGCGCCGGGCCGCCGCGAAGTCGGCCACGGCAAGCTGGCCTGGCGGGCGATCCGCCCGATGCTGCCGAAGAACGAGGAATTCCCCTACACGATCCGCCTGGTCTCCGAGATCCTGGAGTCCAACGGTTCGTCCTCGATGGCCTCGGTCTGCGGCTCCTCGCTCGCCCTGATGGACGCCGGCGTGCCGCTGAAGAAGCCGGTCTCGGGCATCGCCATGGGCCTGATCCTCGAAGAGGACGGCTTTGCGGTCCTGTCGGACATCCTGGGTGACGAAGACCACCTGGGCGACATGGACTTCAAGGTCGCCGGCACCGAGGACGGCATCACCTCGCTGCAGATGGACATCAAGATCGCCGGCATCACCGAGGCGATCATGAAGCAGGCGCTCGAGCAGGCTCAGGCCGGCCGCAAGCATATCCTCGGCGAAATGGCCAAGGCCATGGAAGCGCCGCGCGCCGAGCTGGGCGAGTTCGCTCCCAAGATCGAGACCATGAAGATCGCGGTCGACAAGATCCGCGAAGTCATCGGCTCGGGCGGCAAGGTGATCCGCGAGATCGTCGAGAAGACCGGCGCCAAGGTCGACATCGGCGACGACGGCACGATCAAGATCGCCGCCTCCGAACAGGCCAAGATCGACGCCGCCCGCGAGTGGATCAAGTCGATCGCCTCGGAGCCGGAAATCGGCGCCATCTACACCGGCAAGGTCGTGAAGATCGTCGACTTCGGCGCCTTCGTGAACTTCTTCGGCGCCAAGGACGGCCTGGTCCACGTCTCGCAGATCTCCAGCGAGCGCGTCGCCAAGGTTTCCGACGTGCTGCAGGAAGGCCAGTCGGTGAAGGTCAAG
>MEEW01000118.1 GCA_001724985.1 Phenylobacterium sp. SCN 69-14
GTTCGCGCTCAAGGGCTGCGACGTCGCCGAAATCGCCCGACTCCGCGGCGCTGCGCCAGGCACCGTGCGCGCGCAGCTCAGCCAGGTCTATGCCAAGGCGGGCGTCGGCAGCCAGGCCATGCTGATGTCGCTGTTTCTGGAAGACCTGCTCGACACCGATCCAGCCGCGGGGCCGCGACGCGGCAAGTGAGGGGCGTCGATCCTTTGGCTCGCCGCTTGGGCGCGGCGCAATCGCCCATACCCGCACGCAATGGATTGAATGGGCCTCGACCGTGCCCGATCGCCGACTGAACCCTGCCTTGTCATCGCGACCGCCGCCGCGAGCGTGCGCCCGGGGACATGAAAGCGCGTAGCCGATACCGTTCAGATCGGCTGCAACGACGATAGCAATCCTCTCGCGCGCCGCCCATGACGCGATGGCAAAGATTGCGGGCCGGATCACGCACGAAGGACGATGCAGGATAGGGGGGCCTTCCGCGCAGGCGCGCGGGTGCGATCGAGAGCGGGCGGAGCACCCCATCGGAGCGGGCTAAGTCGCTAAAAAGAGGCCAAGCCCTTATTCATATTAACATTGGTTTTAATGTATATTGACATCAATATCAACATGGCTCAACTTCCTGGCAGGAGAAAGCTCCAGCCGGCTACCGGCACAAAATCAGGGGAGAGAATATGCTACACATCCGGCCCGCTCGCATTTCGCGCACGGTCAGCCTTCTTGCGTTGGGAATCGCCATAGCGACCCCCGCCGCCGCTCAGCAGGGTCCGGAGGCCGAAGGCGCAACGGACGGCAATCTGATCATCGTGACGGCGCAGAAGCGCGAAGAAGCCATCCAGGATGTGCCGATCGCGATATCGGCCTTCTCCGCCGAGGCGCTCGACAATTACAAGATCGAAAGCGGCTCGGAGTTGCTGCGCGCGGTCCCGAACGTGAATTTCTCCAAGAGCAATTTCAGCATGTACAACTTCTCGATCCGCGGGATCGGGACCAAGGCGATTTCGGCGTCCAGCGATCCCGCGGTCGCCGTGAGTTTCAACAACACGCCGCTGATCCGCAACCGCTTGTTCGAATCCGAACTCTTCGACATGCAGCGGGTCGAGGTGCTACGCGGCCCGCAGGGAACGCTTTATGGCCGCAACGCCACGGCGGGGGTGGTGAACCTGATTCCCGCGTTGCCCGATGACATGTTCGGGCTCGATACCAAGGTCGAGGTCGGCAACTACAAGACGATGCGGGCCAGCGGGATGATCAACGTCCCCATCACCGACACGCTGGCGATCCGCGCTGCCGGCGCACTGACAAGCCGCGACGGGTTCGACTACAACACATTTACCCAGCGACGCGTCAACGGCCGCCAACTCTGGTCGACCCGCCTGTCGATGCAGTGGAAACCCAGCGATCGCCTGAAAATCAATGCGATCTGGCAGCATTTCGACGAAGATGATGATCGGTCGCGCACCGGCAAACAATTGTGCACGCGCGATCCCGGCCCGGCAGAGATCAATGGCATCCGGATTCCCGATGGGACGCAGCCGGGCGTCGTCACGCCACTTGAAGAGAATCTTCGGGGGCGCTTCAGCCAGGGTTGCCAATCCGCGTCGCTGTACGACGATGCCGCCTATGGCACGCCGAACGGATCGGGCCTTGCCTTTGTCGTCGCCGGTCAGGTGGTCATTCCGATGGGCCTGCCGCCGGGCAATTCCTTTCAGCAGGTCTATGCCTTCCTTCCGACCGATCCTTTTGTCGATGCAACCCAGTCGCGCAACCTCAGGGAAATCGCGACCGGCTATGATCCGGTTTTTCGCGCCAAGAACGATATCTTCCAGGGCAATCTGGAATTCGACGTCACCGATGCCCTGACCTTCGTGTCGCAGACCGCCTATGCCCGCGATCGCTACTATTCGTCGCAGGATTATAATCGCTTCGTATCCGGACCGTTGTTCAGCGATACGACCGGGCTGCTCGACCCGCAAACAGGGGTTCCGATAAGCCAGGCTCATGCCGCGCCGGGCGGCATTTTCTGCGACCCGCAGCTGGGCTGTTCCAACCGGCTGCTGGCGGTCGATCTCAGCCGGTCGCGCAATCGCCAATGGTCGCAGGAGTTTCGTCTGCAATCCTCCTTCGACGGGCCGTTCAATTTCAACCTTGGCGTCAATTATCTCGATTTCAAAACGCAGGACGACTATTTCGTTTTCAACAACGCCTTCACCTACATCGCATATAATCTGTACAATCGTTCGCCCCCCTATGGCACGACCAATTACGACCCCTGCCCGATCGGAACGACGGGAAGCGATTGCGTTTACGTCGACCCCAATCCGATCGATTCCCTCGATGAACAGGGCCATAATTATTTTCTCAGCCGCAATCTGGTGCGGACGAAATCCTGGGCGATTTTTGGTGAGGCTTATTGGAACGTCACCGAAAATCTGAAGATCACCGCAGGCCTGCGCTGGACCAAGGACAAGAAAACCACCACGCCGGTGCAAAGCCAGTTGCTGCTTGGCGGCGGCGGCGGGACCATCGGGACGAGCGGCGGCAATGTAAGCTTCGGATATCCGACCGATCCCGATGTCGTCCAGAAATGGTCGGAACCGACGGGCCGCATCGTGATCGACTGGAAGCCCGATCTGGGCTTTGCCGACCAGACTCTGATCTATGCGTCTGCCTCGCGCGGTTACAAAGGCGGCGGCACCAACCCGCCGCGCCCAAATCTGAACCCGCGTATCGTCCAGTTTCAGCCACTGCCGGCGACCTTCAAGCCCGAATATGTGACCGCCTTTGAAATCGGGACGAAGAACAGCTTCGACGGGGGGCGGGTCACGCTGAACGCGACGGCATTCTATTATGATTACGAAGACTACCAGATTTCGCAGATCGTCGATCGCATTTCGCTCAATGAAAATTTCGACGCGACGAGCTGGGGCCTCGAACTCGAAACCGCATGGCAGCCGTCGCGCGCATTCCGGGTCGACGCCAATCTGGGCTATCTGCGAACCCGCCTCAAGAAGGGCGCCCGATCAATCGACGTGATGAACCGCACACAGGGCAATCCGGACTGGGTGTTGCTGCGCCCGTGGATCCAGCTGCCATCGAACTGCATCGCGCCGCGTGAGATCGTCGAGAATATCCTCAGCAATCCCGTGACCCAGTTCGGCGTGGGCCTGAATGCCCTGCAGGCATTATGCGGCGGGTCCAAGGAAATGGGAACCTTCGACCCGTCCATCACCGACGGCTTGCCGCTCTATCAGTTTTACGGGTTCGAATATAATCCGATCACCGATGCACCCAACGGCGGACGCGGATTCTTTGCCGATCTGGAAGGCAACGAGCTGCCCAACGCTCCGCGCCTGACATTCAATATCGGTGCCCAATATACTATTCCCATCGACAATGGTGATTGGGAACTGACCCTGAGAGGCGATTATTACCGTCAGTCCAAAAGCTTCGCACGCGTATATAATAGCGCCTATGACCGCTTGAAGGGATGGGACAATGTCAACCTGGCGGTAACACTGATGCGGCCCGATGATGAATTGACATTTCAGTTCTACGTTAAAAATGTCTTCAACAAATCGCCCATCACTGACTTTTTCACCAACAGCGACGACACGGGATTAAGCACGAACGTATTTACGCTGGACCCAAGAATATTCGGCTTTAGCGTGGCTAAACAATTCTGAACTCTTAACGTAATTGTTAGTCGAAAATTAGCGAAAACCACAAATCGTGTTGAATAGTTACTTTATTTGATTATAATATCACCAATTTAGTTTGATGTTTTGATATTGACATCAATGTATATTTTTGAAATCTTTGCAGGTGCACCTCCCCCAAGATTCGGGGTGCATAAATAATCCTATAAGTAACTGTTAGCTGTGGAGAGTTGATCATGAAAAAATTGGCAACATTCGCTGCGGTAACTGCCGCCTTCGTCGGCGCGCAGATCGCGTCCGCCGCAACCTTCGCCCCCGCGCCCAGCGGCCCTCACGTCTTTCAGGGGTCGGTACAGGTGAAGAAGGACGGGTTGACATATACTTGTACGCTCACGGTCAACGCCAATGTGACTTCGTCCTCGACGGCTACCGCGACGGCTTCGCTATCGGGTGGCTTTCCCTGCGCGCTCATCTCCGTCACCGGAACCGGCAACATCACGCATGACGGGACCGATTGGGGCATTTCGGGCCTCACCATCGACCCTCCGATCAGTTCGGGGCTGTGCACCGGCCGTATCAAATTCGTCTGGGGCGGCAACACGGGCACCCGGACGATCACGTTGAGCACGCCCTATTCGAACTCGAGCGCCACTTCCGGCAATCCGTGCACACTGTCCGGCACGCTCACCAACACGAGCCCGGTTCCGAACACGGTAACGATGACGCCGTAATCGGATCCTGACTGTTCCTGGAAGGGGCGCTGTGAAACTTGCGGCGTCCCCTTCCTCGATTTCGAGCGATCCGTGCCGGTCCTTTGACACACCCCTTCGCCCACCCCTCCCCCCAAGCCCGGGTTGCAGCCATTTCCTCGATGGCTGCAATCTCCTCCCTCCTCGGGCGCGCGAGCTTCGCGCGCCCTTTTTGTCGCCAGGGCTCCGCGGCGCGGGCGCGAGACCGGCCCGGTCCGACGAACATTCTCCGGCCGCCGGATGAGGAACGCTTGCCCCTCATGCAATCTTCTCCCGATGCTGCTGCGGCGATGCGGGGGGCGGTCGACCAGTTCCGCACCGGCAATTGGTCGGCCTCGTTGATCGTGCTGGCGCTCTGCCTCGTGGGCGTGCCGCGCTGCGAAGCCAGGACCGTCCCTGCAACGGACAAGATCGCAGCGACCGGAGAAGGCCGTGATGCCACGGCTGAAGACCAACTGCCCGCGGACGACGAGCAGGACGGCCCGATCGTCGTTACCGCCAAGCGCTGGGGACAAGCCAATCTCGCGTCTGAAAGGGAGTTGGATGAAGACCAGATCGGAGCCTATGGCGCGAACAGCATCGGCGAATTGATAGAGGACATCACACCGTTGATCGGCGGTGTACGCGACACCCCTATCCTTCTCGTCAACGGGCGGCGTATCGGCAGCTCGACAGAAATCACCGGCTATCCAGCCGAAGCGCTCGATCGACTGGCTATTCTGCCTCCCGAAGCCGCGGCGCGCTACGGCTATGCCGCCGGGCAGCGGGTCGTGAATCTGGAGCTCAAGAAAAATTTCGCGAGCACCGATGGGGATGCCAGTCTCGCCGTACCGCTCGCGGGCGGTCGCACCAGTTCCCAGCTTTCGGTGGCGCGGTCGGTCATCGATGGCGACACGCGCTGGAATGTCCAGGTGACGGGCTCCTATGAAACGCCGCTGTTGAAAAGCGAACGCAACATCCCGGTCCGCCCCGACGCGGCGGCCATTCTTCCCTCGCTGGAAGCCGCCGAAGGGCATCCGGTCGAACCCAACCGGTTCGAAACGCTCGCGCCAGAAACGCGTTCGCTGAATTTGAACATCGGCGTCGTGCGGCCGGTCGGGGATTTTTTCCTGTCGCTCAACGCCAGCGCGGGCGAGAATCGAAGCACGCAGCTAACCGGCATGCCGGTAGCGGCGATTGCCATATCGGCTGCGGGCGAACGCGAAATGCTCTACCGGTTGGTGAGCGATCGCGCCCTGCAAAGTCGGCAACGATCGACCAATTACACCGCATCGGCATCATTGTCCGGCCCGATTGCCGGGTGGCAGACCAGCCTTTCGGCATCCTATTCCTCCAGCCGCAACAGCAACGCCAACGACACAGGCTATGACAGCGCAGAATTGCAGCGGAGGGTCGATGCGGGAGATCCATCCTTTGATCCATCCGGTCGCTGGCCCTTCATACCGCTGATCACCGATCGCAACCGATCAAACGCGCAGACCATCGGCGCGACGTTCAACGCGTCCAGGTCCATTTTCAAGCTTCCAGCCGGCGCGGCGAACACCAATGTAACGATCAATGCAAGCCACAGCCGATCGGGTTTCGCCGCAAGCGAAGGCATTCTGAAGGGCCGGTTCGCAAGCAATCGGCTGGAGGGGCGATGGACATTGACCATACCGGTGGCCAATCGCGCGCTGGACATTCTTGCACCGCTTGGCGATCTGGGCGTGGACCTGTCGATGGAGATCGGCATGGAAAGGCGAACGGGAACGCGCCACAAATGGGATGCCGCTGTACGGTGGGCGCCGCTTTCCGTTATCGATCTCCGCGCATCGGTCGGGCGCGAAAATGTCGAGCCACTGTTCGAACAATTATATGGCCCGCGGATCGAACTGATCACACGCCTGTTCGACTTCGTACAACAGGAATATGTCCAGCCGATCAGCGTTTTCGGCGGGAATCCCGATCTTGAGGGCGGTAGCATAGATACGCTGTCCGCGAGCGCGACGATGCGTCCGTTCAAAGGCGACATTGCGACCCTCAACATCGAATATCGCCGACGTGTTGCCCGTGGTGGTATCGCATCGCTACCCACGCTCACGCCGGATATCGAGGCGGCCTTTCCCGAACGGGTCGTGCGCGATGCAAGCGGAAGACTCATTTCCATCGATGCGCGGCCCATCAATATATCGGACGACAGGGCCGAAACGATCACGTCCGGCTTGACGCTGCTCTATACCGCGAAGCGGAAGACGCCCGCCGGTGAGCCGCTTCCGCCCGGCAGTCCGCGGCCATGGACGTTCAGCCTGTCGCTCATCCATAGCTGGCAGCTCGCGAGCAAAATGGTCATACGGCCCGGCCTTCCGGTACTGGACCGGTTACGCGACAGCGGGCTGCCCCGGCATAATGTTGCGCTTAATCTGGCCGTTGGGCGCCGCGGAATGGGGGCGTCGGTGAACGCGAACTGGAATGGCCCCGCGCGCGTCCGCTCGGACGCCGCCGCCGGCGCGACGGAATTTCGCTACCCATCCTGGGCTCAGTTCAATCTTGGGTTGTTTGTCGAGCCCGAACGGTGGCGCGGCATATCGCGCGCGCGCAATTGGGCGTCCAATCTCAGAATATCTCTCGATGTTCAGAATATTCTGAACGGATACCAAGAGGTGACGGTTTTGGGCGCGACCAGGCGCCGCGGTTTGACGCGCGACGAAATCGACCCATTGGGCCGAACCATCCGCCTGAATATCCGAAAACAATTCTAGGGTCAGGACGCGGCTGGCGGAATTCCCGACGGAAGCAGGAACAGGGGCAGGATACGGGCCATCAGGTCGCGCATCGCATCGTCTTTCTGGTCCAGCATGTCGCGCAAATAAGGGCCAATCACCGCGTCGCCGAATGCACTCACCGCTATCATCAGCACCGCGGCCCGCACCCTGTTCTGTGCGCCCTCGTCCGTCGATTGGCCAACGATCGCTTCGACGAGCGAGCAAACCGCTTCGCGCACGGGCTCAAGGTGTGCCACATCTCCCGACAGGATGATCCAGGCCGCGAGCGGCCCGGCACCGCCCTTGTCGAAGGCGTCGAAAACCCGATCCGTCACCGCGCGCGGCGCCGCGGCGTCGGTCTTGAGCAATTCGACCACATGGCCAAGTGCGACCGTCAGGTCGTTGATCATCGATCCCATCAGGGCAGACTGAAGGCTGGCGGCCGACCCGAAATGATGCAGGACATTGGCATGCGACATACCGATGTCGTCACCGATATTCGCCAGCGTCACCGCCCCGGGCCCGCCCTCAAGCAACAAGCGCCGCGCCGCCGCCAGCCCCTCCTCGCGAACTTCGGGGCCCAGCCGCTTGCGCCGCTTCACGCGCGGCATCGCTTCCTTTTGCATTCCATTGTTCCTTGCGGCCGTCCCACCCACCTGGGCCGAAATCCTCGGCGTCCTTAGCGCAAAGCGCTCGCCTGTCACAATGCATCTGTGGGATGCGGCCATCATCCCCTTATGCCCTTCACGCGTCAGAAGCGCCGTGGCGGACAGGTATAAGGTCCGACCGAGCACATCATAACTACCGGCATCGGGCGTTTCCGGAACAGCGCCAACCTAGCAGGTTTTCGCATCAGGGCCGCTTCCGTCAGGATCGCGCGCCCGTCGATGTCACTATCGGCGTGAATCAGTTCCGTCGCAACACAGCCGAACTCGATCAACAGGCGTAGCGAGATGAGGTCCCGAAGATAGCACGAGAGCAGCGGAGCATATATCTCGGTGAGTTAAGGGATGCCCTCGGACCAGAGGGTGGTGGACAGGGCTGGATTCGAACCAGCGTACGGGAAACCCGGGCAGATTTACAGTCTGCTGCCTTTAACCACTCGGCCACCTGTCCATGGGGTCCG
>MEEW01000119.1 GCA_001724985.1 Phenylobacterium sp. SCN 69-14
TCGACGACCAGATGTAAGACTTCCCGAGGCCCGCCTGGCGGGCCTCGGTCTTATGGACTTCGCGCCGACTCCGCGCCGCTTCGGCGGCGAGGGCCCGATGAAGCCGTAACGCGGTGGAGGGCCCCGGCGCTTCGTTTTGACCCTGGCGGGAGCAGCCCGGGACTTGGTTAGGCAAAGGACGCCCTTCGCAAGGCGGGAGCGTCCGGCGGGTCGAGCGACCCAGGAGATGAAGACATGCGTCACGGCAAAGCCCACCGCAAACTGGGTCGGACCACCGCCCACCGCACCGCGATGTTCGCCAACATGGCGGCGAGCCTGATCAAGCATGAGCAGATCGTGACCACCCTGCCGAAGGCCAAGGAACTGCGCCCGGTCGTCGAAAAGCTGGTCACCCTGGCCAAGCGCGGCGACCTGCATGCGCGCCGCCAGGCGATCAGCAAGGTCCGCGACGTCGAGCAGGTCGGCAAGCTCTTCGCCGTTCTCGGCCCGCGCTACAAGGAACGCCAGGGCGGCTATATCCGCGTCCTGAAGGCCGGCTATCGTCACGGCGACAACGCCCCGCTGGCCGTGATCGAATTCGTCGATCGCGACCCGGCCGAAAAGGGCAAGGACTCCGGTCCGGTCCAGGCCGTGGCCTTCGCCGACGAATAGGCCGTACGGCGTTTGCAGATTTCCAGAGCCCCGGACGGCGATGTCCGGGGCTTTTGCGTTTTGGCGGTTCGTTCGCGCGCGAATATGATTGCGTATAATGAAAAATATTATACGATTTAGAAATCGTATCGTTGCAGGGAGGGCTCGAGATGAGCGACCGCGCCCGGCTTCCGACCATCGGCCCCGTTCTCTGGTATCGCGACCCCATGGCCGCCATCGCCTGGCTGGAGAAAGCCTTGGGCTTCGAGACCGGAATGGTCGTCGAGGACGGGAAGGGCGGGGTGGTCCATTCCGAGCTTCGCCTGCATGACGGCTACATCATGGTCGTCGGCCCGCCCAGCGGCCGGGCGGTCAGCCCGATAGCCTTCGGCGGGCGGGCCACCCAGTCGGTCCACGTGCAGATTTCCGAGGGGCTCGACGCCCTCTGCGAGCGGGCGCGCGCCGCCGGCGCGGTCATCGAACGCGAGCCGGCCGACCAGCCCTATGGCGACCGGGTCTTCACCTGCCGCGACCTGGAAGACCATCCCTGGTCGTTCGGCCAGACGGTCCAGGCGCTTTCGCTTGCGCAGATGGCGCAGGCGACCGGACACAACATCAAGGGAGGAGCCTCATGACTGCAGGATTGAGCTCGGCCGTGGTCTATCGGGACCCGAAGGCGGCCTTGGCCTGGCTGGAAAAGGCCTTCGGTTTCGAACTGGCCATGCTGCTGGAGGACGCCGACGGCAATCTGGCCCATTCGCAGATGGAGTTCGGCGACAGCTACATCATGGTCGGCCAGGAGTGGAGCGACGACCACAAGAGCCCCAGCTCGATCGGCGGCAAGAACACCCAGACCGTCCACATCCAGATCGACAGCGATCTCGATGCGCATTGCGAGCGGGCGCGCTCGGCCGGGGCGGAGATCATCGCCGAGCCGGAGACGCAGTTCTATGGCGACCGCACCTATCGCTGCCGCGATCCCGAAGGGCATATCTGGACGGTCTCGCAGACCTTCAAGGCGGTGAGTCGCGAGGAAGCCGAGGCGGCGAGCGGCCTGAAGATCACCGGCTGGCGATGAGCGCCAAGACGGCCGAGATCGACGCCACCCTGGCGGCCCTGGCCGATCCGCACAGGCGCCGGGCGGTGGATATCCTGGCGCGCGGGCCGCGTCCGGCCGGCGAACTGGCGCGCGAGCTGGGACTGTCGGCGCCGACCATGAGCCGGCACCTGCGCGCCCTGCGCGAAGGCGGCCTTGTCGAGGAAAGCCATCCGGATTTCGATGCGCGCGTGCGCATCTACGCCTTGAGGCCGCAACCCATGGTGCATCTGCTGCGATGGCTCGAAGAGAGCGAGCGACTGTGGTCGGAGCAACTGACCGCCTTCAAGGCCCATGTCGAGCGGGCGCCGTGACCTCGAAGGTCTATGTCGCCTTGCGGGTGAAGGCGCCGCCCGAGCGGGCGTTCGCGGCCTTCGTCGGCGAGATCGGCGCCTGGTGGCGGCCGAACGGCCTTTTCCAGACGACGCCGCGTGCGCCCGGCGTCCTGGCCTTCGAGCCGGGCGAGGGCGGCCGGCTGACCGAGACCCTGGCCAGCGGCAAGGTGTTCGAGATCGGCCGCATCACCGCCTGGGAGCCCCCGGCGCGGCTGGTGTTCTCCTGGCGCCAGGCGAACTTCCCGCCCGACCTGCAGACCGAGGTCGAAGTGCGTTTCGAGCCGGTCGGCGAGGAGACGCGGGTGAGCGTGGAGCATCGCGGCTTCGACCGCGTGCCCGCGGGCGGCGCCGCCCGCCACGGCTTCCCCGACCAGGCGCTGCTGATGCGGCTGGTCGAATGGTGGCGGATGCTGCTGACATCCTATGGCGAGCGCGCCGCCTAGAAGCCCGGCGCATGGTAATGAGACGCAAGGCGGCGCCCTTGAGTCCCCGACGGAGAACGGCATGAGCGATCAAATCCAGGGCGGGGCGGGGGACGACAGGCGTTGGGCCGGCGCCTTCCGCTTCATCTTCGCCGCGGCGGTGATCAACGCGATCTCGTTCGGGATCATGATCCCGGTGCTGCCGAACCTCATCAAGGAGTTCACCGGCGGCGACACGGCGGCCGCCTCTGAATGGAACGTGGTGTTCGGGGCGGTCTGGGGCGTGATGCAGCTTTTCTGCGGCCCGATCCTGGGCATGATGTCCGACCGCTACGGCCGCCGTCCGATCCTGCTGATCTCCATCGGGGGCCTGGCCATCGACTTCCTGTTCATGGCCCTGGCGCCCAGCCTGCTGTGGCTGTTCGTCGGGCGGGTGATCAACGGGCTGACCGCCGCCAGCTTCTCGACCGCCAACGCCTATGTCGCCGACGTGACCCCGCCGCAGAAGCGGGCCAAGGCGTTCGGCTGGATGGGCTCGGCCTTCTCCTTCGGCTTCATCGTCGGGCCGGTGCTGGGCGGTTTCCTCGGGGATATCGACCTGCGCCTGCCGTTCTTCGTGGCGGCGGGCCTGACGACCCTGAACTGGCTCTACGGCTTCTTCGTGCTGCCGGAATCGCTAACGCCGGAGCGGCGCGTCGCCCGGTTCGACTGGAAGCGGGCCAATCCGGTCGGGTCGCTGGGGTTCCTGCGCTCGCACAACGACCTGCTGGGCCTGGCCGGCGTCGGGTTCCTGTTCCAGCTCGCCCACACGGTCCTGCCCTCGATCTTCGTGCTCTATGCCGGCTACCGCTACGACTGGACGCCGAGCATGATGGGCATGGCGATGATGGGGACCGGGATCGCCGGGGTCGTCGTCCAGACCATGCTGGTGGGCCCGGTCGTCGCCAGGATCGGCGAGCGCGGCGCCCTGCTGCTGGGGGCGGCCGCCGGCGCGGCGGGGTTCCTGATCTACGGCCTGGCGTCCGAAGGCTGGATGTATCTGGCCGGCATTCCGGTCTTCGCCTTCATGAACTTCCTGATGCCGGGCCTGCAGGGCCTGATGACCCGCCGGGTCGAGTCTTCGGGCCAGGGCCAGCTCCAGGGCGCGAACCAGGCCATGCAGGGCATCGCCTCGGTGATCGGGCCGATCATCTTCGGCACGGTCTTCGCCTGGTCGGTGCGCCATGACGGCCAGCTTCACGAGCCGGGCCTGGCGATCTTCCTCGCCTCGGGAATGCTGGTGGGCGCCTTCCTGCTGGCGCTGAAGGTCGGCCATGCGCCCAAGGCGGCCCAGGCGGCCGCTTAAGGCGGTTTCGCCACGGCCCACGCGGGTCTAAACCCGCCATCATTGCGCCCGAAAGCTTCGCAGAGTCCGGGCGTACGACGAAGCTTGGAGACTCCATGCGCGCCTACCGCGTCCTGATCCCCGCCATGGCCCTGCTGGCCGCCTGTTCAGATCCGACGGCCAAGTCCAACGCCCAGATCCCGCCGCTCGCCCAGCCCGTCCGGGCCGCGCCGGGCGACGCCCTGACCATGAAGTCCTCGTTCGCGCCCGTGGTGAAACGGGCCGCGCCGGCCGTGGTCAACATCTCGTCCAAGCGGCTGGTGCGCCAGCGGGCCGACCCGTTCTGGGAGCTGTTCGGCATGGGCGCGCCGCGCGAGCGAATCCAGGGCTCGCTGGGCTCGGGCGTCATCGTCCGCGCCGACGGCGTCATCGTCACCAACAACCACGTGGTCGAGGGCGGGCAGGAGATCACCGTGGCCCTGGCCGACCGCCGCGAATATC
Source organism: Phenylobacterium sp. SCN 69-14 (assembly GCA_001724985.1). Lineage (GTDB taxonomy): Bacteria > Pseudomonadota > Alphaproteobacteria > Caulobacterales > Caulobacteraceae > Phenylobacterium. The sequence continues at coordinate 4,309 of MEEW01000119.1, forward strand.
CGGCTCGGGTCCTGCTGGCCGACCCGCGCACCGACCTGGCCGTGCTGAAGATCGACGTCGGGAACGAGCGCCTGCCGACGCTGGCCATCGACGATTCCGGCGAGGTCCAGGTCGGCGACCTGGTGCTGGCCATCGGCGACCCCTTCGGCGTCGGCCAGACGGTGACCAACGGCATCGTGTCGGCCCTCAATCGCACCGCCGATCCGAACGGAGATGCGGCCAACGCCTATATCCAGACCGACGCGGCCATCAATCCGGGCAATTCCGGCGGCGCCCTGGTCGATATGGACGGCGACCTGATCGGGGTGAACAGCTTCATCCTGTCGCGTTCGGGCACCTCCTCGGGGGTCGGCTTCGCCGTGCCGGCCGCTATCGTCCGGCGCGTGGTCGAGACCGCGGCCGGCGGCGGCCAGGCCGTGGTGCGGCCCTGGCTGGGCGCGCGGACCCAGACCGTCACCGCCGAGATCGCCCGCTCCATGGGCATGACCACGCCCCAGGGCGCGCTGGTCGCCGACATCTGGCCCGGCGGGCCGGCGGCGCGCGCGGGCCTGCGCCAGGGCGACGTCATCGTCTCGGTCGACGGCCGCCCGGCGGTGGATGCGGCGGCGGTCTCCTACGCCATCTCCTCGCGCCGCCCGGGGGAGAGCCTGAAGCTCGGCGTGCGGCGCGGCGCGGGCGAGCAGAGCCTGACCCTGCGCGCCGAGGCCCCGCCCGCCACCCCGGCGCGCGACCAGCAGGTCATCAGCGGCCGCAACCCGTTCGACGGGGCGACCGTAGTCAACCTGTCGCCGGCCGTGGCCGACGAGCTGGGGCTCGATCCCTTCCTGGGCAAGGGCGTCCTGGTGACCAACATCGCCCGCGGCTTCGCCATGAATGCGGGCCTGCGCCCCGGCGACCTGATCCGGCGCGTTAACGGCCGCGAGATCAACACCGTCCGCGACCTGACCGCCCAGCTCGGCCAAAGCGGCGGCCAGTGGCAGGTGACCATCGAGCGCAACGGCCAGGAGGTCACCGCCAACTTCCGCACCTGACGGACGAGCGGGGCGGCGGCCTGCGCGTCGCCCTCGCGCTCGCCCTGGGGCGCGGGGAAGGCTAGAACGCGCCATGGCCGATCTTTTCGAAGCCGCCGGACTTACGCCCCACGCGCCGTCGCCGCTGGCCGACCGGCTGCGCCCGCAGAGCCTCGCCGAGGTGGTGGGCCAGGACCACCTGCTTGGACCGGACGGCCCGATCCGCCGCATGGCCCAGGCGCGGCGCCTGTCCTCCATGATCCTCTGGGGGCCGCCCGGCACCGGCAAGACCACCATCGCCCGCCTGCTGGCCAAGGAGGCGGGCTACGAGTTCCAGCAGATCTCGGCGGTGTTCTCCGGCGTCGCCGACCTGAAGAAGGCCTTCGAGCAGGCGCGCATGCGCCGGGCGGCGGGCCAGTCGACCCTGTTGTTCGTCGACGAGATCCACCGCTTCAACCGCGCCCAGCAGGACGGCTTCCTGCCCTTCGTCGAGGAGGGGATCGTCACCCTGGTCGGCGCAACCACCGAAAACCCGTCATTCGAGTTGAACGGGGCGCTGCTGTCGCGCTCACAGGTCTATGTCCTGAAACGCCTGGACGATGAAGCGCTGGAGACCCTGCTCGCCAAGGCCGAGGCTCACGAGGCGCGCCAGTTGCCGCTGGAGCCGGAGGCGCGCGCGGCCCTGGTCGCCATGGCCGACGGCGACGGCCGCTACCTGCTGACCCTGGCCGAGACCCTGTTCAATATCGGAACCGCCAAGCCCCTGTCGGTCGGGGAACTGGGCCAGATGCTCCAGAAGCGCAGCCCGGCCTACGACAAGGACCGCGAGGAGCACTACAACCTCATCTCGGCCCTGCACAAGTCGGTGCGCGGCTCCGATCCCGACGCGGCGCTCTACTGGCTGGCGCGGATGCTGGGCGGCGGCGAGGACCCGCTGTTCATCGCCCGGCGCCTGATCCGCATGGCGGTCGAGGACATCGGCGAAGCCGACCCCATGGCCCTGGTCCTGGCCAACGCCGCCAAGGAGACCTACGACTTCCTGGGCAGCCCGGAGGGGGAACTGGCCTTGGCCCAGGTGGTGGTGCATCTGGCCGCCGCCCCGAAATCCAACGCGGTCTACACCGCCTTCAAGGCCGCCCAGCGCGCGGCCAAGGAGACCGGCTCGCTGACGCCGCCGGCCCATATCCGCAATGCGCCCACGCGACTGATGAAGGACCTCGGCTACGGCAAGGGCTATGCCTACGACCACGATGTCGAGGGCGGGTTCTCCGGCCAGAACTACTTTCCCGAAGGCATGGCGCGGCAGGTGTTCTACCAGCCCAAGGGCGAGGGCGTGGAGGCCCGCATCAAGGAGCGCCTGGAGCGCTGGGCGCAGATGCGCAAGGACCGCTCGTGAGGCCGCCTGCAAGACCCAGGGCCGAGCCCAAGCCGGTCGCCCTGACGCCGGAAGAGATCGCCTTCGTCCGCAGCCTGGTGATCTACGAGGACGCCGAGGTCATGGCCCTCAACAAGCCCTCGGGCCTTTCCAGCCAGGGCGGCCGGGGCCAGGTCAACACCCTGGACGAATTGCTTTGGGCCTTCGCCAAGCCGGGCAAGGCGCGGCCGCGGCTGATCCACCGGCTGGACCGCGACACCTCCGGCGTGATCCTGACCGCCAAGACCAAGCCGGCGGCCAGCTTCCTCGGCAAGCACATGATGGGGCGGCGGCTGACCAAGACCTATCGGGCGATCGTCACGCCCGGCGCGCCGTCGCCGGCTTTCGGCGTCATCGAGACGCCGCTGCGCCGCGAGGAGGTGGGCCGGGAAGCCTATATGCGGACCTGCGCCCCCGACCACCCCGACGCCGAGGCGGCCCTTACGCGCTATCGCACGCTCGCGGCCAACGACCAGGCCGCCTTGCTGGAGCTCAATCCGCAGACCGGGCGGATGCACCAGATCCGCGTGCACCTGGCTTCCATCGGGCGCCCCATCGCCGGCGACGTGCGCTATGGCGGGGCGCTGATGGTCGGCGGCGCGCCGGCTCCGCGCCTGATGCTGCACGCCGCGGCCCTGGCCTTTCCGCATCCCGGCGGCGGCATGAAGCGCATCGAAGCGCCGGTTCCAGGCGACATGCAGGCCCTGATCGAAACGATCGGCCTGGCCAAGCGGAACAGTGGGGCAGGCTTGGCCGTTAGCGGATCATGAAACGCCCGCTCGCCGCCTCCCTGTTCGCCCTTGCGCTCGCCGCCTGCGCGACGGCGCCGACCGTCTATGGCCCTGCCACCGGCCCAAGCAGCGTCGGGTTCTCCGAACAGAGGATCGAGACCGGCCGCTATCGCGTGACCTTCCGCGGCGGCCCGGGCGCGCCGGCCGCCCAGGTGGCGGACTATGCGCTGCTGCGGGCGGCGGACCTGGCGATCGCCGACGGCTACGACTGGTTCCGGGTGGTCGACCGCTATACGGCCCAGAGCGGCGAGGGCGGCGGCCCGCGGGTTTCGATCGGCGCGGGCGGCGGCGGCGGAGGTTATCGCAGCGGCGTGGGCGTGGGCCTCGGGACCAGCTTCAACCTCGGCGGCGGACCCGCCATCGTGCAGAGCATCGAGGTTCTGATGGGCAAGGGCCGGCCTGCGCCCGCCGGGACCGAGGTCTATGACGCCCGCGAGGTTCGCCGCGCTGTCGGGGCCCGAATCTAGAGCCTAATCCAGCGTTTGCGTGCAAGGCGCAGCGCAGCGCATAAGGGCCGCATGGAGAAGTTCATACTCGTGGCCGTCGGCGGGGCGACCGGCGCCATGGCTCGCTACGCCCTGGGCGTCCAGGCCCTGCGGCTGTGGGGACCTGGCTGGCCGTTCGGCACCTTCCTCGCCAATCTCTCCGGCGGGCTCTTGATGGGCGTGCTGGCCGGATACCTCGCCCACCGGGGCGGGGCCGACCAGGAGCGGCTGC
>MEEW01000120.1 GCA_001724985.1 Phenylobacterium sp. SCN 69-14
TGAAGGTCGGCGCGCCGATCATCGGCCTGTTCGACGCCGGCGGGGCGCGCATCCAGGAGGGCGTGGACGGCCTGGCCGGCTATGCCGACATCTTCCTGCAGAACACCCTGGCCAGCGGGGTCATCCCGCAGATCAGCGTCATCATGGGCCCCTGCGCCGGGGGCGATGTCTATTCGCCGGCCATCACCGACTTCATCTTCATGGTGAAGGACACCTCGTACATGTACGTGACCGGGCCGGACGTGGTGAAGACCGTCACCCACGAGGAAGTGACCCACGAGGAACTGGGCGGCTATCGCGTCCACGCCATCAAGTCGGGCGTCGCCGACGGCGCCTTCGAGAACGACCTGGAGGCCCTGACCCAGGTCCGGCGACTGGTCGATTTCCTGCCGCTCTCCAACCGCGAGAAGCCGCCTCAGCGCGAGAGCTACGACTCGCCCGACCGGGTCGAAGCCTCGCTCGACACCCTGGTCCCGGCCAACCCGAACAAGCCCTACGACATGAAGGAGCTGATCCTGAAGGTCGTGGACGAGGCCGACTTCTTCGAGATCAGCCCCGACTTCGCCAAGAACATCATCTGCGGCTTTGGGCGCATGGAAGGCGCGACGGTCGGGGTGGTCGCCAACCAGCCCCAGGTTCTGGCCGGGGTGCTGGACATCGATTCCAGCCGTAAGGCCGCGCGTTTCGTGCGCTTCTGCGACGCTTTCGACATTCCGATCGTGACCTTCGTCGACGTGCCGGGCTTCATGCCGGGCACCAAGCAGGAGCAGGGCGGCCTGATCCGCCACGGCGCCAAGCTGCTGTTCGCCTATGCCGAGGCGACCGTGCCGAAGGTGACGCTGATCACCCGCAAGGCCTATGGCGGCGCCTATGACGTGATGAGTTCCAAGCACATCCGCGGCGACCTCAACTACGCCTGGCCGACGGCGGAGATCGCGGTCATGGGCTCGAAGGGGGCGGTGGAGATTATCTTCCGCTCGGAGATCGGCGACGTTGAAGCGATCGCCGCGCGCGAGGCCGAGTACAAGGAACGCTTCGCCAATCCCTTCGTCGCCGCCAGCCGCGGCTATATCGACGACGTCATCATGCCCCATTCCACACGCCGCCGGATCGCCAGGGCGCTGAAGAACCTGAAGGGCAAGCAGCTCAGCAATCCCTGGAAAAAGCACGACAATATCCCGCTGTAGCTCGCGAAAACGTCACGGAACCGGCCTCGCGCTTCCTCCGTTCTTGGCGCCAAGACGCAAAGGAGGAACAGATGGCCGGCAGATGGATGGATCAGCGCGACGAGCGCGAGCGCATGGGCCCCGAGCGGCGCTCTCGACGCTATGGCCGCGGCGAGTACGGCGCCGACGACTACGAACGCGACGGCTATGACGGCGTTCGGCGGCAGGAACGAAGCTTCGACCCCTACGATGCCCGCGACCAGCGAGTGTTCGGCGAGCGCGAGCGGGGCGTGGACTACACCAGCGCGCGTTATGGCGCTGGCGGCTATTACGGCTACGGCGGAGCTTCGTAGGGCGGCCGCCACTATGGCGACGCTGGACGCCGCATCTATCGCGACGAATACCGGCCCCATTCGATCACGGAGGGCGGCGCTCTGTGGTCCGACCGGGGCGGCTATGGCGCTTCCCGCTACGACGGGGATCGCGGGCGGCGTGAGCACGCCTATCGCATCGCCTATGGCGACCATCACCCCGAGCACAAGGGCCGCTACGAGGAGGACGATCGCCGCAGCTTCTGGGAGCGGGCCGGCGATCGCATGGCCGCCTGGTTCGGCGAAGGCGACCCCAAGCACCGCGGACGCGGGCCGGCCAGCTACAAGCGGACCGACGAGCGGATCAGCGAAGAGGCCAACGAGTTGTTGACCGAGGACCCCTGGCTCGACGCCAGCGGGATCGAAATCGCCGTTTCGGGCGGTGAGGTCACTCTGAACGGTACGGTGAGCGAGCGCGAGGCCAAGCACCGGGCCGAGCGGCTGATCGAGGACATGTCGGGCGTAACCCATGTGCAGAACAATCTGCGCGTCCGCCGCGGCGACCCGATCACCGGATCGGGCTTGGGATTCGGCGACAGCGCCAACGAAGCGCAGATGCAGGCCGCCGCCCGCCCGACCCGCAACTGAGTTCGCCCTTGGTCCGGGCGCGCCGAGGACTTAGATCGGCGGCGTGTCCGGACCGTCCTTCCAGCCGTGGCTCGATCAGTGGGACTTAATTCCCGACGGCGAGCCTTTCGTCACCGACCATACGGGGAGCTTGCTGCTGCCCGTACGTCACGGCGGTGCGCCGGCTATCCTGAAGATGGCTTCAGCGCCCGAGGAGATCGCGGGCGGCGCGCTGATGGAGTGGTGGAGCGGGGAGGGCGCGGCCCGCGTACTGGCCCGGCAAGGCGAAGCGCTGCTGCTCGAGCGCGCCACGGGAACAGCCTCGCTGGCCGACATGGCCGGAAGCGGCCGGGATGACGAGGCTACGGCGATCATTTGCGCGGCCGTGGAGAGGCTGCATAGCTCCCGAGGGAAGCCCGCACCGACCAGCCTCGCGCCCCTCGACGTTTGGTTTCGGCAACTCGCGCCGACGGCCGCCGCACACGGCGGGATTCTCGCCAAGGCCGCTGCGGTTGCGAAGACGCTGTTGGCAGCGCCGCGCGACGTCGTCCCCCTGCATGGCGACATCCACCACGGCAACATTCTCGACTTCGGCCCGCGCGGCTGGCTGGCCATCGATCCCAAGGGGCTGCTGGGCGAACGGGGCTACGACTACGCCAACACCTTCTGCAACCCCGACGCCGCCGTAGCCCTGCAGCCTGGCCTTCTGCAACGGCGCCTCGGCGTGGTCGCCCGGCGCAGCGACCAGGACCCCCGGCGCGTACTGCAATGGATCCTGGCCTACAGCGCTCTGTCGGCTGCGTGGATCATCGAAGAGCCGCTGAATGGCCAAGCGCCGGACGCAAGGCTCGCCATCGCCGAACTCGCCGCCGCGGAGCTGGGCCTTTAGCCGCCAAGCCGCCAGCCAACTTCGCGAGCGAAATCGGCGAAGAATTCCGGCTCGTAGGCGCGCTCGGGATCGCGCCGCACCCACTGGTCGATCTGCTGGGCGTCGTCGCCAACCAGGATGCGCCAGCGTTCGGCCTTCACCCCGTCGAGGATGACCTTGGCCGCCGCGGCGGCGGTCATGGGCGCGTCCTCCAGGAAGCGGCGGGCCGCGTCGGCGCTGAGGGCGGCCACGGCCGCGTCGGTGAGCTGGCTGGTGTCGACGCCGGCCGCCGAGATCCGGGCGCGGGCCTGGGCGATCTCGTCGGCGCTCAATTCGTCGGAATCCGTACCGGCCTGGACCTTGCGCGAATTGGCGACGATCGAGGTGCCGATGTGGCCGGGCATCACCACCGAGCATTTCACATGCGGCGCGTTGAGCCGCAGGTCGGTGACCAGGGCCTCGGTGAAGCCCTTCACCGCGAACTTGGCGGCCGCATAGGCGGTGTGGGGCGTGTTCGGCCCGATGGTGGCCCAGAAGCCGTTGACGCTGGAGGTGTTGACGATGTGCGCCTCGTCGGCGGCCATCAGCATGGGCAGGAAGGTTCGCACCCCCAGATAGACCCCGCCCCAGCAGACGTTGAAGGTCTTTTCCCAGGCCGCGCGGCTGTCGGCCACCATGCTGCCGCCGCCGCCGATTCCGGCGTTGTTGAACAACAGGTGGATGCGGTCGGTCTGATGCTCGGCGGCCAGTTCGTCGCGGAAGGCGATCAGGGCCGCTTCCAGCGAGACGTCCGCAACGTGGGTGGAGACCTTGGTGCCTTGGGGCGCGCCATCGGCCTCGATCAGCCTGACGGTCTCGGCCATGGCCCTGGCTGAGACGTCGCACATGGCCACGCTGCAGCCTTCGGCGACCAGTTGCCGGGCCAGTTCGCGGCCCATGCCCGTTCCGCCGCCGGTGACGACGGCGATCTTTCCCGCGAAGTCCTTCATGGCCTGCGCCTCCCTATGTTTTCAGGGAGGTTGCCTGCTTTACGTGCGGTCCGCCAAGCCCTCAGCCGGCGTGGGCGTTCAAGGCCGTCTGGTCGCCGCGACCGAGTGGATCGCGCAGGGGTTCGTTATTGCCGACGAACTCCAGTGACACCGAATTGATGCAGTAGCGCAGCCGCGTCGGCGGCGGGCCGTCGGGGAAGACGTGGCCCTGGTGGCTGTCGCAGCGTGCGCAGCGGGTTTCGATGCGGATCATGCCGTGGCTGACGTCACGCACCCCGACCACATGCGCCTCGTCGAACGGGGCGTAGAAGCTGGGCCAGCCGGTGCCGCTCTCGAACTTCGTCCCGGCGCGGAACAGCGGCAGGCCGCAGAGCCGGCAGCAATAGACGCCGTCCTGCTTGTTATCGAGCAGGCCGCCGCAGAACGGCGCCTCGGTGCCGTGGTGCAGCAGGACGTCGGCTTCCTCGCGGGAAAGTCCTGCTTCAAGGGCCTTGCGTTCCGCCGCGTCCGGCGGTGTGAGGTCAAATCCGGAAGGGGAGGCGGCTGGCGTGCTCATGGGCTCCAATTTAAGGTCCCCGAAGCCATCGCGAAAGTGCGCCGGAGGGACAAGGCCATGATCACCAGCACCACGCCCCATGTCGCCGAACGGGATATCGCCCGCACGCTGGGCGTCGTCAGCGGCGAAGCGATCATCGGCGCGCACATCTTCCGCGACCTGTTCGCCGGCATCACCAACATCATCGGGGGCCGCGCCGGCGGCTATGAAAAGGCCCTGAGGGAGGCCCGCGACATCGCCATCCGCGAGATGTGCGAGGAAGCGGCCAAGCTGGGCGCCGACGCCGTGGTCGGCGTCGATCTCGACTATGAAGCCATGGGCGCCGACAACGGCATGCTCATGGTCACCGCCGCCGGAACGGCCGTCAAGCTGCGCTAAAGGTTCAATGTTTTCGAAAATCCTGATCGCCAATCGCGGCGAGATCGCCGTCCGCATCATCAAGACCTGCCGCCGGCTCGGCATCGCCACGGTGGTCGTCTATTCGGAGGCGGACGCGGACTCCATGGCCGTGGAAATGGCCGATGAGAGCGTCTTCATCGGCGGCGCGCCGGCGGCCGAGAGCTATCTCGTCGCCGACAAGATCGTCGCGGCCTGCAGGGAGACGGGCGCGGAGGCGGTGCACCCCGGCTTCGGGTTCCTGTCGGAGAACGCCGGGTTCGCCAAGCGGCTGGCGGCCGAGGGCATCGTCTTCATCGGGCCGAACCCCGGCGCCATCGAGGCGATGGGCGACAAGATCGAGAGCAAGAAGTTCGCCGCGAGAGCCGGCGTCTCGACCGTGCCCGGCCATGTGGGCGAGATCGATGACACCGCGCACGCCCTGAAGATCGCCGGCGAAATCGGCTATCCGGTGATGATCAAGGCCTCCGCCGGCGGCGGCGGCAAGGGCATCCGCGTCGCCTGGGGCCCGCAGGACGTGGAGGAGGGCTTCCCGGCCGTCCGCGCCGAGGCCAAGGCCAGCTTCGGCGACGACCGCATCTTCATCGAGAAGTTCATCGAAAGTCCCCGTCACATCGAGATCCAGGTGCTGGGCGACAAGCACGGCGACGTCGTCCACCTGTTCGAGCGCGAATGCTCGATCCAGCGACGCAACCAGAAGGTCATCGAGGAGGCGCCGTCCCCGCTGCTGGACGAGGCGACCCGCGCGGCCATGGGCGCCCAGGCCGTCGCCCTCGCCAAGGCGGTGAACTACGACAGCGCCGGCACGGTCGAGTTCGTCGCCGGCCAGGACAAGAGCTTCTTCTTCCTGGAGATGAACACCCGCCTGCAGGTCGAGCATCCGGTCACCGAGATGATCACCGGCGTCGACCTGGTCGAGCAGATGATCCGCTCGGCGGCCGGCGAGCCGCTCGCCTTTGGTCAGCAGGACCTGGCCATCAACGGCTGGGCGGTCGAGAGCCGCATCTATGCCGAGGACCCCTATCGCGGCTTCCTGCCTTCGATCGGCCGCCTGGTGCGCTACCTGCCGCCCGAGGAGGGCGGCTCCGGAGCGGCCAAGGTCCGCAACGACGCCGGCGTGCGCGAAGGCGACGAGATCTCGATGTTCTACGATCCGATGATCTCCAAGCTCTCGACCTGGGGCCCGGACCGCCTCTTGGCCATCGACGCCATGGGCCGCGCGCTGGAGGATTTTCATATCGAAGGGCCGGGCCACAACATCCCGTTCCTGGCCGCGGTGATGGACCAGGAGCGCTTCCGTTCCGGCGCGCTCTCGACCAACTACATCAAGGAAGAATTCCCCGACGGATTCGCCGGGACCGAGCCGACCGCCTTTCAGGCCGACCTGCTGGCGGCGACGGCCTGCGCCATGCACCGGCGGCTGACGGCCCGCAGCGCGCCGCAACTGGTCCGCGACGAGTGGGTGGTCATCGCCGGCCACGACCGGCGCAAGGTCCGCCTCTCGAACGGTGGCGACGCCTTCCACGTGGCCTTCGAGGACGGCCGCACCCTCAGCCTGACGCAGATCGACTGGCGGCCCGGCCAGCCGCTGTTCCGCGCCGTGCTCGACGCCCAGCCGTTCACCGCCCTGGTCAAGCCGGCGGCCGAGGGCTTCATCGTCCGCCACCGGGCCTGCACGCGCCATGTCCTGGTGCTGACGCCGCGCTCGGCCGAACTGCATGGCAAGCTGCCGCCGAAGAAGGCGGCCGACACCTCCAAGATGATCCTCTCGCCCATGCCGGGCCTGGTGGTCAGCATGGACGTGACGCCTGGCCAGTCGGTCCAGGCCGGTCAGGCCGTGGCGGTGGTGGAGGCGATGAAGATGCAGAACATCATCCGCGCCGAGCGCGAGGGGGTGGTGAAGACGGTCGGTCCCAAGGCCGGCGACAGCGTCGCCGCCGACGAGGTGCTGATCGAGTTCGCTTAGGGGGCGTCGCCATGCCATCCCGGTCTGCGAAGCAAGACCGGATGACCTCGGGGGCGTCAGAGGGGCGCCTGAGCGTCCTCCACCTCGCCGAATACCCGCCGGAAGCTCGCCTTCAGCGCCTCGTCGGCCTCGTCCATGGTCACCGGCAGGCCGAGGTCCACCAGGCTGGTCACCCCATGCTCGGTCTGGCCGCAGGGCACGATCCCCGTGAAGTGGGCCAGATCCGGCTCGACATTGAGCGAAACGCCGTGGAACGACGCCCAGCGGCGCAGCTTCACGCCGATGGCGGCGATCTTGTCTTCCCGGGGCGGAACGCCGGGCGCCTTGCGCTCGACCCAGACGCCGACGCGGCCCTCGCGTATCTCGCCCTCGACATTGAAATCGGCCAGGGCGCCGATCACCCAGGCCTCCAGGCTGGCGACGAAGGCGCGCACGTCGCGCCGCCGCCGGGTGAGGTCCAGCATCACATAGGCCACCCGCTGTCCTGGGCCGTGATAGGTGAACTGCCCGCCGCGTCCGCTGGCGAACACCGGGAATCGGTCCGGGTCGAGCAGGTCCGTTTCCCTGGCCGAAACTCCGGCCGTGTAGAGCGGGGGATGCTCCAGCAGCCAGACCAGCTCGCCGGCCGTTCCGTCGGCAATGGCGGCGGCGCGCGCCTCCATGGCGGCGACCGCGTCGGGGTAGGGGACCTGACCGCAGCTCACCGCCCAGCCGGCCGGGCGTGCGTCATCGCGCCCGAAGATCGGAGCGTTCGCGGCGATGTTTAACGAGCGGTCAAGCATGTCGGACCCAATGTGGCGTGCGGGCGGCTTTGCGCAAAGCCTCGCCGGCCGCGTGTCTTAGAGTTTCAAGGGCTCTGCGTCTTGGGTCAGATCAACGAAGTCAATGTCGAGATATCGGTGCTTCTCGGCCGATCGACCCTGCCCATGCAGCAGCTCCTGCGCATGGGGCGCGGCGCGGTGATCCCGCTGGACGCGGGCGTCAACGAGGAGGTCTGGATCCTGGCGAACAACCATCCGGTCGCCCGCGGCGAGATTCAGATCAACGAGGACCGCATCTCCATCGCCGTCACCCGCGCCGCAGATGTGTATGACTTCATGGCAGGCGGTCAGTAGGGCTTCACAAAGCCGCGGGGGTTTGCTACCTGCCGCGCCTCACCACGAGCGGTCGTGGCGGAATTGGTAGACGCGCAGCGTTGAGGTCGCTGTGGGGCAACCCGTGGAAGTTCGAG
>MEEW01000121.1 GCA_001724985.1 Phenylobacterium sp. SCN 69-14
CCGCGCCGCCGGCAGGCTGTTCTGGAGCCGGCGCCGGCGCCGCGGCCGTCTCCTGCGGCGTCTGCGCCGCCGGTTGCTGCGCGCAGGCCGCCAGCAGGGCCAGGGCTCCCGCCAGCGCTGTCAGGCCGCGTCGCGACCGCATCGGGTTCTGCACCGAAGCTCTCCGAGGCTGTGAGTCCCGCGATGCATATCGCGCGCCGGCGGCCTTCGAGAACCCCTTTCGGCTGCGAAGCAGGTCCGCGGCCCGATCTTACGCCAAGCCGATGGACTCGATCTCGGCGACGACAAGGCCCTTGGGGCCTTCGGCGAACCGCACCATGACGTCGTCGCCCGGCTGCAGATCCTCGATCCCCGACCGGCGCAGGGTTTCGATATGGACGAAGATGTCGCCGCTCTCGCCGTCACGGACCACGAAGCCGTAGCCCTTGGCGCGGTTGAACCACTTGACCTTGGCCCGTTCGAGCGGCCCGCGCGACGCCGGCGGGCGCCGCGGCTGGCGAAAGCCCCCGCCCCCGCGGTCGAAGCTGTCGCGGCGGCCATGGTCCTCATGGCGGCGACGCTCGGAAGGCGGTGGCGCTGCGCTCTCGTCCACCTCCAGCACCTCGGACACCTGCCAGCCCTTGGGCCGCCTGATCACGTCGCAGACGATCACGGCGCCTTCGAGCGCGCTTTCGCGTCCCGAGTTCCGTAAACTTGTCACGTGAAGCAAAACGTCCTTGAGCCCCGTTTGATTGGGATCGTCAGGAACGACAAAACCATACCCCTTGCCGGCGTCGAACCACTTCACCCGCCCGCTGATCCGCACGGATTCTTCGTGTGGACCTACTCCTTCGTATTCGTAACCCGACATTTGCCCCTCTGGCCCGGTCTCCCCCCGATCCTTTCGGATATTGGCCAACTATAACACTGTTCTTGTCTTGCCAGCGCCGTCAATGGGGCATTTTGCGACTGACGCTGGCGCCGGCCGCATTCATCGCGCTTGAATTGTCCAGGAGAAAGGCTCGCGATGGCAGTCCCTAGGGGAGTCGAACCCCTCTCTCCAGGTTGAAAACCTGGCGTCCTAACCGATAGACGAAGGGACCGCGTCGGCGAGAGCGGCGTCTATAAAGGCGATTCCGGGGGGGCGCAAGCGCCTTGCGAGAACCTTTTTGAGGACGACGCCACAAGGAGCCGGAAATCCTTGCTGGCTTCGGATTCCGGCCTGACGGATCAACCGACCCGGCGCGGGTCCGCCACATCCTCGATCTCGAGTTCGACGCTCTCGCGGCCTTGCCAGTCGTCGGGCTTCAGGCGGCCGGCGACGTGGAGGGCGCCGGCTCCGCCCAGCAGCGCCCGCCCAAGGTCGGTGTCCTCGGCGCGCCAGGCGACCGCCTTCAGCCGCCCGCCGGAGCCGTCGGTCAGGGTCGCGCGCACATGCCCGCCGCGCAGGGCCATGGGGCGCTCGACGCGGACATTGGCCGCCGCGAACATCGGCTCGGGGTTCCCCGGCCCGAAGGGGGCGAGGCGCTGGAAGGCGCCATAGAGGCTCCGGTCCGCTCCGCCGGCGGTCACCAGGGCGTCGATGTCGAGCCCGTCCTCGGCGGCCGCGGCCTGCGTCTCGGCCGCCAGGCGCGTGTTCAGGAAGTCCCGCAGCTCGGGGATCATCTCGGGCCGCACCGAAAGGCCCGCGGCCATGGCGTGGCCGCCGCCGGCCAGCAGCAGACCCTCCTCGAAGGCCGCCTGCACGGCGCGCCCCAGGTTCACGCCGGGCTGGGAGCGCCCCGAGCCCTTGCCGACATTGGCCGCCCGGTCGACGCCGATCACCAGGGCCGGCTTGCGGTAGCGTTCGCGCAGCCGGCTGGCGACGATGCCGATCACGCCCGGGTGCCAGTCGTCGGCCGCGACCAGGACCAGCGGCGCGTCGGCCTGGTTGCTTTCGCGCTCGGCGATGCGGACCGCCTCGTCGAGGATCTCCTTCTCGACCTCCTTGCGCGAGGCGTTGAGGGCGTCGAGCTCGGCCGCCAGGGCCGCAGCCTCCTCCGGATCGTCGGTCGAGAGCAGGCGCGCGCCCAGGTCGGAGCGGCCGATCCGCCCGCCGGCGTTGATCCGCGGCCCCAGAATAAAGCCGGCGTGGAAGACGCCGGCCGGGCCGGAGCCCTTGGCGACGTCCAGCAGCGCCTTCAGGCCAAGATTGCGCCAGGCGGACATCACCTTCAGCCCCTGGGCGGTGAGCGCCCGGTTGAAGCCGACGAGCTGGGTCACGTCGCAGATGGCGCCCAGGGCCGCCAGGTCCAGCCACTGGCGCAGGTCCGGCTCGGGGCGCGCCTCGAACAGCCCCCTGCCCCGCGCCTCTCGGTTGAGCGCGGCCAGCAGCACGAAGGCGACGCCGGCCGCGGCCAGCACACCCTGCCCCGAGGGGCAGCCCGGCCGGTTCGGGTTCACCAGGGCGGCGACCTGCGGGACCTGGTCGCGCATCAGGTGGTGGTCGATGACCACCACCTCCAGCCCGATCTCCTGGGCGCAGGCCAGGGCCTCATAGGCGGCCGCGCCGCAATCGACCGTCACCACCAGCTCCACGCCCGAGGCGCGGATCTTGCGGAAGGCGGCCGGCGACGGGCCATAGCCTTCGGTCATGCGGTCGGGGACGTAGATCGGCAGTTCCTTGCCCATGACCCGGAACCAGCGGACGATCTGGGCGGCGCTGGAGGCGCCGTCCACGTCGTAGTCGGCGAAGACCGTCATCGGCCGGTCGGCCAGCAGGGCGTCGATCAGGATCTGGGCGGCCCGGTCCATGTCGAGGAAGCTCGACGGATCGGGGAACAGCGCCTTCAGGGTCGGGTTCAGATAGGTCTCGCCGCCGTCGGCGGGCACCCCGCGCGAGGCCAGGGCCCGCGCCAGAGGCTCGGAGAGCCCCAGGGCAAGCTGGTGCCTGCGGACCGTCTCGGCGTCGGCCGGGCGCCCGCGCCAGGCNAGCCTGCAGCGGCCGCGCCGTCTGTCACGCTCTAGACCGGCCGCTTCATCCGCACTTCGCGCACCGTGCGGGTCGACGAATTCATGACGAGCGAATGGGTGTGGACGAAGCCGTCCTCATAGGCCACGCCGTCCAGCAGCGCGCCGTTGGTCACGCCGGTCGCCGCGAAGATCGCATCGGCGCGCACCATCTCGTGCAGGTCGTACTTCTTGTCGAGGTCGGTGATGCCCACCCGCGCCGCGCGCGCCTTCTCGTCGGCGTTGCGGAACACCAGGCGGCCCTGGAACTGGCCGCCGACGCACTTCAGGGCCGCGCAGGCCAGCACGCCCTCCGGCGCGCCGCCCTGGCCGATATAGAGGTCGACGCCCGTGGTCGGATCGGAGGTGTTGATCACGCCGGCCACGTCGCCGTCGGTGATGAGGTAGACCCGCGCGCCGACCGAGCGGACCGAGGCGATGATCTCGGCGTGGCGCGGCCGGTCCAGCACGCAGACCGTGATCTCCGAGGGCTCGACGCCCTTGGCCTGCGCCAAGGCGCGCACGTTGTCGGCCGGCGACTTGTCGAGGTCGATCACCCCGGCCGGATAGCCCGGCCCGCAGGCGATCTTGTCCATATAGGTGTCGGGGGCGTTGAGCAGAGTGCCCTTGGGCGCCCAGGCCATCACCGCCAGGGCGTTGGCCATCGCCTTGGCCGTCAGGGTCGTGCCTTCGAGCGGGTCGAGGGCGATGTCGATGGCCGGGCCTTGGCCGCTGCCGACCTTTTCGCCGATATAGAGCATGGGCGCTTCATCGCGCTCGCCCTCGCCGATGACGATCTCGCCGTCGACGGCCAGGTCGTTGAGCGCCGTGCGCATGGCGTCCACGGCCGCCTGGTCGGCGGCCTTCTCGTCGCCGCGGCCCACCAGCTTCCACGCGGCGATGGCGGCGATCTCCGTCACGCGGACCGCGTCGAGGACCAGCCCACGATCAAGAACTTCCGAACTCATCTGTCTCTCCCAGCGCCGTGAAGCGGGCGCATATTATCGTTGGATTCTCAAATCCGCGCGATCCGCAACAGGCGCGGTCTTTCCAGCACGGACGGCAGGTCGGCGATGCGGTCGATCGCCGTGGTCAGCACCGATTCCGCGACCGCGTGGGTCGTCAGGACGATCGGCACGCCCTCGGCGTTCTCGACCGGCTTCTGCAGGAAGCTTTCGATCGAGACGCCGGCTTCGGCCAGGGTCTCGGAGACCGCGGCGATCACGCCCGGCTCGTCCTTCACCAGGAAGCGCAGATAGGCGCGGCTGATGCTCTTGGCCGGATCGACCGGGGTGAAGGGCTTGAGGCTGGCCGCCGCGGCCTGGAAGACCGGACGCGTCGCGCGGGTCATCACGTCGGCGATGTCGGCGGCGACCGCGGCCGCCGTCGGGCTGGACCCCGCGCCTGGCCCCTGGATGAAGATCGTCCCGATCCGGACGCCCTCGATATAGAGCGCGTTCAGCGCCCCGCCGGCCTGGGCCAGCGGATGCTTCTGCGCGACCAGGGTCGGATGCACGCGCACCAGCACGCCCTCGTCGGAGCGATTGGCCGAGGCGATGAGCTTGATCTTGTAGCCGAGGTCCTTGGCGAGCTGGATGTCCAGCAGGGCGACCTGGTCGATCCCCTCGATCTCGGCCGCCGCATAGTTGGGCGCGCAGCCGAAGGCGAGCGCGGCGAGGATCGAGATCTTGTGCGCGGCGTCGAAGCCGCCGACGTCCATGGTCGGGTCGGCCTCGGCGTAGCCCAGGCGCTGGGCTTCGGCCAGCACGTCCTCGAACGAGCGGCCCCCGGCGTCCATTTCCGAGAGGATGTAGTTGCAGGTGCCGTTGAGGATGCCGGCGACCGACTTGACGTCGTCGCCGACCATCGCCTCGCGCAGCATCTTCACCGCCGGCGTGCCGCCCATGACGGCGGCCTCGAACAGCAGCGGCACGCCCTGGGCTTCGGCCAGCGCCGCCAGCTCGGCGCCATGCTCGGCGATCAGCGCCTTGTTGGCGGTGACGACCGGCTTGCCCGCCTGCAGGGCGGCCTTGACCGCAGCCTTGGCCGGGCCGTCGGAACCGCCGATCAGCTCGACGAAGACGTCGATGTCCGGCGAGCGGGCCAGCTCGACCGGATCGTCGTACCAGGGCAGGTTCGAGATATCGAAGGGCCGCGGTCGCGAGCGCGAGCGCGCCGAGACGCCGCCCACCACCGCCCGCGCCCCGGCGGGCGCGAAGTCCGGATGGTCCGACAGGAAATTCAGCAGGCCGCCGCCGACCGTTCCCAGGCCCGCGACGCCGACGCGCCACTCAGGTTTGCTCATCCGTCCTACGCTCCTTCAGAGCTTCGGAGGATCGACCCTCCGTCCATATGGCCATGTCTTCCGTAGCCTCGGCGAAGGAGGATCATTGCGCCGCCATGGTGTTGTGGGCCCGGCCGAGGATCTCGTCGGCGTTGGCCAGGAATTTCTTCACATTGCGCGCGGCCTGCCGGATCCGGTGCTCGTTCTCGACCAGGCCGATGCGCACATAGCCCTCGCCGTACTCGCCGAACGCCACGCCGGGGGCGACCGCGACGCCGGCCTCCTCGATCAGCAGCTTGGCGAACAGCATCGAGCCGGCCTCCTTGAACTTCTCCGGCAGCGGCGCCCAGGCGAACATCGAGGCCGGCGGCGCGGGAATGTCCCAGCCGGCGCGCTTCATCGACGAGACCAGGGTGTCGCGGCGGCTCTTATAGATCGCGCGGATCTCCTCGACGCAGTCCTGCGGGCCGTTCAGCGCGGCCGCCGCGGCGACCTGGATCGGGGTGTAGGCGCCATAGTCGAGATAGGACTTCACCCGCGCCAGGGCCGCGCACATCCGCGCGTTGCCGACCACCATGCCGACGCGCCAGCCAGCCATGGCGTAGGTCTTGGACAGCGAATTGACCTCGACCGCGATGTCCTTGGCGCCCTCGACCTGCAGGACCGACGGCGGTGGGTTGTCCTCGAAATAGATCTCCGAATAGGCGATGTCCGACAGCACCAGCATGTCGTGCTTCTTCGCCAGGGCGACCGCTTCCTTGTAGAAGTCGAGATCGACCCACTGGGCCGTCGGGTTGGACGGATAGGACAGGATCAGCACCGACGGCGGCGGCGCCGAGTGCTTCACCGCCCGGCTGACGCCGGCCAGATATTCCTCCGGCGAGGGCGCCGGCACGTGGCGGATCACCCCGCCGGCCATGATGAAGCCGTAGGCGTGGATCGGATAGGCCGGGTTCGGGCAGATGATCACGTCGCCGGGCGCGGTCAGCGCCTGGGCGAGGTTGGCGAAGCCCTCCTTCGAGCCGAGGGTCGCGATGACCTCGGTGTCGGGGTTCAGATCGACGCCGAAGCGCTTCTTGTAATAGCCGGCCATGGCCTTGCGCAGGCCGGGAATGCCCTTGGAGGCCGAATAGCGGCCCGCCTTGGGGTCGCGGGCCGTCTCGATCATCTTGTCGACGATATGCTTGGGCGTCGGCATGTCGGGATTGCCCATGCCGAAGTCGATGATGTCGACGCCTTCGCCGCGAAGCCGCGCCTTGATGCGGTTCACTTCCTCGAAGACGTAGGGCGGCAGGCGGCGGATACGGTGGAATTCGGGGGTCATGTTGAGCTCTGGCCGCGACGCCGCGGCGATGGGGAGCTGAAGTCGCGCATGGATAGCCCCGGCGAAGGGGCCAGCCAAGCAGGTTGAGGGAGATTTATGCCTCCGCCAGCCGCATCACCGGGGCGGCGGAGGCGGGGTAGCTCGTTCCCGAAGCTCCCTGGCGAACGCCTCGGTGGCCGCCGCGCTCGAGGCGGCGGCGTCGAAGTCGGGGCCGGCCTCCGAACGCGCGCGCGCGACGAACCGGGAGGTGTCGTTCAGCGTCCAGGTGTTGGCGGCGGTCTCCTGCTCCAGCCGGGCGCCGGCCAGTTCGAGCTGATCGGCGGCCTTGCCCCAGTCGCCGGTCTTGCGGTCGGCGGCCGGGATCGGCGGAATCGAGGCGAAGGTCGGTTCCTCGCGCGCCTCACGCACCATGCGCGCCACGTCCTGCGCCACCGGCGAGGCCGGATCGACCGGCGCCTCGGCGAACGGAGTGGCGCAACCGGCCAGCAGCGCGCCCAGGCAGACACAGGCCGCCGCGCCCCGGCCAAGGGGCCGGGCGGACAGTTTTACGAAAAGTCGAAGCGGCGCGTTCATTTCTCCGCCGGTCTTATGCCATGATCGTCCCGGGCGGAAGAGCGTGAGCGCTCCGAAGCCCCAAGCAAGCCCAGGTACGGGAGGAAATCGGGCATGAGCGACCAGACTGAGGCGCCGGCCAAGGCCAAGGGAAAGAAGAAGAGCAAGGCGGACAAGGCCGAAAAGGCGGCCGCCAAGGTCGTCCAGGCCGCCCCGCCCGCCAAACCCGCAGCCCCGGAGCCGGCTGCGGCACCGGCCCAGCCGATCGGCCAACTGAGCACCGAGCAGCACGACATGCTCGAAAAGCTGTCGTCGAATCTCGCCCGCGCGGCCCTGACCGCCCAGGGCGCCATCGCCGAGGCCGCCCTGCGCCAGGCCGAGCGGCCGGCCGGCCTGCAGACCGACCCCTTCCACGTGGCCCCGGCCCTGACCGACGTGATGGGGCGGCTGATGTCCCAGCCCGACCGCCTGGTCCGCGCCCAGGCCGACCTCTTCCAGCGCTATCTGGAGCTCTGGCAGACCGCCGCGCGCCGCGCCGGCGGCGAGGCGGTGGAGCCCGTCGTCTCGCCCGAGAAGGGCGACAAGCGCTTCAACGATCCCGACTGGGTCGAGAACCCGGTCTTCGACGTCATCAAGCAGTCCTATCTGCTGACCTCGAACTGGCTGAACGGCCTGGTGTCCGACGTCGAGGGGGTCGAGCCCCTGACCAAGCGCCGCGTCGAGTTCTTCATGAAGATGCTGACCGACGCCTTCGCGCCGTCGAACTTCCTGGCCTCGAACCCCGCGGCCCTGCGCGAAGCCATGGAGAGCCGCGGCGAATCCCTGGTCCGGGGCATGCAGAACTTCGCCGAGGACCTGGCCCGCGGGGGCGGTCAACTGGCCATCAGCCAGACCGACTACGAGATGTTCAAGATCGGCGAAAACGTCGCCACCGCGCCCGGCAAGGTGATCTTCCAGAACGAGATCCTGCAGCTCCTGCAGTTCGATCCCTCGACCGAGCAGGTGCACGAGATCCCGCTGCTGATCTTCCCGCCCTGGATCAACAAGTTCTACATCCTCGACCTGCGGGTCGAGAACTCGATGATCCGCTGGCTGACCTCGCAGGGCTTCACGGTCTTCGTCGCCTCCTGGGTCAATCCGGACGTCGAGCTCGCCAACAAGACCTTCGAAGACTACATGCGCCAGGGCATCTACGAGGCGACCGAGGTCGCCATGGCCCAGGCCGGCGTCGACCGGGTCAACACCGTCGGCTACTGCATCGGCGGCACCCTGCTGGCCTCCACCCTGGCCCACATGGCCGCCCGCAACGACCAGCGGATCTCCTCGGCCACCTTCTTCGCGGCCCAGCAGGATTTCGCCGAGGCCGGCGACCTGCTGATCTTCACCAATGAGGACTGGCTGCAGGACCTCGAGCAGCGGATGGACGCGGCCGGCGGCGTGCTTTCGGGCCAGGCCATGGCCGAGACCTTCAACGCCCTGCGCGCCAACGACCTGATCTGGTCGTTCTTCGTGAACAACTACCTGATGGGCAAGGAGCCCAAGCCCTTCGACCTGCTGTTCTGGAACTCCGACCAGACCCGCATGCCCAAGGCGCTGCACCTGTTCTACCTGCGCAAGTTCTACGGCGAGAACGCCCTGGCCAAGGGCGAGCTGACCCTCGACAACGTCCGCCTGAACCTCGGCGACGTGAAGACGCCGGTCTATGTGCAGTCGTCCAAGGAAGACCACATCGCTCCGGCCCGCTCGGTCTATCGCGGCGCGCGGCTGTTCGGCGGGCCGGTCACCTTCACCATGGCCGGTTCGGGCCACATCGCCGGGGTCATCAACGCCCCGGTGGCCAAGAAGTACCAGCACTGGACCAATTCCGACCTGCCGCCCACCCTCGAGGAATGGGCCGCCGGGGCGGTGGAGGCGCCAGGCTCCTGGTGGCCGCATTGGGCCGAGTGGCTGCGGGCGAAGTCGGGCAAGCTGGTCCCGGCGCGCGACCCGGCCAAGGGCAAGTATCCGCCGATCGAGGACGCCCCCGGCTCCTATGTGAAGGTGAAGTCCTGAGCCTCACGGGCGGGCGCGGCGAATGCTGAAGGTCCTCGCCGGGGCGTTCGCCGCCCTGCTCGCCCTATGGATCGGCGGGGGCCTGGCCCTCGTCGCCCTGGCCGGGCCGTTCGAGCCGAGCGGGCGGTTCGTGGACATCGGCGGGCGCAAGCTGCGGCTGGTCTGCGCAGGACCGAAATCCGACCAGCCGGTGATCTGGATGGAGGCCGGCGCCTGGGGCCTGGCCGCCGACTTCGCCGCCCTGCAACAGCGCCTGGCCGAACGGGGCCTGCGCTCCTGCGCCTATGACCGCGCCGGCATGGGCTTTTCCGATCCCGGACCCGGCCCGCGCGACAGCGCCGCCATCGCCGACGACCTGCAGCGGCTGATCGCCGCCTCGGGCGAGCGCGGGCCGTTCGTGTTCATGGGCCATTCCATGGCCGGCCAGCATGTCCGGCTCTATGCCGGCCGCCATCCCGATCAGGTCGCGGGCCTAGTCCTGCTCGACGCCACCACCCCGGAAATGGCCGAAAGCCCGGCGGCCGAGGCCTTTCTTCGCCGTGTCCGCAACCTGGCCCGCATCACCGCCGTCGCCGGCACGCTCGGCATGACCAAGGTCGCCTACTATACGGGCGACCGGATCGGCCTGCCGCCGCAGGGCCGCGCCGAGAAGCGCCACGCCTTCGTGTCCGGCCGCCATGCGCGCACCGCCGCGGCCGAGGTGCTCGCCTGGCCCCAGGGCGCGGTCCAGGCCCGCGCCGCCGTGCTCGACCCCGCCTGGCCGGTCGCCGTGGTCACCGCCGGCGACCTGCGCCGCTTTCCCGGCTGGGACGAGGCGCGCCGCGCCCCCGAACGCCAGTCCAGGGCCCGCGCCTACGAGAACGACCCCGCCGCGACCCACACGACCCTGCTCGGCCTTGCCCACTCGGACGCCGTCCTGCGCGGCGTGGATCACGTGATGGCGGCGCTGCGATAAGCGCCTCGGCCGCCTATGCCGGCACGAACCTCAGCGCGTCCCCGTTGTTGCAATAGCGCAGGCCCGTCGGCCGCGGGCCGTCCGGGAAGACATGCCCCTGATGCCCCAGGCACCGGGCGCAGTGATACTCCGTGCGCGGCACGCCGATCCTGTAGTCGGTCTTCTTGCCCAGCGCGCCCTTGATGGCGGTGTAGAAGCTGGGCCAGCCGGTGCCGCTCTCGAACTTCCAGTCCGACTTGAAGAGCGGCAGGCCGCAGCCGAGGCACGCATAGGTCCCGCGCCGCTTCTCCCGGTTCAGCGGGCTGGTCCCGGCCATCTCTGTGGCTTCCTTGCGCAGCACGTTGTAGCTGACCACGTCCAGCCGCTTGCGCCAGTCGGCGTCGCTGAGCTTTCGCCAGGGCGAGGCGGCGTAAGGATCGGCGGCCGCCAGCGCCGCGCCCGGAAGCGCGACCAGGGCCGAACCGAGGAGGAAGGCGCGTCGGTCGATCTTGTTCATGTGCAAGATACGAGTCCTCCCTCGGCTTGGATGCAAGCTTAGCGGCCTGGCCAGGCGTAGAGCGCGTCGGGCTCCTTTTCCTCGTTGTCCTCGCCGTCCGTCAGGCGAACCAGGACGAAGCCCCGAGTCTCATAGAACGCCCGCGCCCGTGTATTGCGCTGGAAGGTCCAGAGCTCTCGCGGCGTCCCGTCCTCCATGGCCTTGGCCAGCAGGCGATCGCCCAGGCCGCGGCCCTGATGGTCGGGGTGGATGTAAAGGTGGCTGATCCAGCCGGGCTTGAAGGCGATATAGCCGACGATCGCGCCGCCGATCTCGGCGACCCAGGTCTCGTTCTCGGGCAGCAGGCGCTCGCGAAAGAACCAGAGGTCTTCCTGCGCCGTGTGCAGTTCGGGAAGATAGTGCAGGGACAGGCGCATAACCTGCCGATGCAGGCGGGCGACCTCGCCGGCCTCGGCCAAGTCCGCCC
>MEEW01000122.1 GCA_001724985.1 Phenylobacterium sp. SCN 69-14
CGAGCTTCAGCAGGATGCCGGCCAGGATGACCGAACCCGCCGTCGGCGCCTGAACGTGGGCGTCGGGCAGCCAGGTGTGCACCGGCCACATCGGCATCTTCACCGCGAACGAGGCGAAGAAGGCCAGCCACAGCCAGGTCTGCAGGTTGGCGTCGAACTTGTAGGTCATCAGCTCGGGGATCGAGGAGGTGCCGGCCACGCCGATCATCACCAGGATCGCCGCCAGCATCAGCACCGAGCCGAGCAGGGTGTAGAGGAAGAACTTGTAGGCCGCATAGACCCGGTTCTTGCCGCCCCAGATGCCGATGATCAGGAACATCGGCACCAGGCCGAACTCGAAGAACAGGTAGAACAGCACCAGGTCCAGGGCGCAGAACACGCCGATGACCAGGGTCTCGAGCACCAGGAAGGCGACCATGTATTCCGGCACGCGCTTCTCGATGGAGTTCCACGAGGCGGCGATGCAGATCGGCATCAGGAACGCGGTCAGCAGCACGAACAGGATCGAGATCCCGTCGACGCCCATCCGATAGTGCAGCCCCGCGAACCAGGCGTGGTCCTCGAGGAACTGGAAGCCGGGGTTGGCCGGGTCGTACTGGGCCACCAGCAGGAGCGAGAACGCGAAGGTGGCCAGCGTCGTGACGAAGGCGATCCACTTCACGGCGTTCACCGCCTTGGCGTCTTCCGAGGTGCGGAAGGCGCGGAGCAGCAGGATGGCCGCCACGCCGACCAGCGGCGTGAAGGTCGTGAGGGAGAGAATACCGGTCATGGGACTGATCCCCTCCCCTTACGCCCAGGCCCAGAGCGCGTAGGACAGCAGTCCTGCGACGCCGAGCAGCATGACGAATGCATAGTGATAGACATAGCCGCTCTGCAGGCGCCCGGCCCCCCGGCCGACCGCGTAGGACGTGGCCGCGACCCCGTTCGGCCCCAGGCCGTCGATGATCTTCTGGTCGCCGCCCTTCCAGAACAGGTCGCCCAGGAACTTGGTCCCGCGCACGAAGGTCGCCTCGTAGAGCTCGTCGAAGAACCACTTGTTGTAGAGGAAGGTCCACAGCGGTCCCTTGCGGGCGGCGATCGCCGCGCCAAGGCCTTCGCGCATGATGTAGACGTAGAAGGCGCCGACGAAGCCGAGGGCCGAGACCACCAGCGGGGCCCACTTCACCCAGGTCGGCGAATGGTGGGCATGTTCCAGCACGTGGTTGCCTGCGCCGTTGAAGATCGCCCCGCGCCAGAACTCCTTCCAGCCTTCGCCCACGAACTGGTCGACGAAGACGAAGCCGGCGGCCACGGCGCCGAACGCCAGCAGCAGCAGCGGGACCAGCATCACCCACGGGCTCTCGTGCGGCTTGTGGTCGTGACCGTGGCCATGGTCGTCGTGGCCATGCGCGTCGGCATGGGCGTGATCGTCGCCATGGGCGTGGTCGTCATGCCCCGCCGCATGGGCGCCCTGGCCCCACTTGGCCGAGCCGTGGAAGGTCATGAAGGTCAGGCGCCACGAATAGAACGCCGTCAGGCCCGCGGCGAAGACGCCGACCACGAAGGCGAAGTAGGCGACGCCGCCATAGGCCTGGCCCGCGGCGAAGGCGCTCTCGATGATGGTGTCCTTCGAGTAGAAGCCGGCGAAGCCCAGGTGCAGGTTCGGCAGGCCGAAGCCGGTGATGGCCAGGGTGCCGATGGTCATCACCGCATAGGTGACCGGCAGGTACTTCCAGAGCGCGCCCATCTTCCGCATGTCCTGCTCGTGGTGCATGCCGTGGATCACCGATCCGGCGCCCAGGAACAGCAGGGCCTTGAAGAAGGCGTGGGTGAACAGGTGGAACATGGCCGCCTGATAGGCGCCCACCCCGGCGGCGAAGAACATGTAGCCGAGCTGCGAACAGGTCGAATAGGCGATGACCCGCTTGATGTCGTTCTGCGACAGGCCGACGGTCGCGGCGAACAGGGCGGTCACCGCGCCAATGACGGTGATGATGTTCTTGGCGACCGGCGCATATTCGAACATCGGCGAGAGCAGGCAGACCATGTAGACGCCGGCTGTGACCATGGTCGCGGCGTGGATCAGGGCCGAGACCGGGGTCGGGCCCTCCATGGCGTCCGGCAGCCAGGTGTGCAGGAAGAACTGGGCCGACTTGCCCATGGCGCCCACGAACAGCAGGGCGCAGGCCAGGTCCACCGCATGCCAGTACGAGCCGGCGAACCACCAGCCTTCGCCGGCCATGGCCGCGACCTTCGGGAACACCTCGGCGAACTGGATCGAGCCGAACATCCAGAAGACGGTCATGATGCCGAGCGCAAAGCCGAAGTCGCCGACGCGGTTGACCACGAAGGCCTTGATCGAGGCGGCGTTGGCGCTGGGCTTCTTGAACCAGAAGCCGATCAGCAGATAGCTCGCCAGCCCCACCCCTTCCCAGCCGAAGAAGAGCTGCATGAAGTCGGCGGCGGTCACCAGCGCCAGCATGGCGAAGGTGAACAGCGACAGATAGGCGAAGAACCGCGGCTTGGAGTCGTCCTCGGCCATGTAGCCCCACGAATAGACGTGGACGAGGCAGGAGACGCTGGTGACGACCACCAGCATGACCGCCGACAGGCCGTCGAGCCGGATCGACCAGTTCGACTGGAAGTCGCCGATATTGATGAACGGCAGTAGTTGGATCGTGAACGGCTCCAGGCCGCCCCAGGTCCACTTGGCGAAGAGGGTCCACGACAGCGCCGCGGCCAGCAGCAGCAGGCCCGTCGTCACGCTCTGCGAGGCGACATTGCCGATGCGGCGGCCGAACAGGCCGGCGACGATCGCCCCGACCAGCGGGGCGAAGACGAGGATGGTGATCAGAGACTGCGGTGTCATGTCTTGGTCCGTCAGCCCTTCATCATCGAGGCGTCGTCCACGGCGATGTCGCCGCGGTTACGGAAGAAGGTGACTAGGATGGCGAGGCCGACGGCCGCCTCGGCGGCGGCCACGGTCAGGACGAACATGGCGAAGATCTGCCCCACGACGTTGTGGAGATAGACCGAGAACGCCACGAGGTTGATGTTCACGGCGAGCAGCAGCAGCTCGATCGACATCAGGATGACGATGATGTTCTTGCGGTTCACGAAGATCCCGAACACCCCGATGGTGAACAGGATCGCTGCCACCGCGAGATAGTGGGTGAGCCCGATGATCATTGCTCGATCCCCTGCCCCGGCTTGATCTGGACGACGCGCATGCCGCTCTTTGGCGTGCGGGCCACCTGGTCGACGATCGACTGGCGGCGCACGCCCGGCTTGTGGCGCAAGGTCAGCACGATGGCGCCGATCATGGCCACCAGCAGCACCAGCCCTGCGGCTTGGAAGAAGTAGACGTAGTCGGTGTAGAGCACGTGGCCGATCGTCTCGATGTTCGGAAGCTCGGGATGGAGCTGCGGGCTGTCGGCCTTGTGAACCCCGCCGGTGGCCGCCGCTGTGGCGATCACGATCATCTCCACCGCCAGGACGCCGGCGACCAGGCCGCCGACCGGCATGTAGCGCGCGAAGCCCTGCCGCAGCGCCGCGAAGTCGACGTCGAGCATCATGACCACGAACAGGAACAGCACCGCGACCGCGCCGACATAGACGACGACCAGCAGCATGGCGAGGAACTCCGCGCCCATGGTCACGAAGAGGCCCGCGGCCGAGAAGAAGCTGAGGATCAGGAACAGCACCGAATGCACCGGGTTTCGGGATGACACCACCCCGAACCCTGCGCCCACGGTCACCGCCGCCAGCAGGTAGAATGCGATCGCCAAGGCCATGACGGCTTTTCTCAGCCCCTTAGTTACGTGCGGTCCGCGCCGGGAGTCCGGTGCGGACGAAGGTGGTCGTCGGTTCGGATTCGCGCCGCGGTGTTAGCGGTACGGCGCGTCCAGTTCCAGGTTCTTGGCGATCTGCCGCTCCCAGCGATCGCCGTTCTCCAGAAGGCGTTCCTTGTCGTAGTAGAGCTCTTCGCGCGTCTCGACCGCGAACTCGATGTTCGGCCCCTCGACGATGGCGTCCACCGGGCAGGCCTCCTGGCACAGGCCGCAGTAGATGCACTTGACCATGTCGATGTCGTAGCGGGTCGTGCGGCGGCTGCCGTCGTCGCGCGGCTCGGCCTCGATGGTGATGGCCTGGGCCGGGCAGATCGCCTCGCAGAGCTTGCAGGCGATGCACCGTTCCTCGCCGTTGGGATAGCGGCGCAGGGCGTGCTCGCCCCGGAACCGCGGCGACTGCGGGCCGCGCTCGTGCGGGTACTGCACGGTCGCCTTCGGCCTCACCATGTACTTCATCGCCAGGCCGAAGGCCCCGACGAAGTCCATCAGGGCCGCGCCCCTGACTGCTTGTGAAATTCGCTGCATCATCTCGCGGTTACTTTCTCTTGCAGGCGTAGTCGTTCATGCGCTTGCCCGAGCCTTCCTCGCTGCGGACCAGTTCGCCGCCCTTGGCCAGGCACGCCTCGCGCGCGCTCTTCAGCGCATCGTAGCTGGCCACGCCGCCGGCGATGGACGGCCCGCCGGCCGCGCTGGCGCAGGCGCCGAGGGTGAGAACCAGGGACATGGCCATCAGCCTCCTCATGCGCCCGCCGGTCCGAAGACGCGCCAGGCCGCCAGGATCGCCACCGCCGCCATCGAGGTCGGCAGGAACACCTTCCAGCCCAGCCGCATGAGCTGGTCATAGCGGTAACGCGGCACGATGGCCTTCACGATGCCGAACAGGAAGAAGAAGAAGCAGACCTTCAGCACGAACCACATCAGGCCGTAGAAGCTCTGCACGGTCGGCGGCCAGTCATGGACGAACGGCAGGTCGATCGGGGCCTGCCAGCCGCCGAAGAACATCACCGAGATCAGGGCGCACATCAGCACGATGTTCACCAGCTCGCCGATCATGAAGAGCAGGAACGGGCTGGAGGAATATTCGACCTGGTAGCCGGCCACGAGCTCGGATTCGGCTTCCGGCAGGTCGAAGGGCGGACGGTTGGTCTCGGCCAGGGACGAGATGAAGAAGATCACCGCCATCGGGATCATCACCAGGGCCATGGGCAGGTTGTGCAGCCCGCCGCCGAAGACGTTCCAGTTCCAGAAGCCGCCGGCCTGCTGCTCGACGATCGCCTGCAGGTTCATGGTCCCGGCCAGCAGGATCACGGTCACGATCACGAAGCCGATGGAGACCTCGTAGGAAACCATCTGCGCGGCCGAGCGCAGCGAGCCCAGGAACGGATATTTCGAGTTCGAAGCCCAGCCGCCCATGATGATGCCGTAGACGCCCAGCGAGCTGATCGCGAACAGGTACAGCACCCCGACATTGATGTCGGAGACCACCCAGCCCGGTGCGAACGGGATCACCGCCCAGCCGACCAGGGCCAGGACGAAGGTCAGCACCGGCGCCAGCAGGAAGACGAACTTGTCCGCTCCGTCGGGGATGACGATTTCCTTCAGCACGAACTTGATCAGGTCCGCGAAGGACTGAAGCAGGCCGAACGGGCCGACGACATTGGGCCCTTTGCGCATCTGCACGCCGGCCCAGATCTTCCGGTCGGCGAGCATGAAGAAGGCCAGCGCCACCAGCAGCGGCAGCACGACCGCCATGATCTGGGCGACGGTGATCAGGGTCCAGCCGCCCGGCGTGGCCCAGAAGGAGTTCGCGTCCATGCCCCTTTACTCCGCCGCGATCTTGGCGGCGCCGGAAACCACGGCGGCGCACTCGGCCATCGTCACGCTGGCGCGCGCGATGGGATTGGTCAGGTGGAAAGCCTTTACCGGGCTCTCGAACGGAGCCTCGGCGAGATCGCCCTTCGCGCCCAGTGCGGCGAAGTCGACCGCGGCCCCGGCGGCGCCGGGCGCATAGTCGATCTGGCCGAAGGTCGGGTGTTCGGCGAAGAGCTTGGCCCGAAGCTGGGCCAGGCTGTCGTAAGGCAAGGTCGCGCTAAGGCGCTCGGACAGGGCGCGGAACACCGACCAGTCCTCGCGGGCCTCGCCCTTCGGGAAGACGGCGCGATAGCCGAACTGGACCCGCCCCTCGGTGTTGACGTAGAGCCCGTCCTTCTCGGTATAGGCCGCGCCCGGCAGGATCACGTCCGCCGCGTGGGCGCCGTTGTCGCCGTGCGTGCCGAGATAGACCTTGAACGCGTCCGACCCCTTGGCGTCGATCTCGTCGGCGCCCAGCAGGAAGAGCACGTCCAGCGCGCCCGGCTGCACCATGTCGCGCGCGGTCTTGCCCCCCTCGCCCGGCA
Source organism: Phenylobacterium sp. SCN 69-14 (assembly GCA_001724985.1). Classification (GTDB taxonomy): domain Bacteria; phylum Pseudomonadota; class Alphaproteobacteria; order Caulobacterales; family Caulobacteraceae; genus Phenylobacterium. The sequence goes on from MEEW01000122.1 coordinate 6,227, forward strand.
CGAAGCCGAGATCCAGGCCGCCGACCCGCGAGGCGGCGGTATGCAGCACGTTCCAGGTCATGCCGAAGCTCTTGGCGACCGCGGCGGCGGCGGCGAGCACCGCCTGGCCGTCCTCGCGTGAGAGCGCCCCGGCGCCGACGATGATCGCCGGGGCCTTGGCTTCCTTCAGCGCCTTGACGAAGTCGTTCTTCGCCCGGGTCAGGCCCGACAGGGTCGCGGGCCCAGCGCCGAGATAGTCGTACTTATAGGTCAGGTCGGCCTGCTCGCCGATCACGCCCACGCGCAGGGCGCCCGCGGCCCAGCGCTTGCGCAGGCGCGCATTGAACACCGGCGCCTCGAGGCGCGGATTGGTCCCGACCAGCAGGATCACGTCGGCCTCTTCGATGCCGGCGATGGTCGAGTTCATCAGCCAGCTCTCACGCTGGCCGCCGCCCAGAGCCATGCCGTCCTGGCGGCAGTCGATATTGGCCGAGCCGAGCGCCGTGAACAGGTCCTTGGCCGCCTTCATCGATTCGGCGTCCTGCAGGTCGCCGGCGATGACGCCGATCCGCTCGCCGCGGGTCGCCTTGACCTTCTCGGCGATCAGGTCGAACGCCTCGCCCCAGCTCGCCGGCTGCAGGCGTCCGCCCTTGCGCACGAACGGGCGGTCGAGGCGCTGGCGCGACAGGCCGTCGACGGCGTAGCGCGTCTTGTCGCTGATCCACTCCTCGTTGATCTCTTCGTTGAGGCGCGGCAGCACGCGCAGCACCGCCGGCCCCCGGCTGTCGACGCGGATCGCCGAGCCCAGCGCGTCCATCACGTCCACGCTCTCGGTCTTCTTCAGCTCCCAGGGGCGGGCGTTGAAGGCGTAGGGCTTGGAGGTGAGCGCCCCGACCGGGCAGAGGTCGATCACATTGGCCGACAGTTCCGACGTCACGGCCTTGTCGAGATAGGTCGTGATCTCAACGTCTTCGCCGCGAGAGATTAGGCCGATTTCCGGCACGCCGGCCACTTCGGTGATGAAGCGGACGCAGCGCGTGCACTGGATGCAGCGGGTCATGACCGTCTTGATGAGCGGCCCCATGTATTTTTCTTCGACGGCCCGCTTGTTCTCGAGATAGCGGCTGTCGTCGCGGCCATAGCCCATGGCCTGGTCCTGCAGGTCGCACTCGCCGCCCTGGTCGCAGATCGGGCAGTCGAGGGGGTGGTTGATGAGCAGGAACTCCATCACCCCTTCGCGGGCCTTCTTCACCATCGGCGTATTGGTGAAGATCTCCTGGCCCTCGGCGGCCGGCAGGGCGCACGAGGCCTGGGGCTTGGGCGGGCCGGGCTTCACCTCGACCAGGCACATGCGGCAGTTGCCGGCGATGCTCAGGCGCTCATGATAGCAGAAGCGCGGGATTTCTTCCCCGGCCAGCTCCGCGACCTGCAGAACCGTCATGCCGGGTTCGAACTCGACCTCGACGCCGTTGACTTTAGCCTTGGCCATTTGGGGTTACTCCGCCGCTTGCAGGGACGCGCCCTGCACATGCGGCCTTCCGGCCCGATATTGAGTGATCCGATCCTCCACCTCATGGCGGAAGTGACGGAACAGGCCCTGGATCGGCCAGGCGGCCGCATCGCCCAGGCCGCAGATGGTGTGGCCTTCGACCTGGCTGGCCACGTCCAGCAGCATGTCGATCTCGCGCATCTCGGCCTCGCCGGTGACCATGCGCTCCATGACCCGCCACATCCAGCCGGTGCCTTCGCGGCAGGGCGTGCACTGGCCGCAGCTCTCGTGCTTGTAGAAGTACGAGAGGCGGGCGATCGCCTTGACGATGTCGGTGGACTGGTCCATCACGATCACCGCCGCGGTGCCCAGGCCCGACTTCAGGGCCGAAAGGCTGTCGAAGTCCATCAG
>MEEW01000123.1 GCA_001724985.1 Phenylobacterium sp. SCN 69-14
CTTCGACGGCATGATCCCGTTCGCCATCCTCGATCGCGCGCCACTCCTCCCGGCCGCTCTGAACGTGCTGACGGTGGAGGCCCGCGAGGTCATCCAGCGCAGCCTGCACGACGCTCTCAAATCCATCTAGGTCGCGCACGGCGCCGGCCGCGACGGCGTCGGCATTGAGCTCGAAGCCGTTGCCGACCATCTGGCGCGCGGCGTCGTGATAGGCGGAGGTCAGGGCGGGTGCGAAGCGATCGAGCCGCTTGGCGAATCCCGATCCGTAATTCCCTCGGTCGAAGCCAAGCTGCTCACGGATAAATCGCTCGGCGACTTTGGCTGCGAACGGGCTCGCTGCCACGGTGTCGTACCAGGCATCGTCGAAGATCGGCGGTTGCCAGTTACGAACGAAGAAGGAAGCTCCCCGCTGCGTGCCTTTCAACAGCCACCGCGCAACGCGGCTCGGTATGGACACATCGCTGCCCACCTCCGACGCCAGCTCCAGCAAGGGCGCGAACTTGGAAGCCGGATCCATCAGGCTTTCGTCCAGCCAAGCGTCGATCGCTTCCTGGCTGCCGGAATCAATGTCGAAGGTCCGATCAACGTCCTCTCGGCTTGCGAACGAGCGCGTCACTTCGAAAATTCGGGCGGCGGTTTCCAAGCCCCAATCGCGATGCGCTGAAGGCAACTGAGTGAGCGCGGCGATCAGAGTCTCGATCGCAGCCCCGCTCTGGCCCCAATTGTCCTTGGCGAAGGCTTCAAAACCTTGTCGGACGCTGGGATGAGCAAAGGCTATGGTGCGGGCCGGCTGACGCAAATGGCGGGCCGCGACCATGCGGTCTATAAGACGGTCTAGGCCGTCGGCGAGTGCGCGATCAAGCCCGCGTAGCGTGCGCTGAAGAGGGTTGAGTCGGCTGCGGTCGAATTGCCCGCGTGCCGCCAGCAGCGCCCAAACGATGGCTGACGTGCCGCAAGTGTCGATCGATGATAGGGCTCTGAGGACAACGCCTTCCACCGCATCGCGCTGCGCCAGTTCGAGCAGCCGGCGTAAGAAGACGTGATCTCCTTCACCGACATCGGGGCCGGATTGCATATGCGCAAAGTACAGCTCGATCTCAAGCGGGGTGCCAAGCCTGTCGAGCGCCTCATTGCGAAATGCATAGGCCTTGGTCTGCAAGGCGGCGGGTAGCTGATCCATGCGGTTGTCGTGAATGTCGCGGAGTTGACCGTCCCGGTAATGGTCCGCGTCCAGCTCGACCGACCATGCGTTGAGGCTATCGCCGACCTTGGCGCTCTGCATCATGTCGCTGCGGGACGTGATGACGAACTGATGATCCGGCGTAGCCTTAGCAAGGAGGCGCGGCAACTGCTCGGTCCAAGCCTCGCTGCCCCCGCGTAGGCTGAATTGGCCCCATGGATCATCGACATAGAAGAGTGTCGGTCCATGGTTGACGACCTTGCGCACGCTCGTCGGAGCATCATCCGCCCCAACAGTGACGACCTCCAGCACACCATTACGCCGTCGCGCGAGATCGCATAGCTTGAGCGCTGCCTGCGTCTTGCCTGTGCCCGAGGGTCCCCGAATAACAACTGCGTTCTTGTCGTTCAGGACCTTGAGCATCTCGTCAAAGTTCGCCGGGGGCACGAAATGCTCGAGGCTGGCGGAGCTGGCCAGGAACCCGCCGTGCGCCCGCACCGTGGCGAGAAGGTCATCGCTCGTCCATAGACCGGGCGTGCTGCCTCGGGTCCGCCGCCTGGCTTCGAGACGGAGCTTTTGGAGGAGATTTAGCTGTTCCACTTTGGGAACGTGCAACAGGTCCGACATGAGCGCTCGGATATCGGATGCGAGCTGTTTCTCTGTCAGCTTCCCCCAGATCGCGACACGGCCTTCGGGCGATGTCTTCAATGTGGCGTGCAGGCTCGGCGGAAAGCTTGCCTTGTCCGAGACCTCTTCGAAGCCTTCGACCAGCAGTCCACGCGCGACGCCTTTTGCGTCGGCATTGGTGACGAGCAGATAGCGAGTGTTCGGCTCGTCGAGATGATGCAGGGCTTTTCGGCGCCCCCCCTTTTTTGCAGAGCCGTGCTTGAGCAGGGCGTCGAAATCCTCGATCGACCAGGGCTCGCCGTTGTCCATCTTGACTTGGACGACAAGCTTGTACCCGCCTGCGATGATCGCACTGGGTTGCAGGCGTCCTGGCACGTAGGGTTCCAGGTCCGCCTCCAAATCCTCCTCGCTCGCCGGTTCGAGCACGAGGCGTGTGGCCGCTTTGGAAATGAGGAGAAGTTGCAGCGCCGCGAGGATTGAGACGTCGAGTTGGTAGTCGAAACCCGCTTGAGCGGCGGCGGCGCCTCGTAGGGGGCGCTTTGCGTCGGCGCTATCGGTCAAAGACGGCTCCGACCGGTCCGAGCTCAACCGCTCGCTATCTCCATTACTATTTGTCGACATCGTCAAACACCGAGCGCTTCGTGGCGACCGGAGTGGGAGCCGGAGCTTCCTCCTTCTTTTGCGTCACGATGTGCGTCCAATCCGCTTCGTCTTCTGAGCCGTCCTCCCGCTCGCGCTTGCGCTCTTCCAGTCCCTTGACCGACCGCTTCACCTGATCGCGCGCGTGGTCGATCAGGGCTGTGGCGTCCGCGTCGACGCCGATCGCCTCAATGCGATCGAGCACATCAAGAAGCTTCTTGAAGTGGCTGTCAGGCTCCTCGTCCAAGTCAGCGTCAGCGACGATCTCGTCGATTCGTTCTTCGAGCGAAGGCAGCACAGTTGTTCGCAGTGCCAAACCTATGCCGACCAGTCTCAGCGGCGGTATGAGCGCTAGCATCTCTGGTTCATCGAAGGCGGAAGAATCTAGGTTTGTAAGCACGGCGGATTCGAGAGTGTCCGCCGCCTCTGAGCGCAGATCGTCCGGCAACACGCCGAGGTGATGGGCTCGGGCGAGGGCTGCGATCTGGGGATTGTTGCCGGCGAGGTCGGTCCGCCAGCAGGATCGTCGAAGTAGATCTGGAAATTGCTGGACCGCTTTGGCGAACACCGGTTCGCTCGCCCGATAAGATAGGAAGTGGAATAGCATCCAATTGCGATGCCATTCATCGGGAGTGTGGCCGAGCCGGGCAACCAGAGCGTTGTCGAGCGTCGTCGGGATGACAAGGGCGTCTCGAATGAGAGGCGAGCCCTCGCATGTGAAACTGTTAAGAATGGTGTCTATGGTCGCGCCCCGTATGAGCGCCGCCATCATGTGCGGCTTCTGGCGCAGGATCTCCGTCAGCGCGTCTGATATCGTCGGATGGGCGAAGGTCCATTTTGATCCGGAGAGCTTCAGGAACGAGCCTTTCAGCTCAGCGAAACAATCCTGGATCTTGGTGAGGCTGTACGACGTCAGCTCCGCGACTGCTTGGGCAGCCGACACATCGTGGTCGCTGGGATCGAAGCCGGCTTGCTGGACGTAAACCAAGATGAGCGCGGCTTGAAGCTGATCATCCAGGGCATTGACCGTATCGATCAAATGCTCTGTGGGCTCTTCCATAAAGCGAACAAGGGAGCTTTCGCGAGGCGCGAGCCCCTTGGTGAAGTTCGGATCGCCAAGACGTTCGGCAATCCCAGGAAGAAAGTCGCGAACGGCGGCGACCGCAGTTAGGTGTGGCTTGACGCTTGATCGCCAGCTCTGACTCTGCTCGCCGAAGTTCACGTGATTATAAAGTATCTGCGCCTTCTCTTCGAATGTCAGTTCGCCGACATCGACGACGGCGCTGTTATCAGCGAATTGTGCAAGGTTGCGCTGTCCGAGCCGACGTCGCGCCGCTTCGTAGATATGTTTGCGGGAGGTAAGGAGGAACCGGTTGCCGTGCTTGATCGCGGCCCGCAGCTTCGAGAAGGCCGACGCCCAGTCCTGCACATAGTCGTCGCGCAGCACATTCGAGCCGAAGGCGTCATCGATCCAGAAGAAGCGGCCCGGATCGTTCGGATTCCATCCAGCCTCGAAATCGCGGGGACTGGTCAAAGCGAGAACGGTGTTGTCCGGGTTTTCCGAAGCGATCGTCGAGACGATTGCGCCGATTGCCGATTTGCCGCTTGATGGATTGCCCAGCAGCAGCACCACGCCGTGGTTGGAAATGGCGTTGACAGCGTCGCGATGTGCTTTGGTGGGTACATAGGTGCGGAGCTTTGGAATCCAGCTGTCAAGCAGCGCCCGGCTCTGCTCGCTCAGTCGCTCATCAACGATCGACGTGAGGTCTCCCAGGCCGTAGACCTGCGGGACGAGCGCCCGCAGTCGGGCGCTGGTTCTAATGACCCGGACAATATATTGGCGACCAAGAATGTGCGGCCTGCGCACGCCGAGCGCCCGAAGCCTGGCGCGCATCGCCGCCGCGACAGGCGCGTCCACGCTCATGTTCGTCATGAAGGCGTAGGTGTCCGCCTGGCCGGCTTTGACCAGTTCCTCGACATTCTTAAGCTCAGCGGTGAGATCGCTGAGCTTCAAGGCCTTCATGGCATCAGACGTATGCTTGCATTGGACCGTGCCGATCGGCGGTGCGTCCGTTCCCGAAGGGATGAGGAAGACCGCGTCCTGGCCGCCGTCCTGTGCTTCACGGAAGATCTCTACGGGTCGGCCGAGCACGACCTCGCATACCTGCGAACACAGATCCTGAAACGCGCGCCAGCCGACGGTGTGGAGCGCCAGATCGCTCCAGGGTCCGTGCGCCCGACGTTCGCGCGGTGCCGGAAGCTCGATCTGCGCGCTCTCAGCCGTCATGCGGTGGCGACACCACGTAAAACACCCACCGGCATCGGATTGATTTCCTGGTCGATGACCACGCTTGTGGCGCCGAGCGGCCCAAGGTCGATGTCGAGACGCCGGCCTCCCTCCGTTGCGGTGCTCACCAAGCGCCGGCAAAGCAGATCGGCCAGCGCGGGGTCTTCGACGGCGCAGATGATCTGGCGCCCGTCCACGCGCAGAGCGGCGAGCACTTCGACCAGGTGAAGGGCCCTGAAATCGTCGATGTGCTGAACGGGATCGTCAAGCAGAAGGGACCTGAGCGGTGTCCACGCACGCGCAAGATGGACCGAAAGAAGGAAGGCGAGACCGGCGGCGCGACGCTGACCGCTGCTAAAGACGAATTGCGGGTTCAGTCCGTCGCCTACCTTGAGACTTAGGAAACGTCGGACGTCACCGCGGATGCTGTAGTCGATTGTCCGCCAGTCTGCGTGCGGTCGCAGGCGCTGATAAAGCTCGTTGAGCAGAGGACTGATCTGAGCAAGGCGCTCATCGATGATCTCCGCGCTCACGCGTCTAACTGAGCGTTCGATTTCGCGGGCCGCTGTGACGGCATTTTGTGACTGGCTGACTGCCTGCGCCAGCTTCTCGATTTCAGCCCGCAGCGCCGAGATGTTGCTTTCGATTGACGACATTCGCGAGATTGCTTGCGAGGCTTCCAGCACGAGTAGCGCGCGTTCGAGGTCAATCAGCCGGTCGCGTTCCGGAGAAATGGCCCGCTCCAGCCCGTCAGGATCATGGATGAAGCGGTGATCGAGCCCCCACTGATCGTAGAAATCCAGATGCGCCGCTTCCTCATCGCGCAGACGCCGCAGCTCGTCCGCTTGGGCTTGAACCGCGGCGGTGGCTGTCTGCAACGTGAGGCTGGGTTGCCGCGCGTTCTGTTTCGCGGAGGCGAGAGCATCGCGGGCGGCCTGAACGCCCGACGCCAGTGATGTAATCCGTCGACGCGCGGCGGCCAGACCGGCAGCGAACTCGTCCGATGTCCGATGGGCTGCGCATAGCGGACAATGATCGTCGTGTAGCCCGAGGCGTTCGCCATGTTCGACGAGAAGGCTCAGCGACGCTGCCATCGCGTCCATCTCTTCTTCCCGCGAGAGGCGTTGTTCGGCTTCCGAGAGGGCTTGCTGTGCCGCCTCATGCTCGCGCTGCGCTGCCTCGTGCGCTGCCGATGCGGCCTCGCGGTTTGCGACGGCCTCCGGAGCGTTGTAGAGCGCTTGCGCCGCCGCGACCTCTCGACCGAGCTGAAGCGCTTCGCCCATTCGACCCAATCTGGCTCGTCCGTTCGCGAGCGCGTTTCGACCTGCAGCAAGACGTGCCGTCAGCTCGGTGGGCGCATCCGGCGCCGCGGCGGCGATCACCTGAAGCGCGCCGGACACGTCCCCTGATCGGCTGAGCGCGGCTTGTGTCTCGGATTGCTGCGTCAGTCTGTCCGCTAGTCGCGAGCGGGCAGCCTCATAGGCGGCCTCATCTTTAGTGTGCGCAGCTTCGGCGGCAGTCACGACCTCCTTGGCTCTGCTACCGGCTTCCGAGCCTTCCAATGCACCGAGCGCCGAGCGCACGAGATCAAATCGCTCCGTTTCGGTGAGATCCAGGCTGAGCGCGGCGATCCATTCGTCGCGGATGATCGACGTCCGGGTGAGTTGTCGAAGTGCGTCTTCTGGCGCAGGTCCACGGCAGAGCGCAGCGTGGATTTCCTCCGGTGAGCGATCGGAGCCGCGTTCCCGCGTCCGCGTGATGGTGAATGGGTTCCCGCTGTCGTCGACGAAGGAGACTGTCACATAGTGGGCTTTGGGAACACCTTCGCCGCGCCACCAAAGGTAATCACTGAGGCTCTCCTTCGCAGCCTTTTCGACGGCGTACTTGTCAATGGAGCCTGTGATCGCGAACTCGACCGCATCGCACAGCGTGCTCTTGCCCACGCCGTTGCGACCGGTGATGACGGTGAAGCCCCGTCCGAAATTGATCCGGACGAGATCCCTAAAGCCACGAAAGCCGCATACTTCGATGAACTGGAGCCTCATGAAGTCGCCCCCAAGATGCGAGCAATCTCGGCGGGTGTGGTCTCGCCGAGAAAAGCAGTAACGGCATCCGGAGGAATGTCCTTCAGCCTCGTGCGCAGTCTCGTTTCGAAGTTGGACGCGCCGAGCAGCGGCTTGGAGCGTATCGACAGCAGGGGTAGCAGCGCCTTCTCAACGTCATCAGGCGTGGTGATGGATGCCTTCGCGATCTTTCGAGTCAAAGAGAAATCCTCTTCGATGCGCTCGATCTCGCGCCCTCGGCGCGCGTCCTGATCGGGGGTCAGAAAGACCGAATAGACGTTCCATGCCTTCACTCCGGCGCCGCGTAACGACGCGGCATGACGAGCGAGCGCGGTTTGCTGGTTCTCCTTCCAAGCGCCGAGGAGAGCATCTGCGCTGTCGAAGACGTGGACGAATCCCATCAGCGCCGCGTTTTCGAAACAGGTCACTGGGCCGGCCGAGCCGGTCCACGTCCAGGTTTCATACTGTGCGTCGCGAAGGAGGATTTCGGCTTGCGTGAAGATGTCCATCAGATGCCCAACGCGGCTCTTGCCCCAGGAAGGTCGTACCATTCACCCGCTGGATCCGGACGAATGACATCACCGGCGCGTCCGCTGCGAACCACATTGTCCGGCACGCCCAAGTCGGTCGCGCCTACCGCGACAACAATGTCGGACTGCATCGCTGCAGGCGGCTCGACGAACTTCCCGCGTAGCGTCCCGAGGATGGATTGCGCCCCGTTGAGGACTCGGATGCTCCGGCCGTTCAGATCATATCCCTCGGCGCGTTGCACGGCGCCGGCCTGACGGAGCAGCAAGTGGAAGAAGCCTAGGGCTTCTGGATTTGCTGGACGCAGGAGCTTGGCCGGCTCAGCAGCAGAAACGCCTTCGGCATCCCGCCTCAGACCATATAGGGCCTCGCTGTCGAAATTTCCGACGTCTAGCCAAGCCGGGTCACAGTGGGCTCCGGTAGCTTGCTCGAAGGCGGCTCGTCCAGCGTCCAGGACCTGACGTAGGTAGTTCGACGAGAAGGCTCGACGAAGCTCGTCGAGCGCCGAAGCGCCTGACTCTTGCACATGTTCGAACGTCACGTTTTGTGCGTGCGCGATCTGCCAGAGTTGCGGGGCCTTCTGCTCGAGCGCGTTTGTCGGCGAGAGGTCGATGACGGTCACGGACAGCGGCTGCACGTCGATCAGCGCCTCGCCGATCACGGCGTTGAGGTACTCCCAGTCAGACCAGAAGCCGACGACGAGCAG
>MEEW01000124.1 GCA_001724985.1 Phenylobacterium sp. SCN 69-14
ATCCGCGTCCTTCACGTCGCCCGGCAGCAGCTGGCAAATCTCGTTCATCCTGGCGCCCGAGTACATCAGCACGGCCGTAATCCAAAAGTAGTCGGGGTGGCTGTCGCGGCGTTCGGCGATGTGGGCAAAGACCGCCGTCAGCTCGTCGTCCTTGAAGCCCCTGCGCTTCACACTCGGCCGCTTCGACGGGATCAACGGATGGAAGATATTCCGCTCGACCCACCCCCGCTCGACGGAGAAATTCCAGAGCGCCGAGCCGTTCACAACGTAGGACCGAACAGTATTCGGCGTCATCGGGGCGACCTTCCGCTTAGGCGTCTCGCCCTGAGCAACCAAACGCTCATTGTCCTGCTTCTCCACCGCCGCGAGCTTGATCGCCGCCTTTAGCGTCTTGCCGGGGTAGAGCTTCGAGGCGTTCGCGGGGACCTGCCGGAGAAGATCGAGCACGCCCGCCGCGTCCCGGTCGGTGATCGAGCGGATTGGACGATCCTCTCCGACGCTCTCACCGATGGCTCGGAACAGGTGCGCATATCTCTTTTCGATGTCCTCGATGCCGTCGCGCCCTCGGGCCTCCTTGAACTCGGCAATAGCCTCGGCGACCGTGACATCACCCGGGCGGGCCTCAAAGATCGGCGCGGCCTGCACGGTGATCGACGCCGGCGCCGCGTTCGCGGCGGCCACTGTCCCGAGGATGGACGCGGCGCGGCGGCGCTCGGCCTCTTCGTGCTGAACGACTTCGAGCCAAGCCCGCGCGAACGGTTGGCGGGCCTTGTCGCGGACCTTGGCAGGGATCGAGGAGGAGACTCCGCCGGCCGCGACCGCCTCGTCAAACTTAGCGTCGAAACCCTGCACTTTGGCCCAGCCTTCTACGCCCGTCGTGGCGACCTGGAGGCGGCCGAGAAGCAGCCCGGTGACGTAGGGCATCCCAACGCCGCGATTCGCCCCCTGCCCCCTCTCAGAGGCGAAATAGGCCCGCGCCCAGGCCAGGGCGTCCACATCCACGGGATCGCGCGGCTTGGGGGAAGCGTCGACGAGCGTCACCGTGACCGGGCCGCGCTGGATTTCAGCGACGTGGGCGCGCATTTCCGCCAGGGCGAAGGCGCGCCGCTCCTCGGCAAGCTCAGCAGCGAAATCGGCGGCAGCCGCACATCGCACGCGCCGCCAGTTGTCGACCGCCGTCAGCACCGCCGCGAGGTCGGCAACCGGCCCCGGACCGAGCGACCGAGCATCGGCGATCTCGGCATCCCATCGCAGCCATAAACGGTCCCGCTCCTGGCGCGCGACCCGCAGGTCGGTGGTGCGGGCAGAGACGTTCCAAACGCCCCGCCCGATGCGCTCACGGACATCGTCAGGGACAAGGCGACGTACATACCACGTCTGCCCAGCCGCCTTCTGGTGAAGCCCCCTGGCCTCCGACATACTCGCCCCCGAATTTGACCACCTTCTGACCACTCCAATTGGTGGCCTGGGCCTTACATCACAAGGACTATTTGAATTTTCAGGGGAAAGTCTGGGTATGGTGGGCGGCGAGGGGTTCGAACCCCCGACCCCCTGGGTGTAAACCAGGTGCTCTGACCAGCTGAGCTAGCCGCCCTCATAGAAAGGAAAAAGGGCGGCCTTCGCGTCGGAAGGCCGCCCTCGAACGCCTGACTGTCGGAACAGTCTTAGTTCAGCGAGCTCTTCAGACCTTCGCCGACGCGGAAGCGCGCCGTCTTCGAGGCCGGACGGCTCACCGTCTCGCCGGTGCGCGGGTTGCGCGCGGTGCCGGCGGCGCGGGTCACCGGAACGAAGCTGCCGAAACCGACGAGTCGGACTTCCTGCCCCGCCTTCAGCGACGCCGTGACGCTGTCGATGAACGCTTCCAGAGCGTCTTTCGCCTGCGCCTTGTTGAGGCCCGCCTTGTCGGCGATCGCCGTGACGAGTTCGGCCTTGGTCATTTCTTGTCTCTCCCAGCCCATTATCAAGCCGCGAACCTCTCGCGGAACCGCGAGGCTGCTTCGCGTGGCGCGATTATGGGCGCCGATTCTCGCCCGTCAAACAAAGGCGGCGCGAGATGATGTCGCGCCGCCTTATTTTTTCTCAGTTTTCCACCGATTTAGTGGGTGATTACGGCCTCATCGCCCGCCTCGTCGGCCGGAACCGAGACCGCCGGTTGCTCGGCGGGGTTCCACTCGATGGGAGTCAGGGGCTGAATCAGGGCCCGCGCCAGCACTTCGTCGACATTGGAGACCGGCACGATCTCCAGGCCCGACTTCACGTTGTCGGGGATGTCGGCGAGGTCCTTCACGTTCTCCTGCGGGATCAGCACCGTCTTCACGCCCGAGCGCAGGGCCGCCAGCAGCTTCTCCTTGAGGCCGCCGATGGCCGTGACCCGGCCGCGCAGGGTGACCTCGCCGGTCATGGCGATGTCCTTGCGGATCGGGATGCCGGTCAGCACCGAGACGATGGCCGTGGCCATGGCCGCGCCGGCGGACGGGCCGTCCTTGGGCGTGGCCCCGTCGGGCACGTGGATGTGCACGTCGGTCTTCTCGAAGATCGGCGGCTCGATGCCGAACTGCGGCGCGCGGCTGCGGACATAGGAGTTCGCCGCGGCAATGGACTCCTTCATCACGTCCTTCAGGTTGCCGGTGATGGACATGCGTCCCTTGCCCGGCATCTTGACCGCCTCGATGGTCAGGATGTCGCCGCCGAACTCGGTATAGGCCAGGCCGGTGATGATCCCGACCTGGTCTTCCTCGTCCGTCTCGCCGTAGCGGTACTTGCGCACGCCCGCGTACTTGGCCAGCCGCTCGTCATCGATGGTGATCGACTTGACGCCCTCGCGGCCCAGGTCGCGGACCGTCTTGCGCGCCAGGTTGCCCAGTTCACGCTCCAGCGACCGCACCCCGGCCTCCCGCGTATAGTAGCGGATCAGGTCGCGGATGGTGCTGTCGGGCACCACGAACTCTTCCGGCTTCAGGCCATGGTCCTTGGTCAGCTTGGGCAGGACGTGGCGCTTGGCGATCTCCACCTTCTCGTCCTCGGTGTAGCCGGGGATGCGGATGATCTCCATGCGGTCCAGCAGCGGCTGGGGCATATTCAGGCTGTTGGCCGTGGTGACGAACATCACCGGCGACAGGTCGTAGTCGACCTCCAGATAGTGGTCGCCGAAGGTCGAGTTCTGCGCCGGGTCCAGCACTTCGAGCAAGGCCGAGGCGGGGTCGCCACGGTAGTCGCTGCCCATCTTGTCGATCTCGTCCAGCAGGAAGAAGGCGTTGGTCGACTTGGCCTTCTTCATCGACTGGATGATCTTGCCCGGCATGGAGCCGATATAGGTCCGGCGGTGGCCGCGAATCTCGGCCTCGTCGCGCACGCCGCCCAGGGAGACGCGCACGAACTCACGGCCGGTCGCCTCGGCGATCGACTTGCCCAGCGAGGTCTTGCCGACGCCGGGAGGGCCGACCAGGCACAGGATCGGGCCCTTCAGCGAGCCGACGCGCGCCTGCACGGCCAGGTACTCGAGGATCCGCTCCTTGACCTTCTCCAGGCCGAAGTGGTCGCGGTTCAGGACTTCCTCGGCCTTGGTCAGGTCGATGGCCTTGGTCTTGGCCTTGCCCCACGGGATCGACAGCAGCCAGTCGAGATAGTTCCGCACGACGGTCGATTCCGCCGACATCGGGCTCATGTTGCGCAGCTTCTTCAGCTCGCCCTCGGCCTTGGTGCGGGCCTCCTTGGAGAGCTTAGTCTTCTTGATGCGCTTTTCGAGCTCCAGCAGTTCGTCGCGCTGGTCGTCCTGTTCGCCCAGCTCGCGCTGGATCGCCTTCATCTGCTCGTTCAGATAGTACTCGCGCTGGGTCTTCTCCATCTGCCGCTTCACGCGGTTGCGGATCTTCTTCTCGGTCTGCATGACCGAGATCTCGCCCTCCATCAGGGCGTAGACCTTCTCCAGGCGCTTCACGACGTTGAAGATCTCGAGCAGTTGCTGCTTCTCGGCGATCTTCACCGAAAGGTGGCTGGCGATGCGGTCGGCCAGCTCGCCGGGCGCGTCGACCTGGGGCATGGAGGCCAGCGCCTCGGGCGGGACCTTCTTGTTGAGTTTGACGTAGTTCTCGAACTGCTCGACGACCGCTCGCGACAGCGCCTCGGCTTCCGCCGACGCGCCGCCGTCCTCCGAAATGAAGGCGATCTCGGCCTCGTAGAACTCGTCCTGCGCGGTGAAGCGCGAGATGCCGGCGCGGGCCTTGCCCTCGACCAGCACCTTGACGGTGCCGTCAGGCAGCTTCAGCAGTTGCAGGACGGTGGCCACGACGCCGACGTCATAGATGGCCTCGGCGGCCGGATCGTCGTCGTCCTTGTCCTTCTGGGTGGCCAGGAGGATCTGCTTGCCTTCGCCCCGCATCGCCTCTTCGAGCGCGCGCACGGATTTCTCCCGGCCCACGAAGAGCGGCACCGGTTGATGCGGGAACACCACGATGTCCCGCAGCGGTAGAATGGGAAGGGTCTTAATCTCGGACATGATGCGTTCTAACTCCTGCCGGCCCGTTGGAACACCGGGCTCGGCCACGGACCGCAGTCACTTCAGGCGATGCGCCTGAGTCGGACGGCCCGTCCGCCTTGCAAGGCGGCTTCTCGGCCCATTTATGTGGACGCTTCGATCCGGCATTCAAGCGCGGCCGCGGGCGATGCGGCCAAGTGACGGAAAAAGGCGGGGAAAACCCGGCCCTCGAAGCGTTCGTTCAATGAAAAGGCCCCGCGGCGCAGGTCCGCGAGGCCTCAGGATCGTGTCGCCTGTCCGTCGGCTCAGGCCGCGCCGCCCTTGTCGCGGCGCTCGGCGTAGATGACCAGCGGCTGGGCGCGGCCTTCCACCACCTCGGCGTTGACCACCACTTCCTCGACCCCGTCATAGGTCGGCAGCTCGTACATGGTGTCGAGCAGGATGCCTTCCAGGATCGAGCGCAGACCCCGCGCGCCGGTCTTGCGCTGGATCGCCTTGCGCGCCACCGCCATCAGGGCGTCGTCGGTGAAGGTCAGGCCGACGTTCTCCATGTCGAACAGCCGCTGGTACTGCTTGACGAAGGCGTTTTTCGGCTCGGTCAGGATCTTGACCAGGGCCGCGTCGTCCAGGTCGTCCAGGGTGGCGATCACCGGCAGGCGGCCGATGAATTCCGGGATCAGGCCGAAACGCAGCAGGTCGTCCGGCTCCACCTGGCGGAAGATCTCGCCGGTGCGGCGGTCGTCGGGGTCCGACACCTTGGCGCCGAAGCCGATCGAGGTGCCCTGGCCGCGGGCCGAGATGATCTTTTCCAGCCCCGCGAAGGCGCCGCCGCAGATGAAGAGGATGTTGGTGGTGTCGACCTGCAGGAATTCCTGCTGCGGATGCTTGCGCCCGCCCTGCGGCGGCACGGAGGCGACCGTGCCTTCCATGATCTTCAGCAGCGCCTGCTGGACGCCCTCGCCCGACACGTCGCGGGTGATCGAGGGGTTGTCCGACTTGCGGCTGATCTTGTCGACCTCGTCGATATAGACGATGCCGCGCTGGGCCCGCTCGACATTGTAGTCGGCGGCCTGCAACAGCTTCAGGATGATGTTCTCGACGTCCTCGCCGACATAGCCGGCCTCGGTCAGGGTCGTGGCGTCGGCCACGGTGAACGGCACGTCGATGATTCGGGCCAGGGTCTGGGCCAGCAGGGTCTTGCCGGTGCCGGTCGGGCCGATCAGCAGGATGTTGGCCTTGCCCAGTTCGACGTCGTTGTTCTTCGTCGCGTGGTTCAGGCGCTTGTAGTGGTTGTGGACAGCGACCGAGAGCACCTTCTTGGCGTGATCCTGGCCGATGACGTAGTCGTCCAGCACCTCGCGGATTTCCTTCGGGGTCGGCACGCCGTCCTTCGACTTCACGAAGGAAATCTTGTGCTCTTCCCGAATGATATCCATGCACAGCTCGACGCATTCATCGCAGATGAACACGGTCGGCCCGGCGATCAGCTTGCGGACCTCGTGCTGGCTCTTGCCGCAGAAAGAGCAGTACAGCGTGCTCTTGGAATCTCCGCTCGCGGCCTTCGTCATGCTCGTTTCTCACTCTCTCGCCGACGCGGACCCTGGTCCTTGCCGGCGCTGGCCCGGGGCGTCCCTTACGCCATCGATGCAGGATACGTGCCCGGGGTTGTCTAATCCTTGACATTCCCCGATCCGAGCCGCGATCACAAGCCTTGGGCGCATTTCCGTGACATTTGGCGGCGGGGCGCCCGATGGCGGGCACGTCCGAATCCCTAGATGGGAATGTGTCGAAACGGCGCAAGAGCGGGTCTGTAGCCGCAGGCTTGCCCGGACGGCGCGGGGGCCGGTCCGCCGCGGCGCAAGGGGCGGCGCGCCACAGGCCGTGGCGCGTTGGGGGATGGATGGCTAGATGGCGACTGCGGCGCATAGGCGGCTCGCAGATGGAAAGCTTGGATGATCGGGTGCAGGACGCCGGCGTGGTCGCGTTCGACTTCGACGGAACCTTGACCACCCACGACAGCTACACCGCCTTCCTCAAATGGCGGGCCGGTCCGATTCGCTACGCGCTCGGCCTGGTCAAGCTGGCGCCGGCCGCCCTCGCCTATCTCGGCCATCGCAACCGCGGGCGGATCAAGGCGGCCGCCACCCGCGAATTCCTGGCCGGGGTCACGCGCGAGCGGCTGGAGACCGACGCCCGCGCCTTCGCCGAACTGATGGCGCCGCGCATGCTGCGCCCCGACGCGGTGCGCACCTGGCGGCGCTGGAGCCAGCGCAACGCCACCCTGGTGATCGTCACCGCCTCTCCGGAGATCATCGTCGCCCCCTTCGCCCGCGGCCTCGGCGCGGAGATGCTGATCGGCACCGAGCTGGCGTTCGACGCCCGCGACCGCGTGACCGGCGCCTTCGCCACCCCCAACTGCCGGGGGGCCGAGAAGGTCCGGCGCCTGCAGGCGGTGTTCGGCGAGGAGGTCCAGCTTCGCGCCGCCTATGGCGACACCAGCGGCGACACCGAGATGCTGGCCATCGCCGACGAGCCGGGCTACCGCGTCTTCCAGGAGAAGCCATGAGGTTCAAGGTCGGCAAGCTGATCCGCGACGGCCTGCCGGCCATGATGCGCGCCCAGGGCCTGGCGGTGTTCGAGCGCCGGCTGGACGCGGACGAGTTCCGCGCCGCCTTACGCGAAAAGCTGCTGGAGGAAGCGGCCGAAGCCCGCGAGGCGACCGCCGACGAATTGGCCGGCGAACTCGCCGACGTGCTCGAGGTCGCCCGCGCCCTGGCCGGCGCCCACGCGATTTCCTGGGACGAGGTCGAGGCCAGGCGCCTGGCCAAGCGGGCCGAACGCGGCGGCTTCGATGGGCGCATCTTCAACGCGGCGGTGGAGGCGCAAGACGGCTTGCCCGCGGCGGACTACTATCTCGCAAGGCCCAGCCAGTATCCGCGCGAGGACTAGGTGAAGCACGCAGGCGCCGCCGCGCTCGACCGCCTTGAGCCGCTGCTGGCCGCAGTGCGCGCCCTGCCCGGCCCGGTCGAGAAGACGCGAGGCGTCTTCTATTTGAGATCCAGGGCCTTCCTGCATTTCCACGAGGACCCGGCGGGCCTGTTCGCCGATCTGCGCGACGCCCGGGGCAAGGATTTCGACCGCATCGACGTCACTGCCGAACCCGGCCGCGAACAGGTGCTGGGGCTGGTGAAGAGCCGGCTCTAACCGCCCGGCCTGGCCGACCAGGGCGCGACCTGACCGATGATGGTCAGCAGGCGGTCGGCGGCGATCGCCTCCAGCACGCCAGCCGATATCTCCGCGCCGGCATGCCAGCGCGCCCCGCCGGCCTCCATGCGAAAGCCCAGGACCACCTGGCGCAAGGCGCAATCGGGCAGGCCGTCCGCGACGGCGGCGGCCCGGGTCAGTCGATCAGGATGATCCGGGTCGGCCACGGCGCTGCCCAGCACCTGGATCATCCGCCCCCGCACCGCCTGGGCCAACAGGCGCGGCGCGGCGATCTTCAGCGTGTGGAACCAGGCGACCGCCAGGTCGGGCGG
>MEEW01000125.1 GCA_001724985.1 Phenylobacterium sp. SCN 69-14
TGGAGCGCTTCCGCCGCTGTGCTGGCCAAGGCTGGCGTGCGCCTGGGTCCGGACTATCCACGTCCCGTGGTGGAGCACGGCGCGGCGCGGACGCGGGCGCTGGCCGCCCTGAAGACCCTCGCGGCGGGAACGCAAGACGACGCCCAATGCCCACCGCAAACCAACAAGCAGCCATGACCACGACCTTGTGCCCCGCCCGCGACAATGCGCCATCGTCGGCCGTCTTCGATCTTTTTCTGCGTCTGCTGTCATCGAACTGGACATGGGGACAGTTGACCCTCGTGTCGCCCGATGGAAGCCGACGCCGGCTGATTGGCAGACACCCCGGCCACTCTGCCGTGCTGAACATCGTGAGCTACCGCTTCGCGGCCCGCGTGCTGAAGAGCGGCGACATAGGCTTCGCGGAGGGTTACATGGCGGGCGAATGGCGCTCGCCTGAGCTGGCGGTCCTGCTGGAGACCCTGGTCAACAACTATGACCACATTCGTCGCCTGTTCGACGGCAACGGGCTGATGAGGGCGATCAACCGGCTGGCGCATCGCCGGAACCGAAACAGCCGCCGCGGCTCGCGCCGCAACATTCACGCTCACTACGACCTCGGCAACGCCTTCTACTCAGCTTGGCTCGACCCTTCGATGACCTATTCTTCCGCCCGGTTCGAGCGCGCGGATCAGTCTCTGGAAGATGCCCAGCGCGGCAAATACGCTTCCCTGGCGCGCCTGATGGATCTCCAGCGGGGCCACAGCGTGCTGGAGATCGGTTGCGGTTGGGGCGGCTTCGCCGAGTTTGCGGCGCGCGAGATCGGAGCCACGGTGACCGGCATCACCATTTCCCGCGAGCAGTACGACTTCGCGCGCCGCCGGCTGTTCGAAGCGGGCCTGGCGGACAAGGCGGACATCCGACTGGTCGATTATCGCGACATAAGCGGTCGGTTCGACCGGGTGGCGTCGATCGAGATGTTCGAGGCGGTGGGCCGTCAGTACTGGCCTGCGTATTTCAGAAAGGTCCATGACGCGCTGAAACCGGGTGGCCGCGCCGGCCTTCAGATCATCACTATCCAAGACAAGCTGGTCGACGAGTACGAAGCCCGCACAGACTTCATCCAGAAATATGTCTTCCCTGGCGGCTCCCTCCCCTCTGAGACGCAACTGGCGTCTGTCGTTTCAGGCGCGGGCCTGATGGTGGAGGCGGTGGAGCGTTTCGGCCTCGACTACGCTGAGACCCTCAAGGACTGGAGCGATCGCTTCATCGCGGCTTGGCCCCAGATCCTGCGGCAATCAGCAGGGTTCGACGAGCGTTTCCGCAGGCTATGGCTTTTCTATCTGGCCTATTGTGAAGCCGGTTTCAGGAGCCGGCGCACGGATGTGGTCCAACTAGCCCTTTGCCAGAGCTCGTTGCGCGAACTCTCCCGGCGCCCCTTCGGAGCCGTCGAGCAGTATCCGCCGAAGATCAGCGACTTCCAGCACGCGCGATAGATCCATCGGACAGTGAGCGGCGTATAAGGGCCTGCACGTCAGCCTCATTTTCACCGAAAGACGGTCTCGCGGCGGCGCGCCGGATTCAGCAGCGTAACGCCCAGCTCGCTCTCCAATCCATGGGCAAGCACGACTTAGGGCTCTGGCGCAGCCGAGCTTGGCGGCCATCACGCAGCCTGATCGCGAAGACCGAAGAACCGCAGTCCGTTCCACTTAGAACCGGTGATCGCCATCGCGACCTTACTGAGGCTTCTCCCGCCCTAACGGCGGGAAACGGAGACAAGTTACCGTTAGTCTGACAGCACCGCCAGACCAGGTCGTGGCTTCGTCTGGAGGGCGTGACTCGCAATAATCTGCATGGCCGGCGGCGAAGCGCAGCGGATCAAGCTCGCGACCGAGCGCAGGCTCGGCCCCGACTATACGCTGATCAATTTCGGCGGCGATCAGGGTCCGCTGGTGGAGGCCTCGCTGAGGCAGGTGTTCCGCTGAAGATCGTGGAAGCCTCGCGGCCCGCCGAGGCCGTGCGGATCGATTATCGGCGAGCTTCTGCGACCATACCTGGACCGCCCGAAGACCGCGATCGGCATGCGGTTAGGGGGAGCTGAAGCACTGCGCATCTTCGGAGGGACGATCGGAAGACGTTTTGGGAGTCAGTCCGCCACAGCCCGAGTGGTCGGGAGCTCGCCGGCATAAGGTTCGAGCGAGGCTCCGGCCTGTATCATCAGGCCCCTGAACCAGGCGTGGGCGGGGTCCCACTCCGCCGATCGACCCCAATAGGCGGTGATGGTCAGGGGTTCGATCTCGAACGGCGGCGGGAAGATATCGATCTCGTGGGTTCGCTGAAAGCGGATCGCCAGTCGCCGCTGGATGAGCGACAGGCACTGCGAGCTCTCGATGATCGCCGGCAGGCTGAGGAACTGCTGCACCAGAACCAGGTCCCGCTGGGACACGCCGGTATGTCGCAAGCTGATGTCCTGGTGCGTGGTGCTGACCTTTGGCGACATGCGAAATCGGGCATGCCGGCTGGACTCGTAGACTTCCCGGGTCAGCGGCCCCTGGAAGGTGCGGCGCCTGCGTGAGGCGATGACGACCATGTCGTCATTGAATAGAGGCGCGGACGAGGTCCGGTGGGCCAGCGTCTGGGCGGTGTCGCGCGGGATCGCGACCACGTCGACTGTGCCGCGGGCCAACTGCGGCCCGAGGTCGGTTGGCACATCGATGAAATGAACGGAAGCGCCGGGCGCCTGCTCGGCGATGAGTCGGGCCAGGGGCGGAGCTAGCAGGAAGGCGACATAGTCCGCGGTGGCGATGGTGAACCGGCGGGTCTCGGCCGAAGGATCGAATTGCGGAGGCCGTAGCAGCGCCTCGACCTCGAGGCACGCCCGTTCGGTCGGCTCGATCAGCTGTGCGCCCTTCTCGGTGAGCTCGAGGCGCCGCCCGACCATTACCAGGAGGTCGTCATCATAGGTCTCTCGAAGGCGGGCGAGAGCCGCGCTGACGGCCGACTGGCTCAAGCCGACGATCTCGGCCGTGCGGCCGACACTACGCGTGCGCAGGAGCTCGCGCAGGATCGGCAGCAGGTTCAGATTGTGGCGACGCAACAGCAAAGGGCGGCTCTCCGCACGGACGGTGTGAGCCGTCTGCACGGATATATTCTTCCGCGAATTCAGGTTGTGGAAGTAGCGAACGCCGGCGAGACCGGCTTCTCCAGGGGCCTGGCGCCGCGCAGGCGCTGCATCAGCCCCGCGAGATCGTCTGGCGCGGCGTCGCCCCGCCAGACGATGTGGACGTCACGGCGGACGATCAGCAACCTGTGCTGGAAGACGTCGAGGCCGGCCGGCGGGGCGACGGTCGCCACCTGCAGGGGGACGCCTGCCGTGGCGGCCGCCTTGACGATGGGCTGCGCGTCGGCGTCCGGCGCGAGCTGCACCAGGGTGTAGTCGGGACCGAGCAGTTCAGAGACCGAGACGCCCGCGGCCTCATCGACCCAGAAGTGCGGCATTCTGCAGCCGGGCGCGGTGGAAAGGCTGGCTTCGCCCATCGAGTAGGGGGGCGCGGCTTCGCCGTCATATTCGATCAAGGGCGAGGCGTCATAATAGTAGCCGAAGTTCAGGCCCTTTGGCGCGAACTGCGGGCGGTTGCGGACGACCGCTGCGGCCCCGAAAGCGGCGCGAAAGCTCACCCCTTCCTCGGTCTGGGCGTCGAGCTTGGCGGCCATGTCCGGGTCGAACTCGAAGGCGGCGCGGTTCTGCGCGCCCATGCCCGCCGCAAATCGTGAGACCTGCTCGGTGATCGGATGACGCTCCGCCATGTGGGCATCGAGGATGGCAGGATCGGCCCAGCCCTTGAGAACCGAAGACAGGATGAAGGACAGGTTCATGGCGTCGGCGACGCCGGCGTTCATGCCGTAACCAGCCAGCGGCACCCAGAGGTGCGCCGCATCGCCGGCGATGAACACATTGCCGACCCGGAACTGCTCGGCGACCATCCGCCGCCCGATCCAGTCCTCATGGTTGAGCAGCTCATATTTCCAGTCCGGCCCCATGCCAAGGACGTCGCGCAGGGACTGGTCGAGGTCGATGCTGTCGAAGTCGCCGTCCTGCGTGCCGCGGTGCACCAGCCACAGTTCCCGGCCGTCGATGGCGATGACGGTGCCGCGCCCGCGTGTTCCCACCACATTGGTCATCCAGGCCGGGCGGCCAGGGAATTTCGCCAGCACCTCCTTGGAGCGGATCAGCGAGCTGCGGGTGCGGCCGAGTTCCTCGTCGCCGACAAGCTTGATCCCCAACGCCTTGCGGATGGTGCTGCGTCCGCCGTCGCAGCCGACCAGGAACCGAGCCCGGATCGTCACCGTCGCGTCTTCGACGGTATCCTGGGCATAGAGCGTCACACCCTCGGCGTCCTGTTCGAAGCGTTCGGCGCGGGTGGAGTTCAACACCGTGATGTTCGGCGACTCCAGCATACGTTCGTAGAGGATCGGCTCCAGGTAGAGCTGGCTGGCGCGGACCACCGGCTCGGGGGTCAGCCAGTCGCTGTCGGGCCATCCGCCCGAGGCGCGCTTGTTGCGCGAAGGCATTTCGATCCGACCGATCTCGTCGCCATCCAGGGCGGTGGCGATCAGGAAGTCGGTGGGATAGTCATCGGGCAGGCCTGCGGCGCGGATCTTATCGGCCACGCCGAACCGCCGGAATGTCTCCAGGGTGCGGGAGGCGACGGTATTGCACTTGGTGCTGGGCGGCGCGCCGGGCGCCCGCTGCTCCAGGATGATCACGTCGATGCCGCGGAGGGCGGCGTCGATGGCAAGGGACATGCCGACCGGTCCGGCGCCGACAATGACGATGGAAGTCTCGTAGGCAGTCTTCATATCATCCTCTCAGGGATGGCGCCCCGGCGCCAAACAGTCTTCAAATTTGCAAGATGTAAAATCAGACGTTGCGAGCAGACGTTGTCGATTGAACGACGTCGCGCTTGTCACAACGTGGACGAAAACGCTGCAACCGTGGCGAGGCGCTCGTGTCTCGCCAAATCGATTATCCTGAAGTCAGGATCACCTCAGCGTCATATCTAAACGCTGATCACTATTATTCGGCGGCAACCCATCGATTTGGCGAAAGTGTACATAAGAAATTCTGACTGAACGCCGCGTGCACTTTGCAGGCAGCGTCTCCCAACCGCCGCTCCCATCGGGTTCGGCGGAAAAAAAGCCTGAATGGCTGATAGCGGACCGTGCGCCCTTCATACGCGCCGGCCAAAGGGGGAGGAGAGGTCAGGATGATTCATCGTCATCTATTGCGCGGAGCTCTGATCGCTGGCGCGTCGGCCGGCGCGCTCGTGTCGTCGCCGGTCTGGGCGCAAGACGGCGGCGCCGTGATCGAGGAACTGGTGGTGACGGCGCAGAAGCGCGAGGAGTCCCTGCAGGACGTTCCAATCGCCGTGTCGGCGTTCAATCAAGAATCCCTGAAACGCCAAGGGATTGACGGCGGTCAGAACCTGCAGCTTGCGGTTCCCAACGTCACCTTCTCCAAGACCAACGGCGGCGGCTTCAACTTCGTGATCCGCGGGATTGGGTCGAAGGTCGGCAGCGTGACCGGTGACCGCGCCATCGGCGTCCACCTGAACAACGCCCCGCTCACCGCCAACAATCTGGTGGAAGCGGAATTCTACGACGTCGAGCGTGTCGAGGTGCTGCGCGGGCCCCAGGGCACCTTGTTCGGCCGCAACGCCACCGGCGGGGTGTTGAACATCATCACCGCCAAGCCGAAACCGCAGTTCGAGGCGATGCTGCGCGGCGAGATCGGCAACTATGACAGCCGAAAGCTCCGCGGGATGATCAACCTGCCAGTGACCGACACGCTCGCCGTGCGTCTGGCCGGCTCCTATCTCAGGCGCGGCGGCTACGGCGTCAACCTGACCACTGGCAATGATATCGACGACCGCGACCTGTTCTCGGTCCGCGGCAGCGTCAGGTGGAGTCCCACCGACCGCATCTCCGTCCTGGGAGTTTGGGAGCACTTCGAGGAGGACGACCACCGTTCGCGAATTGGGAAACAGTTCTGCTCCAAGGACAATGGCCCCGCGTCGGTCGGCGGTGTGGCGCTGTCGTCCAATCCGGTGCTCGCCCGCATAGAGGGCGGCCTGTTAGGTCAAGGCTGCAGGGCGACCTCGGTCTACGCGCCCGACGCGCTCGGCACCCCGAACTATCTGGCCGCGGTGGAAGGCATCTTCGCCCTGCGTGCGGGAGTCATCAACGACGATCCCTATGCAGGCAAGTTCCAGACGCCGGGGCTTCGGGACATCGAGTCCAGGTTCGACCCGCTTTACAAGACCGACAGCGACGTCGCCCTGCTCAACATCGCGATCGATGTGACCGAAGGGCTGACCCTGACCTCGCTCACCTCCTACAGCACGACGAATTCGCTCTCGCAGGAGGACTACACCCGCGCCCGGCCGACCACGGGCTTCCTGAACACTGCTGCGACGCCAGGTGGATTTCTCAACGATCCGCAGGTCGGCCTGTCCGACCGCATGTACACCTTCGACTATACCGGCGGGGCGACCACTCAGTGGAGCCAGGAAAGCCGGCTCCAGTCGAGCTTCGACGGCCCGCTGAACTTCAGCGTCGGCGGCATCTATGTCGATTTCGAGCAGAAATCGTTCCAGTACGTTATCGCCAACGGGTTCACCGCCTTCGCCTACCAGACTCAAGGCTCGGCCCCGTGCCCGGCGGGTTCGACCACCTGCATCTATGTGGATCCGGGCTTCCCGCCGAACGGGGAAGGCCACAACTACTTCCTGTCCCAGCAGCCTTATCGCCTGAAGGCCTCGGCCGCGTTCGGCGAGGTCTACTGGCAAGCCAACGAGAACCTGAAGCTCACGGGCGGCCTGCGCTACACCAACGACAAGAAGAAGGCGGTCAACATCCCGACCCGCATCCTGCAGCCGGGACGCGGCTATCCGCTCGGCTCCCCGACCGAGCAAGTCGCCAACTTCGACGCGGTGACCGGCCGGCTAGGGTTCGATTGGAAGCCGGAGCTCGACTTCAGCAGCGACACCTTGATCTACGCCTTCTATTCCAAGGGCTATAAGGGCGGCGGCGTGAATCCGGTGGCGGCGATCGGCTTTGCCGGTACTCGCCCGACCTTCGACCCGGAGTTCGTCAATTCCTACGAGGTGGGGACCAAGAACACCCTGCTGGACGGCGCGCTGCGACTGAACGCGACGGCTTTCTACTATGATTACAAGAACTACCAGGTTTCGAAGATCGCCAACCGCCAGTCGATCATCGAGAACGTCGACGCCACCGTCAAAGGCGCCGAAATCGAGTTCGTGTGGAGCCCGATGTCGGGCCTGCGCCTCAATGGCAATATTGGCCTGCTGGACAGCGAGATCAAATCCGGCGCCTCGATCGACACCTTCGATCGCACCGCCGGCAATCCGAACTTCATGGTCCTGAAGTCGATCACCGGCCAAACCTGCATCGCCCCGCCCGCGGTGGTGGCTGCGGCCCTGACGGCGGTGAACAACGGGGCGCCGATCACCGCCCTGCTCACCGTTTGCACGGGCGCCTCGGCCAGCGAAGGCATCGCCAAGGACCTCAAGGGCAAGTCGCTGCCCAATGCGCCGAAGACCACGTTCTCGCTGGGCGCTCAGTACGACTGGACCCTGGGTGGCGACTGGAACGCCAGCGTCCGCGCCGACTACTACCGCCAGGATGAAACCTTCGCCCGGGTCTACAACACCGAGGCTGACCGCCTGAAGGCGTGGGAGAATGTGAACCTCTCCGTGCAGGTGGAGAACCGAACGATGGGCCTGACGGTGGAGGGCTTCATCAAGAACGCCACCAACGAGAAGGCTCTGACCGACTTCTTCCTGTCGGACTCGGTGCTGTTCCGGAACGGCTTCTTCACCGAGCCGCGCACCTACGGCCTCGCGGTCACCAAGACCTTCTGATCCTTCCCATCGTCCCTGGACAGCGTGGACCTCG
>MEEW01000126.1 GCA_001724985.1 Phenylobacterium sp. SCN 69-14
CCTTGAGATCGCCGCCCAGCTTGACCAGCGCGCGGCGGCGGCGATCCAGCGCCTTGGCCGCGAAACGCTCGGCCGGCGCATCGCGGCGCTTGGCGCTGGCCTTGCCGCCGGCGGTCAGCCAGGCGCCGGTCTCGACCCAGGCGGTGGCCTCCAGCACCAGTTCGCGGAACCGACCCGACGCCACCGCCGCGCAGGCCTTGGCGTGCGCCCGGGCGCGGGCCGCCTCCACCAGCGGCTCCAGGGGCGCAAGATCCAGGCCCGGCAGGTCGAGGGCCTTCGCCGCCTGGACGAAGACGTCCAGGTCGCGCGCCTCGTCGCAGGCGCCGGCCAGCCATTTCAGTTCGGCCTTGATGGTCTGCGCCGCCTCGTCGTCGGCGACCTTGGCGAAGGTCGAGATGGCGCTGCGCAGCCGCCGCACCGCCACCCGCAACTGATGGACCGCCTCGACGCTGTCGGCCTCGCGCAGCACCGCCCCATTGGCCGCGATCTGGACCAGGCAGTTGCGGGCGATGGCCTGGAAGGCGCCGGCCGCGGTCAGGCCGCGGGCCAGGGGCGCCTTGTCGTGGCGGCGCGGCGCGCGGTCGGTCCCGTCGATCAGCCCCTGGCCCTGCGAGGCCTTGCCGTCGAACGACAGATAGAGCGGCGCGATCTTCGAAAGCTGACGGGCCAGGTCGAACAGCGGCCCGCACGCGCCGGACTTGAGCTCCAGCTCCACCTCGCTGACCCGCCGCGTCCGCGCCCCGGCCTGCACCTCGCCCTCGTCCGCCGCCAGCTCGACCCAGGCCCCGCCGCTCTCGAACGTCCGCTGCAGCCGGCGCACCCGCACGGTGAAGATCGGCGCCAGCTTGCGGCGCCTGGCCGGCGCCAGCACCTCCTTCAGCACCGGAACCTCGAGGTCGAGGCCGTCTCCCTCCAGCGCCTGCTCGTATTCCTCGCGAGCGAAGCCGTCGCCGCGCTTCAGGGTCTGGACCCGCTTCCCGCCGCCCTCGCGGATGCGCAGCGAGATCCGCTTGGCCCGCAGGTCGCCCTGGGGCGTGTCGTAATAGGTGGAGACCAGCAGCCTTTCCTGGGTCTCGCCGGACGGCGCCGCCGCCAGCACCGCCACGATGTCGGCAGGCTCGCACAGGAACTTCAACTCGATCTCGTCTTCACCCGTGCTCATGCGCTACACGCTCCCCCGACCATGTGCGATTTGCCTCCCCTCGCGTGAGGCGCCCGATGCATGGCGTCCTTTGCCGTCCAGGAGGCTCCGCATGAACGCTCCAATCGCCCAAGGTTTCCGGCCCGTCGACGCCGCGCAGCCCCGTTACGACTGGACGCTGGCCGAGGTGGAGGCCCTGTTCGAGCTGCCGTTCACCGAACTGATTTTCCGTGCGGCGCAAGTTCACCGCGCGCATTTCGATCCCACCGAAGTCCAGCTCTCGCAACTGCTCTCGGTCAAGACCGGCGGCTGCGCCGAGAATTGCGGCTATTGCAGCCAGAGCCAGCATTTCGACACCGGCGTACCGGCCAGCAAGCTGATGGACGCAACGAACGTCATCGCCGCGGCCATGGAGGCCAAGGCCGGCGGCGCGCAACGCTTCTGCATGGGCGCGGCCTGGCGCGACCTCAAGGACCGCGACGTGCCCAAGGTCGCCGCCATGATCTCGGGCGTGAAGGCGCTGGGGCTGGAGACCTGCGCCACCCTGGGCATGCTGACCCGCGACCAGGCCCAGGCGCTGAAGGACGCCGGGCTCGACTACTACAATCACAACCTCGACACCGGGCCGGACTATTACGACAAGGTCGTCACCACCCGCACCTACCAGGACCGGCTCGACACCCTGGAGGCGGTGCGCAGCGTCGGCATGTCGACCTGCTGCGGCGGCATCGTCGGCATGGGCGAGACGCGGACCGACCGCGCCGGCCTGCTGCATGCGCTGGCCACCCTGCCCGAGCATCCGGATTCGCTGCCGATCAACGACCTGATGCCGATCCCCGGCACGCCGCTGGGGAACTCCGAGGCGGTCGATCCGCTGGAGTTCGTGCGCATGATCGCCGTCGCGCGCATCGTCTGCCCGAAGACCGTGGTGCGCCTGTCGGCCGGCCGCGAGCACATGAGCCGCGAGCTTCAGGCCCTCTGCTTCCTGGCCGGGGCCAATTCGATGTTCATCGGCGGCAAGCTGCTGACCACCGCCAACCCCGACAAGGACACCGACGCCGCCCTGATGGCCGACCTCGGCCTGAAGCCGATGACCATGGCGGCGCGCGAACCGGCCTAGTGTCGGCGCCGGGGAGCCTCGCACGTCCTTCGGGCTAGTCAGTCCGAGGGCCTACGCCTATCTGGCGGGGGTGACGACGCAGAAGGGGCCCGCGTGCAGCCGATCATCTCCATATCCGGTCTGACCAAGACCTATGCCGGCGGCTTCCAGGCGCTCAAGAGCGTCGACCTCGACATCCGGCCGGGCGAGATTTTCGCCCTGCTGGGGCCGAACGGGGCGGGCAAGACCACGCTCATCAGCATCGTCTGCGGCATCGTCAATGCGACCGGCGGCCAGGTCAGCGCCGACGGCCATGACATCGTCGCCGACTATCGCTCCGCCCGCGCCAAGATCGGCCTGGTGCCGCAGGAGCTGACCACCGACTCCTTCGAGACCGTGCTGGACACCGTGAAGTTCAGCCGCGGCCTGTTCGGCAAGCCGCCCAACCCGGCCCATATCGAAAAGGTCCTGCGCGACCTCTCGCTATGGGACAAGAAGGACTCCAAGATCATGGCCCTCTCCGGCGGCATGAAGCGCCGGGTGATGATCGCCAAGGCGCTCAGCCACGAGCCGCGCATCCTGTTCCTCGACGAACCCACCGCCGGGGTCGACGTCGAGCTGCGCCGCGACATGTGGGAGATGGTGCGCTCCCTTCGCGAAAGCGGCGTCACCATCATCCTGACCACCCACTATATCGAGGAGGCCGAGGAGATGGCCGACCGGATCGGGGTGATCAACAAGGGCGAGATCATCCTGGTCGAGGACAAGGACGTGCTCATGCGCAAGCTGGGCAAGAAGCAGCTCACCCTGCACCTGCAGGAGCCGCTGGCCGCCATCCCGCCGGGCCTGGAGGCCTATCGGCTCGAACTGGCCGCCGGGGGCCAGGAGCTGGTCTACAGCTTCGACGCCCAGGGCCAGGACACCGGCATCGCCGCCCTGCTGCGCCAGCTCGGCGCGGCCGGGGTCGATTTCAAGGACCTCCGCACCGAGGAAAGCTCGCTGGAGGAGATCTTCGTCAGCCTGGTGAGGGGCCGACCATGAACCTCTACGCAGTGAAGGCCATCTACAGGTTCGAGCTGGCGCGCACCTGGCGCACCCTGATGCAGTCGATCGCCTCGCCGGTGATCTCGACCTCGCTCTATTTCATCGTCTTCGGCTCGGCGATCGGCTCGCGCATGGTGGCGATCGAGGGGATCAGCTACGGCGCCTTCATCGTGCCCGGCCTCATCATGCTGTCGATCCTGACCGAGAGCATCATGAACGGCTCGTTCGGCATCTACATGCCCCGCTTCTCGGGCACCATCTACGAGGTGCTGTCGGCGCCGATCTCGCCGTTCGAGATCGTGCTGGGCTATGTCGGGGCGGCGGCCACCAAGTCGGTGATCCTCGGCCTGCTGATCCTCGCCACCGCGCGATTGTTCGTGGAGTTCCACATCGTCCACCCGGTCTGGATGGTCGGCTTCCTGGTGCTGACCTCGGTCGCCTTCAGCCTGCTCGGCTTCGTCATCGGGGTCTGGGCCGACGGCTGGGAGAAGCTGCAGATCGTGCCGATGATGATCGTCACGCCGCTGACCTTCCTGGGCGGCAGCTTCTATTCGATCAGCATGCTGCCCGAGCTCTGGCAGAAGATCGCCCTGTTCAACCCGGTGGTCTACCTGGTCTCGGGCTTCCGCTGGAGCTTCTATGGCATATCCGACGTCGGGGTCGGCTGGAGCCTGCTGGCCACCTTCGGCTTCGTGCTGGTCTGCCTGGCCGCGATCTGGACGATCTTCCGCACCGGCTACAAGCTGAAGACCTGAAGCGAAGGCTATTCGTCCTCGTCGAACCGGGCGGCCACCAGCGCCGCCAGCGCCTCGATCGCGGCCCGGGCCTCGGCGCCGTCGGCCTGGATATCGATGGTGCTGCCGATGCCGGCGGCCAGCATCATCAGCCCCATGATCGAGCGGGCGTCGACACACTGGCCGTCCTTGCTGACCTTCACCTCGGCGTCGAAGGTCGCGGCCAGCTTGACGAACTTGGCCGAGGCGCGGGCGTGCAGCCCCCGCTTGTTGATGATCCGGACGGTCCGTTCCGACGCGGTCACTTTTCGCCGGCCAGGACGTAGGAGGCCACGGAGATGTACTTGCGGCCGGCCTCTTGGGCGCAGGCCACGCAGTCCTCCAGGCTCTGGCGCGTGCGCACCGAGGCCAGCTTGATCAGCATCGGCAGGTTGAGGCCGGCGATCACCTCGGCCTTGGTCTGCTCCATGACCGAGATGGCCAGGTTCGAGGGCGTGCCGCCAAACATGTCGGTCAGCAGGATGACGCCCGACCCGGAATCCACCGCCTCGCACGCCGCCAGGATGTCCTTGCGGCGCCGTTCCATATCATCGTCCGGCCCGATGCAGATGGCGCTCACCGCCGCCTGCGGACCGACCACATGCTCCATGGCGAAGATGAATTCCTCGGCCAGTCGCCCGTGCGTGACGATCACGAGCCCGATCATGCCAAATCTCTCAACGGGAATCCCCACCCGGCCGCGGCAGGGCCGCGAGTTGGCCTTGATACGCTCCTTCCGCGCCGGCTCCAAGATGCTGCAACGCGCGACCTAGCTTCGCAGGCGCCGAGGCCTCGAACGGCTCGATGGAAATGGCCGGCAGTCTCACCCCTGCATGATCCTTCCAGGCGCGCTCTGGCATACGCTCGTACGGCCCGCAGGAAACCGAAAGGGCGATGCGACAAAAGTTGATCGAGGCTCCGCCATGCACGCCGATCCCGCGCGCTTCCATCAGGCCGGCCAGGCTGTCGGGGGCGCGGCCGTAGAGCGCCCCGCCGCTGGCCCAGACCACCACCCGGTCGTCGGCGACCAGCCGGAACCCGTGGTCCAGCGCCCGCAGCGCCAGATCGCTCTTGCCCGCGCCCGACGCGCCCTCGATCAGCACGCCGCGCCAGTATCCGTCCTGGCGGCGCGCGACCAGCCCGGCGTGCAGGATCAACGCCTGGCCTCCGGCAGGTGGACGATGAAGCGCGCGCCCAGCACCACGCCGTCGGCCTCCGTCCGGTTCTCGGCGCGGATCGAGCCGCCCTGAGCCTCGGCCACCTGGCGGGCGATCGAAAGGCCCAGCCCCGAATTGCCGCCGAACGCCGTCCCCTTCGGCCGCGAGGTGTAGAACCGCTCGAAGATGGTCTCCAGATTGTCCGGCGGAACGCCCGGCCCGTCGTCCTCCACCGTGATGACCGCCTCGCCGCGCCCGCGCTCCAGCTTGACCCGCACCTCACCGTCCGGCGGGCTGAACGAGCGCGCATTGTCGACCAGGTTGCGCAACAGTTGCCCCAGCGGCCCCTCGCGGCCCGATACCATGATCGGCTCCAGGGTCTCGGGCGCGCTCAAGGTCACCTGCGCCTCGCCGGGCTTGGCGGTGTCCTGGTAGAGTTGGACCACCTCGCCCATCAGCCGGCCCAGGTCCACCGCCCGCAGGTCCTCGCGCGACAGCTCGGCGTCCAGGCGCGAGGCGTTGGAGATGTCGGTCACCAGGCGGTCCAGCCGCTGGATGTCGTTCTTCAGGATCGCCATCAACCGTTCGCGCGCCGCCGGGTCCTTGACCAGCTCCAGCGTCTCCACCGCCGACCGCAGCGAGGTGAGCGGGTTCTTGATCTCGTGCGCCACGTCGGCGGCGAAGCGTTCGATGGCGTCCATCCGCTCCGACAGCGACTGGGTCATGTCCTCCAGCGACACCGTCAGGTCGCCGATCTCGTCGTCGCGGTGCGCCAGTTGCGGCAGCGAGATCGCCCGCGCCCGCGACAGCCGCACCCGGTCGGCGGCCCGCGCCAGCATCCGCACCGGCTGGGCGATCAGGTTGTTCAGCAGGATCGAGGAGGTCAGGCTGACGAAGATCGCGATCAGTATGAACGGCGCCAGGGCCTGACGCTCGCGCCGGATGATCTCGTCGACCCCGCTGGCCTCCAGGGTCAGCACCCCCAGCACCGCCTGGACGTGCTGGATGGGGATCGAGACCGAGACCACCCGGTCGCCGTCCTCGGTGCGGCGCATGCCCGCCACATGCGCGCCCGACAGCGCGCGGCCGACCTCCAGCATCAGCGCGCGCTGGGCGGCGGGGGCGAGCGGCGGGGGCGGGCGGCCGATCTTGAGGTCCAGGGCCAGGCCCTCGTCGGCGCGCGGCCGGGCCGGGGGCAGCACCTTCCATTCCACCCGGTCGGCGACCCAGTAGCTGTCGGCGACCAGATTGCCCTTGGCGTCGAACAGCCGCGCCCGCTGCGAGCGCGGGTTGGACAGCATCTGCAGGATTTCGCTGGCCGCCTGGGCGTCCAGCTCCGGCGTCGGCTCGCCCACCGTGGCCGCCCGGTTGATGACGTTGACGATCAACTCGCCCTGGGTGGTCAGGCTGTCGATCCGCGCGCCCACCAGCCCGCGCCGCAGTTCGTTCAGCAGCAGCGACCCTGAGATGATGATCGCCAGGCCCAGGACATTGAGCAGGATGATGAGCCGCCCCAGGCGCGAGCCTGGCAGCCAACTGAAGAGCGAAGGGGCGCGCGGCGGCCGCCGCCGGCGCGGTTCGGTCTTCGGGTCAGGCTTCGCGGTATCTGTATCCGACGCCATAAAGGGTTTCGATCGCGTCGAACTCCGGGTCGACCTCGCGGAACTTCTTTCGCATCCGCTTGATGTGGCTGTCGATGGTGCGGTCGTCGACATAGACCTGATCGTCGTAGGCCGCATCCATCAGATTGTCGCGGCTCTTCACGAAGCCGGGCCGCTGGGCCAGCGACTGCAGCAGCAGGAACTCGGTGACGGTCAGCTTCACCGGCTTGCCGTCCCACAGGCAGTCGTGGCGCGCCGGGTCCAGGGTCAGCTTGCCGCGCTTGAGCGGGCGCGACCCGCCTTCCTCGCCCGATCCCGCCGCCGGGGGGATCTCGCCCTCGGCGCCGGCGCGCCGCAGCACCGCCCGCACCCGCTCGATCAGCAGGCGCTGGCTGAACGGCTTGTGCATGTAGTCGTCGGCCCCGAGGTTGAAGCCGAGGATCTCGTCGATCTCCTCGTCCTTCGAAGTCAGGATGATGACCGGCAGGTCCGACGTCCGGCGAAGGCGGCGCAACACTTCCATGCCATCCATGCGCGGCATCTTCACATCGAGGATCGCCAGGTCCGGCGGCTCGTTCTCGAGCGCCGCCAGCCCCGAGGCCCCGTCGTAATAGGCCTTGACCTCATGGCCATGGCTTTCGAGGGCGAGGCTGACCGAGGTGACGATGTTCTCGTCGTCGTCGACCAGGGTGATCTTGGCCATGTGTCTCTGTTTTTCCTTCAGCCGAGCTTTCATAGCTAATCGCGCGCCAGCATGGCCTCAATGGGGCGGCCGCGGCAAACCTGTTCGGCGGCGCGGGCGCGTCTTTAGTTCGGCGAATGTTGCGATAAACCGCCATTAAGCTTGTTTGGGCATGCTGCGCGCCGACAAGGAGCGCTCGGCGTGCAGGGACAGCAAGTCCACTACGAACTCTTCATTCGCCGCACCCCGGGCGGGCCGTGGACTCTCGACATGGCGTCGGAGAACCGCACCGCGGTCGTCGCCACCGCCGAAGAGCTGCTGGCCGGCGGCAAGGTCGCGGCCGTGCGCGTCTCCAAGGAGACCCTCGACCCCGAGACGCGCGAGTTCAAGTCCGTCTCGATCCTCAG
>MEEW01000127.1 GCA_001724985.1 Phenylobacterium sp. SCN 69-14
TCGACCTTTCGGCGGCGCAGAAGGACGAGGACGGGGCACTGACCATCCCGGCGGCGCTGGCCATGGACGGCATCCAGTGGCTGGGCGACCACTATCCGATGCTCCCGCCGCTGGACCCGGTGCGGCTGCGGGTCGGCTGACCCGGCGGCACGGCTTTCCGCCGAGGCCGGCGAGGTGTTAGCGTTCGCCTTTCGGCCGGATCGTCGGCCGCAAGGACAATGAGGAACGCCAGATGTTTTCACATGTGATGATCGGGACCAACGACCTGCCGCGGGCCAAGGCGTTCTATGACGCGCTGCTGGGGACGCTGGGGGTCGGTCCGGGCTTCGTCGACGGTCATCGCGTGTTCTATATGAGCCCGACCGGGGTGTTCGCCGTGTCGCTGCCGATCGATGGCGAGCCGGCCACCTGCGCCAACGGCGGCACCATCGGCTTCGCCTGCGACTCGCCGGCCAAGGCCGACGCCTGGCATGCGGCCGGGGTGGCGGCCGGCGGGGTCAGCATCGAGGACCCGCCGGGCGTGCGCGAGGGCGGAGTCGGCAAGCTCTATCTGGCCTATCTGCGCGACCCGGACGGCAACAAGCTGTGCGCGATGCACAGGTTGGGGTGAGGCGGGAGTGCAGGTGTTCTTGGAGAATCTTCTGATTTTACAAGATTTTACATTTGCAAAATTCTCGCCGTTCGGGGAATTCGGACGTTGATTTCCTGATTTTTATTTGCGCAATACTTAGGCGGGCGGACGCAAGCCCCCAGCTCTCGGTGGTTCCCAACAACCGCCGGTGGCCCGCTCCAGGCGCCGCACCCCCGCGGGTGCGGCGCCTGTCCTGGGCTGGTCTCACCCATCTTCGGCCGGATCACGCTCAAGACTCTTTGAATTTAGAGCATTTTCTACGCCGAACCGGTGTCAAGTTCGGCGGAAAATGCTCCAGGGCGCGCCGCTAGGCGGCGGGATTGAAGTCCCAGAGGCCCGGGACGGGGCCGTGGCGGTTGGGTCCTGGGACGCCGTCGCGCGAGAGCATGGCCAGCAAGGCGCCGAGCGTGACCAAGTAGACGATATTGTTGGCGAAGAGCCCGGCGAACAGCCAGGGATCGGCGATCTGCTGCGCGAAATAGCTGAGGGCGCGGGGGAAGCCGACCACGTCGATGGCCAGGAACGGCAGGGGCATCAGGCCCCAGAGGCCGGTCTCGTCCAGGTCGTGCAGGCGCCGGGTGACCGCCGCGGCCAGCAGGGCGACCACCAGGACGGCGGCGATCCCCAGCCACAGGGCGAGGCCCGCGAAGTCCGGGCCCGATTCGAGGCGGGCGAGCAGGGCCAGGCACGCGCCGATGGCCAGCAGGGCCAGGACCAGCACCACGAAGGCGTAGGGCCAGAAGGCGGCCGGCGCCTCGCGGCCGGAAAAGCGCGTTGTGCGGGCCAGGCCGCGCTGGAACTCTGCAATCATCTCGCCCTCGGGCGGCGGAGATTGCGGCGATCGGGGCCGGAAGGCAACGGCATGGTCAAGGTTGCGCCGCCTCGGCGGCGGGCCGGGCGCTCAGGCGGCGCTGACCGGGGCGCCGCGGAAGGGCTTGGCGTCCTTCATCAGGATGTGGGAGGCGATCTTGTCGACGCCCAGGTCCTCCTGCAGCAGGCGGTCGGCCAGCTCGCCCCAGGCGCGCACGTCGGGGCAGACGGCCTTGATGAGATAGTCGAAGGGGCCGGAGACCTGGGCGGCCTCGACCACCTCGGGAATGGCGGCGAGGGCGGCCTCGAAGGCCAGCAGCTCGGCGGGGCGATGGCTCTTGAGCGTGACCTCGCCATAGATGGTGAGGGTCGGGCGGATGCGCTCGATGTCCAGGCGGGCGTGGTAGCCCTGGATGAAGCCCTCGCGCTCCAGGCGGCGCACGCGCGAAAGGCACGCGCTGGGCGACAGGGCGACCTGGTCGGCCAGGGCCTGGTTGGTGATGCGCCCGTCGGCCTGGAGCGCGGCCAGGATCTTCAGGTCGATCCGATCGAGAGCAGGATATCCGTCCATGCCGCAACCTCGCCGCAGGTTCTGCAGGCGGCGGCCGCGTCTTCCGCCGCCCATTCGGCGAAATCCCTAGCACAATAAAGGCTCTAGGCTTCGATCATTTCTGCGGAGGATGCCATGATAAACGCCGGCGTCGTCATCCGCCCGGCCGCCGCGAGCGACCTGGAGGCGTTGCACGCCCTGGCCGCCGGCGCGGGGCTGGGCATGACCAACCTGCCGCCTTGCCGCGAGCGGCTGGGGGCGCTGCTGGCGGGCAGCGCCGCGGCCCTGGCGGGCGCGCGCAAGGCCGGGGCCCAGATCCTGCTGGTGATGGAGGCGGCCGGCGAGGTGGTCGGCACGGCCTGCATCTTCCCGAGCGTGGGCGGCGACTGGCCGTTCTATTCCTATCGGATCGGGCGATTGCGCCAGACCTCGCAGGCGCTGGGCAAGGTGGTGGAGAACACCATCCTGACCCCGGTGAACGACTATGACGGCTCGGCCGAGGTGGGCGGGCTGTTCGTGCGGCCGGGCCTGCGCGGGCTGGCGGCCGGGCGGCTGATGGCCCGCTCGCGCTATCTGTTCATGGCCGAGCATCGCGACTGGTTCGGCGAGCGAGTGCTCTCGGAACTGCGCGGCTATCAGGACGAGGAGGGGCGCTGCCCGTTCTGGGAGGCGGTGGGCCGCAAGTTCTACGGCCTGGAGTTCAAGGAGGCCGACCGGATCAGCGTCGGGCCCGGCAAGCAGGTGATCGCCGACCTGGGGCCGAAATATCCGATCTATCTCAACCTGTTGCCGCCGGATGCGGTGGAGGCGGTGGGGCGGTTCCACCCCGATGGGGCGCGGGCCCACGCCCTGCTGGTCGAGGAAGGCTTCCGGTTCGACGGCTGCATCGACATCTTCGACGCCGGCCCGACCTTGACGGCCGAGATCGACGGGCTGAAGGCGGTGCGCGAGAGCCGCGTTTGCGAGATCGCCGAGATCGGGCCGTGCGAGGCGGGGACCGAGGTGCTGGCCTGCCACGGCGCGGCCGAGGGCTTCCGCGCCGCGCGCGGGCGGGCGCAGGCGCGCGGCGAGGCGCTGCGGATCGGCCCGGAACTGGCCCAGGCGCTGCAGGTTCAGACAGGAGATCGGATCCGCCATGTCGCGTTCTGAGATCATCTCCACCGACCCCTGCACCGACGACGTCGTCTGGCGGGGACCTGGCTGCGGCCCCGGCGAGCTGGACGAGGGGCTGGCGCGGGCGCGCAGGGGCTTTGGCGCCTGGTCGGCGCGGCCGCTGGCCGAGCGTCATGTGGTGGCGCGCCGCTTCGCCGACCTCGCCAGGGCGCGGCGCGAGGAGATCGCGGCCCTGCTGAGCCGCGAGACCGGCAAGCCGCTCTGGGAGACCCTGGCCGAGGCCGATACGGTCGCCGGCAAGATCGAGGTCTCGATCCGCGCCCAGGCCGAGCGGGCCGGCGAGCGGTCGACGCAGATCCCCGGCGGCCAGGCGCGGCTGGCGCACCGGCCGCATGGCGTGCTGGCGGTGATCGGGCCGTTCAACTTCCCCATGCACCTGCCCAACGGCCACATCGCCCCGGCGCTGATCGCGGGCGATGCGGTGGTGTTCAAGCCGAGCGAGAAGACCCCGGCCAGCGGGCTGCTGCTGGTCGAGCTGTGGCGCGAGGCGGGCGCGCCCGAGGACGCCTTGCAGGCGGTGATCGGCGGGCCCGAGGTCGCCAAGGCGCTGGTGGTCCATCCGGAGGTCGACGGGGTGCTGTTCACCGGCGGCGCCGCGGCGGGCCGGGCGATCCACATGGCCCTGGCCGACCAGCCGCAGAAGATCCTGGCCCTGGAGCTGGGCGGCAACAATCCGCTGATCGCCTGGGACGTGGCGGATGCGGAAAGCGCGGCGCACCTGATCGTGCAGTCGGCCTTCGTCTCGGCCGGGCAGCGCTGTTCCTGCGCGCGCAGGCTGATCGTGCCGAAGGGCGCGGCGGGCGAGGCGATCGTCGAGGCGCTGACGGGCGTGATGGAGCGCATCGTGGTCGGGGCGCCGTTCGATGCGCCGGCGCCGTTCATGGGGCCGGTGATCGACCTGGCCAGCGCCCAGGCGCTGCTGGAGGCGCAGGACCGGCTGGGCGGGCGGGCGATCGCGCCGATGCGGCAGGTGGAGGCGGGGCGGCCGTTCCTGACGCCGGGCCTGATCGACATGACCGGGGTTCCGATCCCCGACGTCGAGCATTTCGGCCCGCTGCTGAAGCTGGTGCGCGCGGCGGACTGGGACGAGGCGGTGGCGAGCGCCAACGCCACGCGCTTTGGCCTGGCCGCGGGCCTGCTGTCGGACGATGCGGCGCGCTATCGCGACTTCTGGAGCCGGGTGCGGGCGGGGATCGTCAACTGGAACCGGCCGACCACGGGCGCGGCGGCCACCGCCCCGTTCGGCGGGCCGGGCCTGTCGGGCAACCACCGGCCCAGCGCCTACTACGCCGCCGACTACTGCGCCTATCCGGTCGCCAGCATGGAGGCGGAGGCGGCCAGCTTCCGCATCGGGACGGGACTGGCGCCATGAGCGCGGTGGAGATCAATTTCGACGGCCTGCCGGGGCCGACCCACAACTATGCGGGGCTGTCGGCCGGCAACCTCGCCAGCCAGACTCATGTCGGCGAGGCCTCCCATCCGCGGGCGGCGGCTTTGCAGGGCCTGGCCAAGATGCGCACGCTGATGGAGCTGGGCCTCGTCCAGGGGTTCCTTCCCCCGCCGCTGCGGCCGGCCGCGCAGGCGCTGCGCGCCTTCGGCTTTGCGGGAAGCGACGACGAGGTGCTGGCTGCGGCGGCCGAAACGGACCTGGCCCTCTTCTGCGCGGCCTGCTCGGCCTCGAGCATGTGGCGGGCCAACGCCGCGACCGTCCTGGCCGCGCCCGACACCGGCGACGGGCGGGTGCATCTGGCGGCCGCCAACCTCGCCGGCATGCTGCACCGGAGCTTCGAGGCGGAGGAGACCTTCGCCCTGCTGAAGCGGGTGTTCCCGAACGAGGATCGCTTCGCCGTGCATGGGCCGCTGCCGAGCGGGCGGCATTTCGGCGACGAGGGCGGCGCCAACCACATGCGGCTGGCCGCCAGCCACGGCGCGCCGGGCCTCAATGTGTTCGTCCATGGCGAGGCGAGCCGCGGCGGCGCCTTCCCCGAGCGTCAGAGCTTGCGCGCCAGCCAGGCCGTCGTGCGGCTGGCCGGGCTCGACCCGGCGCGGACCTTCTACGCCCTGCAGAACGCCGAGGCGGTGCAGGCCGGGGCCTTCCACAACGACGTGGTGGCGGTGGCCAACGCCAATGTGCTGCTGGCCCATCCACAAGCCTTCGCAGACCCGGCGCGGCTCTATCGCGAGCTGCGCGGGAAGCTGCCGAACCTGAAGGTGGTCGAGACCTTCGCGGTGAGCCTGGCGGACGCGGTGTCGTCCTATCTGTTCAACAGCCAGCTTGTCAGCCTGCCGGGCGGCGGCATGGCGCTGATCCTGCCCTCCGACGCGCGGGAGACCGCGTCGGCCTGGGCGGCGGTCGAGGCGGTGCTGGCCGGGGACAATCCGATCGAACGGGCTGTGGTGGTCGATGTGCGCGAGAGCATGCGCAACGGCGGCGGGCCGGCCTGCCTGCGGCTGCGCGTGCCGGTCGACGGGGCGGCGCAGGCGGGCGTCGATCCGCGCTTCATCCTCGATGCGGCGCGCTGGGAAGCGCTGGCCAAGGTGGTGGAAGCCCATTGGCCCGAGACGATCGCGCCCGACGACCTGGTCAAGCCCGACCTGTGGGCCCAGGCGCGCGAGGCGCATGCGGCGCTGGAGGCGGCGATCGGGTAGGCGTCGAATTCCTGGCGGTCTTCGTGTCGGCCGGAAGGCGAGGCTCTACTGCACCAGCGCAAGGCTCGTCGCCGCGGCGAGCAGGGCGATGACGGCGGTGCCGGCGGCGAGGGTCCAGGCGAGCCTGGGTTCGATGCGCATCAGGTCGCGGGGGGCGACCTGGGCGGAGATGGCCGCCACGCCGCCGAGCAGCAGCAGTTGCGAGGCGAGGCTGAGGGCTGGCAGCAGGGCGGCCGGGATCAGGCCGAGGCTGCGGGCGGCCATCAGGGCGGCGAAGGCCCAGACGAACAGCGGCGGGGCGGGGAAGCGGCGCTGGCCGGCGCGCGCGCCCATCGAAAGGGCGACGGCGACCACGACCGGGCCGAGCCAGAGGATGCGCGAGAGCTTGGAAAGGGCGGCCGAGGCCTCGGCCGTGGGCGAGACCGACGAGCCGGCGGCGACCACCTGGGCGACGTCGTGGATCGAGAGGCCAAGGAAGACGCCGGTCTGGCGCTCGCTGAAGCCGAGATGGCGGGCGATGAGCGGATAGGCGACCATGGCCAGGGTCGAGAGCAGGTTGACGCCGACCACGACCAGGGCGGTGGTGCGGCGGCTGGCCTGGCTGTCGGGCAGGGCGCTGGCGGCGGCCATGGCGGCCGAGGCGCCGCAGATGGAAACGGCGCTGGCGGCGATCAGCGCCTCGACCAGGGGCAGGCCAAGCAGCAGCCCAAGCCCGGTTCCGGCCCCGAGGCTGGCCATCACCACCCCGCCGCTGGCGAGCGCCACCGGCAGGCCGAGCGCGGCGAGTTCGGCCCAGGCGATCTGGGCCCCCAGCAGGGCCACGCCCGTCTTCAGGCCAGGCCTGGCCCAGAGGGCGAGGCCCGGCGCCATGGCCGGCGACCAGCCCGCGAGGCCAAGGCCCATGCCGGCCACGGCGGCGAGGACGGGGGCTGGAAAGCCGGTCGCCTTGCCGATGACCAGGGCCAGGGCGGCGATGACGCCGACGATCGCCGCGCCGACGGCCGGGCGAGGAGAAGCCTGGACGCCGCCGGCGGCGACATGGGTCACGCCTGGAGCGCCTTGCGCGGGGCGGTTTCGGCTGCGCGGCCGCGGGCCGACATCTGGGCGTGCAGGCGCTGGACGCACTGGCTGGCGGTCTTCTCGAACAGGAAGGGGAAGATGGCGTGGACCAGGCAGGCCGCCCCGGCCGCGATCATGGTGGTCCCGAAGGTCCCGGCCTGGGCCAGATGCTCGCCATAGGTTTCGCCGACCGATTCCGGGTGCCGGTTGAACGCGTCCAGCATTGGGCTCTCTCCATACTCGCCAGAAGCCTGAAGGATCGGGCCGTTCGCGAAGAAAGACGTTGTCGATCTGGCGGCCATCGGGCAGGAATGGAGAACTAAATTCTCCTATTTCGGCTTTCGGTGGATATATGGTTCTCCTCGATGCGATAGATCGGCGAATCCTGCGCGAGCTGCAGACCGACGCCACCATCCCCGTCGCCGAGTTGGCCGAGCGGGTGGGGCTGTCGCAGACGCCTTGCTGGAAGCGGGTCAAGCGGCTGACCGACGAGGGGGTGATCGCCCGCAAGGTGGCGCTGCTGGACCGCGACAAGCTGGACCTGGGGCTGGTGGTGTTCGTCTCGCTGAAGACCAGCCGCCATGACGAGGCCTGGCTGGCCCAGTTCGCGCGCGGCGCCTCGGCCTTGCCCGAGGTGGTGGAGATCTACCGGCTGGCCGGCGAGACGGACTATCTGCTGAAGGTGGTGGTCAGCGACATCGCCGCCTATGACCGCTTCTACAAGCGCCTGATCGCGACCGCCCCGCTGGACGATGTGAGCTCGGCGTTTGCGATGGAGCAGATCAAGTTCACGACGGCCTTGCCGGTTTAGGGGACCTTCGAAGCCGGCCGTCTTCCGGGCGACTATGCGCTGGGCTTTGAACTCCGAGGGCTTTCCATGGTTGGCGCCGGCGAGTCAAAGTCCCCCTCAGTCGGCATTCGCCGACAGCTCCCCCAGCGGGGGAGCATCTACAGGGCTTGGATCCTCCCCCGCTGGGTAGGGCTAT
>MEEW01000128.1 GCA_001724985.1 Phenylobacterium sp. SCN 69-14
GGCGTTCAGGCTGGCGCTGACCTTGCTGTAGAACTTGTCGATCATATCGGTGCTCGTGCCGCAATTCACCGCGATCAGGTGTGTGGAAAGGCCCCTGTTCAAGGCGTTGGTGATGTAGGTGTGGCGACAGCTATAGACGCTTCGCGCCTCGCCGCGAGGGTTTGCCCGCACCTTGGCGAACAAAAGCCACGCCTTCATCAGCCGCCCGAAGTCGGTAACTCGCCTGCCTGCCGTTGTCGTGAAAAGCCATTGATCGGGCTGAACCTGCGCCTTGGTCCGTTCAGCACGCATACGCATGATCACCACCTCGGCTCCTGGCAGCGCGACAACCTCGCGCTTCCCGGTCTTGGTGTCATCGCTGACCCACCGGCGGAGGTTCTTGATGCCTTCCTCGTCCCTAAAGAACTCGACATCGCCCCAAGTGAGCTTGATCGCCTCGCTAGGGCGCATTCCGGTCGCGAACAACAATGTTATGAAGTCCGTTGTCAGCCGTCGGATCGGCTTGGAGCGCTTGTAAGGGGCCGCTTCGATCCAGGCCGGCGCTGAAACCATCAGCGCGTCCACCTCCGCCTGCGTGAAATGCGGTCGTGATTTGTCGCTGGGCCTCCTCGATTTGACGAGGGGGACCCGCCCCTGTTCCAGCCATCCGTTCTTGACCGCACAGGCGAAGATTTGGCGAAGCGTGACGTCCTCGCCCAGCGCCTTATCGCCGTTTCCCTTCCTCCGGTTTGCGAGAGGTGCGCGAATGACCTTTCCCGCCCGCCGATATTCGAGGAACTCCTGTTTGCTTCCTGGCCCAGTGATCCAATAGGCAAGGCGCCAATCGCGGTACTTCTCGATGTCAGCCGGCCGAATTTGATCGATGGGGCGTTGGCCGAAATAGGGCTTCAGGTAGCGCTCAATTCGCTGCCTGTAGGCCTTCACCTTCCCGTCGCTCTCACCACGGGCGAGCCGCTTTGCCTCCAGCTCGGCAAGAAGCACGTCAGCCACCGCCCCGAAGCCCTTGGTGGTCTCGCTGAGCCCGTGTTCCTCACGGAAGGTGTATTTCATGTACTCCGTGCGAGCGACCTCAATCGCCGCGGCACGGTCCGCAGTCCGAAGCCCGCGTTGAAACTGCGAGCCGTCGTTGCGCCGCCACTGCGCGTACCAGTTCGGGCTGTCGGCCCGATGAAAAATGAGCACCTTGCCGTCGCAAATCCGAAAGGATCGGTGTTCATCGCCAGCGTCCGACGATGCGCGGCCCTGTAGTGGATCTGTGGTTTGGAGCATTGAAAACAGCGTACTTTTGCCAGCTAAAAGGCGGGTAAACGGTCGCTGTAGTGAACTGTAGTAGGTGTCCCGCGTCAAACTGGCGACCCTGGCGGGCGAGCTATTGCATTGATATTGTTGGAATATCTTGGGCGCGCTCGGGTGCGCTGAGAATTTGTCTAATTTTTAGGAAAGCGCTGCTCTATCCTGCTGAGCTACCGGGCCGACCGGGGCGGGTGATAGCGCAACGCCGTTCCGGTGTGAATGGCTGGTGGGGGATGTGCATGGCGTTCTTGAGGGTGTTTCGCGTCCTCTATGTGCAGGTGCTGGCGGGCATCGCGCTGGGGATTGCGGTGGGGGCGATCTGGCCCGAGGTCGGGGTCGCGTTGAAACCGCTGGGCGACGCCTTCATCAAGCTCATCAAGATGGGCATCGCGCCGGTGATCTTCTGCACCATCGTCGCGGGCGTGGCGCGGATGGGCGACATCAAGGCCTTCGGGCGGCTGGGCGCCAAGACCCTGCTCTATTTCGAGGTGGTCTCGACCGTGGCGCTCGCCATCGGCCTGATCGTCGGCAACCTGGTCAAGCCGGGGGCCGGCTTCAACATCGACCCGGCGACCCTCGACCCCAGCATCGCCGCCGGCTACGCCGAAAAGGCCCAGCACGGCGAGAGCCTGGTCGACTATCTGCTGCACCTGATCCCCGACACCTTCTTCGGCGCCTTCGCCGAGGGGAACCTGCTGCAGGTGCTGGTGATCGCGATCATCACCGGCTTCGCCTGCTCGCGGATGGGCGAGTTCGGCGACCGGGCGGCCGGGGTGCTGGAAGACGTCGCCAAGGTCTTCTTCTCGATCATCCAGGTGATCGTGAAGCTGGCGCCGATCGGCGCGTTCGGCGCCATGGGATTCACCATCGGCAAGTACGGCCTGGCCGCCCTGGTCAAGCTCGGCGCGCTGGTGGCGACCTTCTACACGACCTCGCTGCTGTTCGTGCTGGTGGTGCTGGGGCTGATCGCCCTGGCCGCCGGCTTCTCGATCTTCAAGTTCCTGGCCTATATCCGCGAGGAGCTGCTGATCGTGCTGGGCACCTCTTCGTCGGAATCGGTGCTGCCGCAGATGATGGAGAAGATGCAGCGGCTGGGGGCGGGCAAGACGACCACGGGCCTGGTCATCCCCACCGGCTATTCGTTCAACCTGGACGGCACCAACATCTACATGACCCTGGCCACCCTGTTCCTGGCCCAGGCGACCAATGTCGACCTGACCCTGACCCAGGAGCTGACCCTGCTGGCGGTGGCCATGCTGACCTCCAAGGGGGCCAGCGGGGTGACGGGGGCCGGGTTCATCACCCTGGCCGCGACGCTCGCCGTGGCGCCCACCATTCCGATCGCCTCCCTGGCCCTGCTGGTCGGGGTCGACCGGTTCATGAGCGAGTGCCGCGCCCTGACCAATCTGATCGGCAACGGCGTGGCCACCCTGGTCGTCGCCCGATGGGAAGGCGATCTGGACCGCGAGGTCCTGGCCCGGGAGCTGGCGCGGGGGCCGCTGCCGGCCAGGGCGGCGGGCGAGGCGGATGCGCCGGCCGACTAGGGTCGCGGAGCGAAATATCGGAAGCATCAACCGTGGATGGACTTGCGCGATAATAGGTCCCTGGGGCAAGATTCAACCCAGGGCTAGTCTCTCCGGCTCCAGGAGACCACGCCATGTTGGAGGCGCCGGTGCAAGGTGAAGGCGCGGGCGTCGACACCCGCGACGCTGCTTTCGTGCTTGTGGAGATGATCGAGGCGCTGTCGGCGGCGCGCACGATCGAGGACGTGGCCTCGGTGGTGCGGATCGCCGCGCGGACCGTCTCGCACGCCGACGGCGTGACCTTCGTGCTGCGCGACGGGGACTGCTGCTACTATCTCGACGAACTGGCCATCGGCCCGCTGTGGAAGGGGCGTCGTTTCCCCCTGGTCCAGTGCATCTCCGGCTGGGCGATGCTGAACGGCGAGACGGTGGTCATTC
Organism: Phenylobacterium sp. SCN 69-14; assembly: GCA_001724985.1. Lineage (GTDB taxonomy): Bacteria > Pseudomonadota > Alphaproteobacteria > Caulobacterales > Caulobacteraceae > Phenylobacterium. The sequence continues at coordinate 3,255 of MEEW01000128.1, forward strand.
CCGACATCTATGCCGACCCGCGCATCCCGCACGACCTCTACCGGCCGACCTTCGTCAGGAGCCTGGTGATGACGCCGGTGCGGCCCGGCGATCCGGTGGCGGCCATCGGCGCCTATTGGGCCAGGCGGCGCGAGCCGACGGGCGACGAGGTGGCCAAGCTGCAGATCATCGCCCGGGCCACCGCCACGGCGATCGCCAATGTCCAGGCCTATACCTCGCTGTCGGAGAGCCTCGAGCGGCGCCAACTGCTGATGCGCGAGCTCGACCACCGCTGCAAGAACACCTTGGCGGCTGTGCAGTCGATCGCCGACCAGACCTTGCGCCGGTCCGCGTCGCCGGCCGAGTTCGTCGAGTCGTTCAACGGCCGGATCGGGGCGCTTTCGCGGGCGCATGAGCTGCTGACCCGCGGCGCCTGGGGCCCGGCGGGCCTGGCCGAGGTGGTGGGACAGGCGCTGACCCCGTTCTGCGCCGTGGCGGGCCTGCGGATCTCGGTCTCGGGCCCCGACCTCGGCCTGACGCCGGAGGCGGCGGTGGCCATGCACATGACCCTGCACGAACTGGCGGTGAACGCGACCAAGTACGGGGCGCTCAGCATCGAGGGCGGCAGTCTGGACGTCGCCTGGAAGCTCGACTGCGACGAGGCGCCGACCGAGCTGGAGTTCCAGTGGGTGGAGCGCGGCGGCCCGCCGGTGGGCGAGCCGCGGCGGCGCGGCTTCGGCTCGCGCCTGATCGAGACCGGCGTCGCGCGCGAGCTGGGCGGCCAGGGCCAGATGATCTTCGATCCCGAAGGCTTGCAGTTCCGCCTGCGCGCGCCCCTGTCATCGCGGATTTCGCGGCCATGACCGCCGTGCGGGTGATCCTGGTCGAGGACGAGCCGCTGGTCGCCATGATGATGGAGGACCTGCTGACGGACCTCGGTTGCGAGATCGCCGCCTCGTTCGGCGCGCTGGAGGCGGCGCTGGCCTGGCTGGCCGCCCAGGAGACCCCCCCGGACGGCGCGCTGCTGGACGTCAATCTGGGCGGGGGCGAGACGGTGTTCCCGCTGGCCCAGCGGCTCCGCGAGCAGGGCGTGCCGTTCGCCTTCGCGACCGGCTACAGCACATTGCCCAGCGGCGACTATCCGGAGGCGCCGCTGCTGCGCAAGCCGGTCAGCCACGAGGCGCTGCGCCCCCTGGTCGCGGCCTTCAAGGCCGCGGCCTGACGCCGATACGAAAACGCCCGGCCTTGCGGGCCGGGCGTCTTGACGTCTGACGAGGCCAGGAAGGCTCAGGCCGCGGCGGCGGCGGTCTTCACCAGGCTCTTGTTCAGGATGGTGATCGCCGCCTCGCGGTCGATGCGCTCGATGGCGGCGACTTCGCGGGCCATGCGGTCCAGGGCCGATTCATAGAGCTGGCGCTCCGAATAGGACTGTTCCGGCTGGTTCTCGGCGCGGTGCAGGTCGCGGACCACCTCGGCGATCGAGATCAGGTCGCCGGAATTGATCTTGGCTTCGTATTCCTGAGCCCGGCGCGACCACATGGTCCGCTTCACGCGGGCGCGGCCCTTCAGGGTGGTCAGGGCCTGGCTGACGACATTGCCCTCGGCCAGCGAACGCAGGCCGGCGCCGCGCGCCTTGGCGGTCGGGACGCGCAGGGTCATCTTCTCGTGGTCGAAGGTGATGACGTAGACTTCGAGCGAATAGCCGGCGACTTCCTGGGTTTCGATCCCCTGTACCTGGCCCACGCCATGAGCCGGATAAACGACGTGATCGCCGACAGAGAATTCCAGACCGCTCTTGCTCATTCGCTCAAGTCCTTTCGACTCTTCCGAACCCGTTAAAAGGCCTTAACCAGTTTCCGACAGCGCAAAGGGCGCCCTCCGCAAAACTCATGCGGCGCGCCACCCCTTGTTGGAACGGATTATACCTCTAGGACACCCTTCGCCTTTTTCAGCGACGTACATCGGCCGGGAACGGCTTTTCTGCAGAAATGACGGGGCGCGCGAGATCGCTACCGCCTCATCAGCGTAATAGTTAGCATAAAAATCAGCCGAAAGAAAGGCTTGCCCCGGCGTCAGGGCGCCTTACGAGCCGCGTCCGGGCTTCTCGCTGAAGTATTTTTCGAACTTCCCGGTCTCGCGCTCGTATTCCTCGCGGTCCTCCGGAGGCTCGCCCTTGACCGTGATGTTCGGCCACACCTTGGCGTAGTCGGTGTTGATCCGCAGCCACTTGGAATCCGGCTCGTCCTCGGTGTCCGGCTTGATGGCGTCGACCGGGCATTCCGGCTCGCAGACGCCGCAGTCGATGCATTCGTCGGGGTTGATGACGAGGAAGTTCTCGCCTTCGTAGAAGCAATCGACCGGACAGACCTCCACGCAGTCCATGAACTTACATTTGATGCAAGGGTCCATGACGATGTAGGTCATCGCGGTATACAACTCCGGCCGCACTGATCGGGCGGCGGTTTGTCCGGCTAGGACGGCCTAATGTCAATGGCAGGCGCCCTCAACTTATCTGCAAGGGCCGTTAGGAGCCGGGCGCGGGCGTCAGTTTCAGCACCGTCTCGGTGACGTCTTCCACCGCCTTGCGCGAATAGCTGAGCGGGACGTACTGGCCCTTGGACCACAGCGGGAAGAGGTCGCGGAAGTGCGGACTGCCCGGCTGGCCCGACTGGCCGGGCGTGTTGATGACGCGGCTGTTGTCCCAGGCCCCGACGTCCAGGACCATGCGGAACGAGGCGCCGGCGACCACGCGGTAGTCGTTGGGGCGCCAGGTGGCGGCCAGCGGCGAGAGCGACGTGCCCGGCATAGGCGCGGCTCCGCTGGACCAGGCCTCGCGCTCGGCGGCCGGCAGGCGGGGCGTCAGCGCGTGATCGAAGCGGGCCTGGTGCAGGGCGCCCCACGACCAGGCCTTCGGATCGGGGCCGAGCTTGCCGGCCACCTCGTCATAGGCGGCGGTGAGGCTCTCGCGCAGGATGGCGTCGCGCGCCCCGGCCGGATCGGCGCCGAGCGTGGCGTCCGGCGCCTCCAGCAGGCCCATAACCGCGGCGATGTCGCCATTGCCGATGATCGCGGCCGCAGCGGGCGGGGCGGCGCGGGCGACGGCGACGCGGCCCAGGTGCTTGGTGGTCCAGACCTCGTAGAGCGCCGCGCCGGCGCTGGCGGCGTCGGTGCGCCCGTCCCAGCCGCGGACGAGGCCGAGGGCGGCGGCGAGCTTGGGATCGTTGGTCTTCAGCGGGGCCAGCAGCGCCTGCATCCGGCGGCTGGTGACGTCGGTCGGGTCGGTCTGCAGGGCCATGGAGCCGGCCAGGGTCTGCTTGCCGTCGGCCGACAGCACCTCGACGATCCGCTTCATGCGCGCATCGTTCGACCACTCGAAGCCGACCTTGCGCTCGGCGTAGGGATAGCCGTCGGGCAGGTTGAGCTGGTTGGCCGAGGCGAACCAGCCGGAGGCGGGGTTGTGGAGGCTGGGCAGTTCGTCGAGCTTCAGGAAGCCGTCCCACTCATAGCGCCCGTCGCCCGGCACGGGGGTCAGGCCGTCCCAGCCCGCGCGGCGCGGGACCTTGCCGGCGGCGACCCAGCCGATGTCGCCCTTGGTGTCGGCGAAGACCTGGTTCTCGGACGGCGCGCCCCAGTCGGAAAGCGCGTCCCGGAAACCCGCCCAGTCCTTGGCGGTCATGTAGCCCATGGAGCCGAAATAGGCCGAGGTCCCCGGCTGGGCCCAGACGCTGCGCACGGCGAAGGCGCGGCGCCTGGCCGCGTCGGCATGGACCACCGGGCCGTGGCGGGTGAAGGCGAGCTCGACCTTGCGCGGCGCGGCCTCGCCCTTGACGGCGATCTCCTCGACCACCCTGGTCATCGGCTCCCAGCCGTCCTTGTAGCGATAGCGGCCCTGGTCGTCGGTCTCGTAGACGTAGAGGTCTTCCTGGTCGGCCGGGAAGATGGTCAGGCCGAAGGCGACCGTGCCGTTGTGGCCGATGGAGACGCCGGGCAGGGCCGGCTCGCCCGCGCCGATCACCGAGAAGTCGGGCGCCTCCAGGTGGACGATGTAGCGCAGGGACGGGGCGCTGTGCTCGCGGTGGGGGTCGTTGGCCAGGATCGGGCGGCCGGTGGCGGTGCGCGAGCCGGCGATGGTCCAGTTGTTCGAACCGACCGCTTCGGGCGGGATGTCGAGCATGGCCAGCTTGCCGTCGTCGGGCGTGAACCGGACGCCGCGGGTGGCGAGGTCGTAGTCGGTCAGCACCTCCTGCGGCACGTCGCAGGGGTCGAGGCCGGCGGGGAGCTGCGGGTCCCACTTCGGCTCGATGTTCTTGTAGAGGCGGGCGGCCTCGATCCCGGCGGCGCAGGCGATGCGGGCGCGGCCGACCTCGTTGGCCACGTTGCGGGTCAGGCCGTGGCTGCGGATGCGCACCACGTCCTGGGCGCTCCAGCGGTCGGGCAAGGTTCCGGCGACCTTGAACTCCTGGGGCAGGGGCTGCTTGCCCAGCGCGATCTCGTCGATGAAGGCGTTGATGCCGGCGACGAAGGCCTCGGTGTTGTCGCGCGCGCCGGCGCCGTAGGCGGCCCACTCCTTCTCCATGTCGCCGCGATAGAGGAACAGCCGCGCGGCCCGGTCCTGGGCCACAT
>MEEW01000129.1 GCA_001724985.1 Phenylobacterium sp. SCN 69-14
CGCCGGTCTCCTTGCCAATCATGGCGCGGGCCAGGGGCGAGACGATGGAGATCTTGCCCTGCTTCACGTCCGCCTCGTGTTCGCCGACGATCTGGTAGCGGGCCTCTTCCTCGGTGTCCTCGTCGACGACCGAGACGGTGGCGCCGAACTTCACCTGGGAACCGCTCAGCTTGGAGACGTCGATGACCTGGGCGCGGGCCATCCGGTCCTCGATCTCGGCGATCTGGCCTTCGATCCAGCCCTGCCGCTCCTTGGCGGCGTGATACTCCGCATTTTCCGAGAGGTCGCCGTGCGAGCGCGCCTCGGCGATCGCAGCGATCACGGCGGGCCGCTCGACGGTCTTCAAACGCTTCAGTTCATCGTCGAGAGCTTGCCAGCCCTCGGCGGTCATCGGGACTTTTTCCATCGTGGATGAGGACTCGAATCCGCCCTTTTAGGAGTTCGTGCCGGCCGCGGGCGCAGGCGTCCGGGGGGATGGAGGGTAGATGCGGCGGCGCAAAAACTCAAGGGCGCGCCCTGACGGGACGTCCCTGCCGCCGCACGAACCCTGTGGGCGACAGCGATTTGCGGCGGCGGTCAGGCGCTTTCGGAGACGATCGCCCCGACCAGTTCCTGCGCGTCGGGGGCTTCGTAGACGCCTTCGATGAAGTCGAACATCTCGGGCGTGACCCCGATGGCGAAGGTTTCGCCTCTGACCTCGTTGCGCTCCAGCACGCGGGCTCTGCGCACCTCCTGCGGGGCGGTGACGAAGTGGAACTGCAGCGGCAGGTCCACCGCCTGGGCGATCTCGGCCACGCGGGCGCGGTCGGAGCGGCGCATGAGGCCGAGGTCCAGCACCACGGAGGTCCCGGCGGCGATGACGCCGGCCGCGGTCGACCAGATCTGGGCCTCGCAGCGCTCGACCCGTTCCATCATCCAGTCGAACTCGATGGGCTCGGGCATGTCGGCCGCGAACAGGCGCGCCATCCAGTCGTCGATGGCGAAGTGGACGGCCGGTTCGCGGCGCGCCAGGTCCTTGGCGTAGGTGGACTTGCCGGCCCCCGAGGGCCCGAAGATCACGTGAAGCGTTGCAGGCATGAAGCCCCGTTACTTCACCGAAAGCCCGCCGTCGATGACCAACTCGGCGCCGGTGACATAGCGGCTCTCGTCGGAGGCCAGCCAGAGGACGCCGTTGGCGATGTCCTCGGGATAGCCCTTGACGCCCAGGGGAACGCCCTCGGCGCTCATGGCGTCCAGGGCCGCGCCCCGCGGCGGGCGGGCGTTGTCCCCGACCTCGCCGGTGCCGACGATGGTGTCCCAGATCGGGGTCTCGATGATGCCCGGGTGGACAGAGTTCACCCGCACGCCGTCCTTGGCGTTGGCGCATTCCATGGCCACGGCCTTAGTGAAGAGCCGCACCCCGCCCTTGGTGGCGCAATAGCCGGCCAGGATCGCCGAGCCCTTCAGCCCGGCCACCGAGGACATGTTGATGATCGACCCGCCGCCGCTCTCGCGCATCAGCGGGATCGAATGCTTCACGCCCAGGAACACGCCGTCGAGATTGACCGCGGTCTGCTTCTGGAAGTCGGCGAGGGTCATGGTCAGGACCGAGCCGCCGATGCCGATGCCGGCGTTGTTGACCAGGACGTCGAGGCGGCCGTGCTTGGCCTTGATAGCGGCGACGACGTCGATCCAGGCCTGTTCGGAGGTGACGTCGTGGTGCAGGTAGCTGGCCTTGCCGCCCATGGCCTCGATGGCGGCCACGGTTGCGGCGCCCTTGTCGTCCTGCAGGTCGGTGACGACGATGACGGCGCCTTCCTGAGCCAGCCGCTCGGCGCATCCGCGGCCGATGCCGCTCGCCCCGCCCGTGACCAGCGCCACCTTGCCCTCGACCCGTCCGGCCATGCTTCGCTCCCTGAGTGATCGTTCTGAGTGATCGTTGTTTAGTTGAACCTACGCCTAGCTCAGGTCCGCGCTTGAGGCCAGCCTCCGCGTTCGCGGGCCGAGCGCGTGAAGGACATGGGGCAGGGGCTGGTGCATAAAAGGCCAGCCCAGGCTGGCAGGGGCCGGAAAGGGCGCAAGGGCGCTCATGGACAAGCACGCCAAAAGATCACAAGAGCGATCGGGCGGAGCTTGGGGAGGCGTGCGGCGGCCAGGCCGAGTTGGCCCTAGGGGCCGCCGCACCCTGCGATAGCGTGGCGAGGGTCTACCAGGTGACCTTGCCGTTGGCGGTGAGAAGTCCTATCAGCATGGCCGCGCCAAGGGCGATGATCAGCCCCACGACGATAAGGTCTGTATACCCCTCGAAGCGCTCCAGCAGATGTTTGTCCTTGTGATGGTGGACCTCACCCTCGTGGTGTCCGGTTTGCATGGCGTTTCCCTTCGCACGCTGTTTCAGAGGACACGTCCTCCGCCACACCGCAACAGGCGCCCATGCGGGCCGACCGGCTGGTCATCAGGGGCCGCCGGAACGCGCCCACTACGCGCCTGCCGAAGCAAGGCGACGCTTTGAGGTTGCGCCCCGATTCCGGGGAGGTCAATCCGCAATTCGGCCTAAGTGGTTCACAAACCTGAGTTTGCGAGTCGGTTTCAGGCCGGAAATACAACCTGAGGGACGTGTCGAGGGGCGGCGGGCGCCCCTCGCAGGGTGTCAGGCGTAGCTCTGCAGCGGGCGCACGTCGAGCGTGTCCTCGACGGTCGCCGCGATGGCCTGGGCGGCGGCCAGGGCGCCGGCCGTGGTGGTGAAGTAGGGCGTCTTCATCATCAGGGCGGTGCGGCGAATCTCGAAGGAGTCGGCCAGGGACTGCTTGCCCTCGGTAGTGTTGAAGACGAGCTGGATTTCGCCGTTCTTCATGGCGTCGACGATGTGGGGACGGCCTTCCAGCACCTTCTTGACCTGTTCGACCTCCAGGCCCTGTTCGGCCAGGTAGCCGCCGGTGCCGGCGGTGGCGACGATCTTGAAGCCCTGGCCGAGCAGCAGTTTGACCGGTTCCAGGATCCACGGCTTGTCGGCGTCCTTCACCGAGACGAACACCTTGCCGGCCTTGGGCAGCTTCACCCCGCCGCCGAGTTGGCTCTTGGCGAAGGCGCGCGCGAAGGCGGCGCCGGCCGTCTCGCCGGGACGGATCCAGTCGAGGCCCATGACCTCGCCGGTCGAGCGCATTTCGGGACCCAGCACCGTGTCGACGCCGGCGAAGCGGGCGAACGGGAAGACCGCCTCCTTCACCGCGATGTGGTCGTAGGGCTTCTCGGTCAGGTTGAAGCTGGCCAGCTTCTCGCCGGTCATCAGCTTGGCGGCGATGGAGGCCAGCGGCTGGCCGATGGTCTTGGCGACGAACGGCACGGTGCGGCTGGCGCGCGGGTTCACCTCCAGGACATAGATGCGCGGGGCGTCCGAGTGCGGCTCCTCGATCGCGAACTGCACGTTCATCAGGCCGCGCACCTCCAGGGCCTTGGCCATGGCCTCGGTCTGGCGCTTCAGCTCGGCGATCGTTTCGGCCTTGAGCGAGAAGGGCGGCAGGGAGCAGGCGCTGTCGCCCGAGTGCACGCCGGCTTCCTCGATATGCTCCATCACCCCGGCGACGAAGACCTGGCCGGCGTCGTCGCAGAGGGCGTCGACGTCCACTTCGGTGGCGCGGCTGAGGTACTGGTCGATCAGGACCGGGCTGTCGCCCGACACCTGGACGGCGGTCCTGATGTAGCGGTCGAGCTGTTCGTCGTCGCGCACGATCTCCATGGCGCGGCCGCCCAGCACGTAGGAGGGGCGGATCACCACCGGATAGCCGACCTTGTGGGCCGCCTCGAACGCCTCTTCGCCCGAGCGGGCGATGGCGTTGACCGGCTGGGCGATCTTCAGCTTGTGCAGCAGTTGCTGGAAGCGCTCGCGGTCCTCGGCCAGGTCGATGGCGTCTGGGCTGGTGCCCAGGATCGGGATGCCGGCGTCCTCGAGCGGCTTGGCCAGCTTCAGCGGGGTCTGGCCGCCGAACTGGACGATGACGCCCAGCAGCTCGCCGCGCGCCTGTTCGACGGCGATCAGCTCCAGCACGTCCTCGGCCGTCAGCGGCTCGAAATAGAGGCGGTCGGAGGTGTCGTAGTCGGTCGAGACGGTCTCGGGGTTGCAGTTGACCATGATCGACTCGACGCCGAGGTCCTCCAGGGCGAAGGCCGCATGGCAGCAGCAGTAGTCGAACTCGATGCCCTGGCCGATCCGGTTCGGGCCGCCGCCGAGGATGATCGCCTTCCTGCGGTCGCTCGGCTCGCTCTCGCACTCGGGGATCTGGCCCAGAGCGCCGGTCTCGTAGGTCGAGTACATGTAGGGGGTGGCGGCGCGGAATTCGCCGGCGCAGCTATCGATGCGCTTGAAGACCGGGCGGACGCCGTGGGCCCGGCGCTGCTCGCGCACCTCGGCCTCGGTGGTGTGGGTGAGCTTGGCCAGGCGCGCGTCGGAGAAGCCCATCGCCTTGAGGGTGCGGAACTCGGCGGCGGTGGCGGGCAGGCCCTTGTCGCGCACCCCGGCCTCGGCGGCGACCAGCGCCTCGATCTGGCGCAGGAACCAAGGCTCGTAGAAACAGGCGCCGTTGACCTCCTCGACCGACAGGCCGTGGCGGAAGGCCTGGGCGATGACGCGCAGGCGGTCGGGGGTCGGATTGCCCAGGGCGCGGATCACCGCGGCGCGGCCGGTTTCCGGATCGAGGGCGCCTTCGATCTCGATCTCGTCGAGGCCGGTGAGGCCGGTTTCCAGGCCGCGCAGGGCCTTCTGCAGGCTTTCGGCGAAGGTGCGGCCGATGGCCATGACCTCGCCCACCGACTTCATGGCGGTGGTCAGATAGGGTTCCGAACCCGGATACTTCTCGAAGGCGAAGCGCGGGATCTTGGTGACGACATAGTCGATGCTGGGCTCGAACGAGGCCGGGGTCGCCCCGGTGATGTCGTTCATCAGCTCGTCCAGCGTGTAGCCGACAGCCAGGCGCGCGGCGACCTTGGCGATCGGGAAGCCGGTGGCCTTGGAGGCCAGGGCCGAGGAGCGCGACACCCGCGGGTTCATCTCGATGACCACCATGCGGCCGTCGGCCGGGTTCACCGCGAACTGCACGTTGGAGCCGCCGGTCTCGACGCCGATCTCGCGCAGCACGGCGATCGAGGCCGCCCGCATGCGCTGGTATTCCTTGTCGGTCAGGGTCAGCGCCGGGGCCACGGTGATGCTGTCGCCCGTATGGACGCCCATCGGGTCGATGTTCTCGATGGAGCAGACGATGATGCAGTTGTCCGCCTTGTCGCGGACGACCTCCATCTCGTACTCCTTCCAGCCGAGGACGCTTTCCTCGATCAGGACCTCGGTGGTGGGCGAGAGGTCGAGGCCGCGCTCGACGATCTCCTTGAACTCCTCGACATTGTAGGCGACGCCACCGCCGGTGCCGGCCAGGGTGAAGGACGGACGGACAATCGCCGGCAGGCCGACGAACTCCAGGCCTTCCATGGCCTCGTCCATCGTGTGGGCGGCCTTGGAGCGGGGGCTTTCCAGGCCCAGCTTGTCCATGGCGTCGCGGAACTTCTGGCGGTCCTCGGCCTTGTCGATGACCTCGGCCTTGGCGCCGATCATCTCGACCCCGTACCTGGCCAGCACGCCGCGCTCCTCCAGCGCCAGGGCCGTGTTCAGCGCGGTCTGGCCGCCCATGGTCGGCAGCAGGGCGTCGGGGCGCTCCTTGGCGATGATCTTCTCGACCATTTCCGGGGTGATCGGCTCGACATAGGTGGCGTCGGCCACGTCCGGATCGGTCATGATCGTGGCCGGGTTCGAATTGACCAGCACGATGCGGTAGCCCTCGGCGCGGAGCGCCTTGCAGGCCTGCACGCCCGAATAGTCGAACTCGCAGGCCTGTCCGATCACGATCGGCCCGGCGCCGATGATGAGGATCGAGGAGATGTCAGTGCGTTTCGGCATGTCTACTCGCGCGCAAGGGCGGTCGCACATTCCAGCGCGCCCGGTCCCGGTCAAACTGCAGGTTAAGGGGGCCGTTTAGAGGGGGAGTCGCCCCTGCGCAAGCGGCGTCTGCCGCACACGAAAACGGGCCGGCGTTTCCGCCGGCCCGCAGCCGTTTCGATGCAAGGGTTTTGAGGCCCGTTGCGGAACTGCTTAGACCTGCAGGTTGCCGGCGGCCATCTTGCCGCTGCGACGATCCTGCTCGAGTTCGTAGGTGATCTTCTGACCTTCGTTGAGGCTGCGAAGCCCGGCGCGCTCAACCGCCGAGATGTGGACGAAGATGTCGGCGCCGCCGTCGTCCGGTTGAATGAAGCCGTAGCCCTTGGTTCCGTTGAACCATTTCACAGTGCCGGTAGCCATAAGAAGTGCCGTCCTTGGTAAGTCGTTCCGCAACCCAAGCCGTTTGGGTTGCGCATCAAAGATCGGGGTGGGTCGGGGAGCAGGTTCGGAGCGCCGGAGAGATGGAGCGTCGAAAATCAGCCGAACCATACGAGTTTGACACTCGAACGGTATCGCGGTTCCGCGGGCTCCGCAAGGCGATCCGCAGGGAGGCGAGGGCGGCTTCGAGGGCCGTTCCTCGGCGCCGGTTTTCCTTTGCGGCCAGGGGTGAACTGCGGCAGCCTGGAGCCGTGCCCGCGACCGCCGAAGACCCGCTTGCCGACCTGATGGCGGCCATCGCCTCCGGTGATCGCGCCGCCCTGCGGCGGCTCTATCAAGCGACCTCCGCGAAGCTTTTTGGCGTCTGCCTCCGTATCCTCTCGGACCGCGACGAGAGCGAAGACGTGCTGCAGGAGGTCTATCTGACGATCTGGCGACGGGCCGACCGCTTCGAGGCGAGCCGAGCCAGCGTCATGGCGTGGATATCGACCATCGCCCGCAACCGCGCCATCGACCGGCTGCGCGCCAGGGGCCCGCTGGCCTTCGCCGAGCCGGTCGAGAACCTGGAGATCGACGACGGCGCGCCCCAGGCCGACGCGCTCGTGGCGGCCGCCCAGGAGGTCGCGGCGCTGAACCGCTGCCTGTCGGAGCTGGATGCGCGCGCCGCCGCGGTGATCCGCACTGCCTTCTACGAGGGCGTCACCTATGAAGCCCTGGCCCAACGGCTGGGCGCGCCGCTGGGGACGGTGAAGAGCTGGGTGCGCCGCGGTCTTCTGAAGCTGAGGGCGTGTCTGGAACGATGAGCGACCTTGGGCCCGACCTCCCCGGCGACGAAGCCCTGGCGGCGGAACATGCGCTGGGCGTGCTGACCGCGCACGAGCGCGCCGCCGCCGAGACGAGGATGGCGCGCGACCCGTCCTTCGCCGCCGAGGTCGATGCGTGGCGGCTGCGCCTGGCGCCGCTGGCCGAAGAGGTCGAGGCGGTCGAGCCGCCGGCCGGGCTTTGGGCGCGGATCGAACGCAGGCTGGCCGTCAACGACAACGCCGCCGGCGTGCGCCGGCGGCTGCGCTTCTGGCGGGGGGCGAGCCTGGCTGGGGTGGCGATGAGCGCGGCCTGCATGGCGGGCCTGATCGTCATGGCCTCGCATCCCCCGCAGGTGATCGTCCAGCGCCCGCCGATGGCGCCGATGATGAATGCGCGGCTGATGGGCGCCAGCGGCCAGCCGATGTTCCTGGCCGCCTACGATCCGGAGCGGAAGGCGATCCTGGTCGCCGCCCTCAGCGAGCCCCGGATCGATCCCGACCACAGTCACGAACTCTGGCTGATCCCCGCGGACGGCAGGCCGCGGTCGCTCGGCATGATCGATTCCGAGACGCCCCAGGCGATGCCGATGTCCGAGCC
>MEEW01000130.1 GCA_001724985.1 Phenylobacterium sp. SCN 69-14
AGCGGCGAGCGCGCGATAGGCCACGGCCGAGCCCAGGTCCTCCTTGCGCGAGACCCTGGCGCCGCCGTCCTCCAGCCGCTGGGCCATCAGCTCGGCCAGGATGTACTGCTCGGAGAAATTCTTGGCGCCGATCACGTAGCTCGCCGGCTTGCCGATCGCCCAGAGCGGGCTGATCGCCGCGGCCGCGCCGAGCCCCAGCAGCACCGCGCCAAGCGCTATGAGGCCCCGCCGACGGCGCGCCGCCCCCATCTCGATCAGACCGAGAAGCTGGTCGACCGCCAGGGCCAGCACCGCCGAGGCCGCGCAGCCGAACAGCACGAACACCCAGTTCTCGGTCTGCAGCCCGGCGAAGATGTAGTTGCCGAGGCTGGTCTGGCCGACCGGCGTGGAGAGCGTCGCGGCCCCGATGGTCCAGACCGCGGCGGTGCGCACCCCGGCCATGATCACCGGCATGGCCAGCGGCAGCTCGACCTGCAGCAGCTTCTGGCGCGCGGTCATGCCGACCCCGTCGGCGGCCTCCCGCACCGCCGGGTCGACGCCCAGGATGCCGGCCGTCGCGGTCCGCAGGATCGGCAGCATCGAATAAAGGGTGAGCGCCAGCAGCGACGGCAGGAAGCCGAGCGCCGAAAATCCCTTGCCGAACAAGGCCTGGCTGGCCGCCGAGAGGCCCAGCAGCACCGGATAGAACAGCGCCAGCAGCGCCAGGCTGGGGATGGTCTGGATGAAGCCCGCAAAGGCCAGCAGCGGCCAGCGCAGGCGCGGGCTGCGGCTGGCCGCCACCGCCAGCGGCAGGCTGACGGCCAGGCCCAGCCCAAGCGCGCAGAAGCTCAGCAGCACATGCCAGGCCAGATAGTCCGGCAGCAGGGCCAAGGCCTGGGCGATGCGCGCGGTCATGCCGCCCCGCCCAATCGCTCGCGCAGCCGCTGCGCCTGGCGGCGGGGCGCCTCCAGCAGTTCGCGCACCGCCTGCGGCTGGCCGGGCCCTGTCAGGTCGTGGGGCGGCCCGTCGGCCAGGATGCGCCCGGCCTCCAGCACGACGATCCGGTCGGCCAGCAGGATCGCCTCGGCCATGTCGTGCGTGACCATCACCGTAGTGAGGGCCAGCGTCTCGTGCAGGGCGCGGTAGTCGGCGCCGAGCGCGTCGCGCGTCAAGGGATCGAGCGCGCCGAACGGCTCGTCCATCAGCATCAGCTTAGGCTCTGCGGCCAGGGCCCGCGCCACCCCGACTCGCTGGCGCTGGCCGCCGGAAAGCTGGGCCGGCGCCCGGCGCGCCACCTCCCGCGGCAGGGCGACGAGATCGAGCAGTTCATCGATCCGCGCGGCGATCCTGGCCGGCGCCCAGCCCAGCAGGCGCGGGGTGACGGCGATGTTCTCGGCGACGCTGAGGTGCGGAAACAGCCCGACCTCCTGGAAGACGTAGCCTATCCGCCGGCGCAGGTCGTGCGGCGGCAGGCTGCGCGCGTCCACGCCCTCGACGCGGACCGTTCCCGCGTCCGGCGCGACCAGGCCGTTGATGGTCTTCAGGAGGGTGGTCTTGCCCGAGCCGGAGGCGCCGACCAGCGCCACGAACGCCCCGGCCGGGATGGCGAGATCGACGCCCGCCAGGGCCAGGTGGGTGCCGAAGCGCTTCTCGATGGCCGAAAGCTCGATCGCCGACATGCCCTAGGCGTAACACGGGAAGGTGGAAGTGGAACCCCCGGCTCGCCCCGCCGCCGTCAGATCGGCATGCGCATGATTTCCTGATAGGCGTTGATGACCTGGTCGCGGACGGCCATCACCGTCTCCAGGCTGGCCTCGGCGGCGGAGATCGCGGTCACCACGTCGATCAGTTCGGCCTTGCCAGCGGCCTGGGCGGCGATCTTGTGTTCGGCCGCCTTGGTGTTCTGCATCACATCGCCCATGGCCGACTTCAGCACCGACCCGAAGTCGAGGCCCTGCTCGTCCTGGGCCGGGGCGGCCGGGCGCGCGACGGCCGTGTTCTGGGTGGCGGCGTAGGCCTTGGCGGCGGCAAGCGCGGTCATCATGGCTCAGGCGCCTATTTCTTCAGGATGTCGAGGGTGCGCTGCTCCATGGCCCGCGCGGTCTCGATGACGTTGAGGTTGGCCTCGTAGGCGCGTTGCGCCTCCTTCATGTCGAGCGCCTCGACCAGCGGGTCGACATTGGGCAGCTTCACATAGCCCTTGGCGTCGGCCGACGGGTGGCTGGGGTCGTAGACATTGCGGAAGTCCTTGCGGTCGGGCTCGACGCGGGCGACCCGCACCCCCTGGCCGCCGTCGGTCTTGTAGGGCGTGAACACCGGGATCTGGCGGCGATAGGGATCGCCGCCCGGCTGGCGCGACACCGAATTGGCGTTGGCCATGTTCTCGGCGATGACCCGCATCCGCGCCTGCTGGGCGCGCAGGGCGGTGACGGCGATGGCCTGGGGCGCGCCGGAGGTGGGTTTGATGTCCGCCATCTAACGGTCTCCTAGCCGCGGCCCGGCGAGCGGGACGCCAGGCGCAGCATGGCCAGCGACTTCTGATAGAAGCTGATGGCCGCGTCGTAGTTCATGCGCGCCTCGGTCATCTTCAGCATCTCCTCCTCCAGCACGACGGAATTTCCGTCGAGCGTGGTCTCGGAGTCCTTGGCCTTCACCGCCTTGTAGGGCGAGCGGTGCTGGGAAGCCGGGGTCATGTGCCCCGGCTGGGTGACCGCCTGGGCCGTGGCCGAGGCCTGGGCCGCCTGCAATTTCGCTTGGAAAGTGAAGGGCTTGAGGTCGCCTGGCGTATAGCCGGGCGTGTCGGAATTGGCGACGTTCTGCGAGATCAGACGCTGACGCTCGCCGAGGTGGCCGAGCCGCCCCTTCAGCATCGCGAACAGCGGAATCTCGTTCAGGTCCATGGTCCGGAATGGTGAACAAACAGGGTTAACCGCGCCTTAAGACCCTGGGGCGCACTCCAGGGCCAACGGGCGCACGAGTCGCCTCATCCGCTTTCGAAATCCGGCATGGACCTGTCCGAATTCCTTCGCGCCGTCTTCGCCCTGGCGCTCACCCTGGGGCTCGTCGGCCTGGGGGCCGTGGCCCTGCGCCGCTTCGGGCCGGACGCCCTGGCGCGCCTGGTTCCGACGAAGAAAGAGCGCCGGCTGGCGGTGGTGGAGACCCTGATCCTCGACCCCTCGCGGCGTCTGGTCGTCGTCTCGTTCGACGGCCAGGAGACGCTGCTGCTGCTCGGCGAGGGGCGGGTGCTGCCGGTCGCCGGCAAGCCTGGAACGGACCTCCATGCGTAAGGTTTTCAAGGCGCTCTTCCAGGATCATGCCGAAGACTGGCGCAGGGCCGCGCGCCTGTCGGCCGCCGCGACCCTGGTCTCGCTGATCTTCCCGGCCGTCGCCCTCGCCCAGGCGATCAATGTCGACCTCGGGACCGGCGCGGGCCTCTCCGAGCGGGTCGTCCAGTTGGTCGGCCTGCTGACGGTGCTGTCGCTGGCGCCGTCGATCGTCATCATGACCACCTCGTTCGTGCGCATCGTGGTCGTGCTGGGCCTGCTGCGCACAGCGCTGGGCCTGCAGCAGAGCCCGCCCAACGCAGTGATCATCAGCCTGGCCCTGTTCCTGACCGCCATCGTCATGGGGCCGACGTTCCAAAAGTCCTACGACGACGGGATCAAGCCGCTGATGGACCAGCAGATGGAGCTGCCGGCCGCCTTCGACGCCACCGCCGCCCCGGTCAAGACCTTCATGCTGAGCCAGGTGGACCAGGAGGATCTCGCCCTCTTCATCCGCCTCTCGAATATCCAGCGCCCGGCCACGGCCCAGGAGACGCCGCTGACCGTCGTCACCCCGGCCTTCATGATCTCGGAGCTGAAGCGCGCCTTCGAGATCGGCTTCCTGCTGTTCATTCCGTTCCTGGTCATCGACCTGGTGGTGGCCAGCGTGCTGATGAGCATGGGGATGATGATGCTGCCGCCGGTGATCGTGTCCCTGCCCTTCAAGCTGATCTTCTTCGTGCTGGTCGACGGCTGGCGGCTGGTGGCCGGCAGCCTGGTCGAAAGCTTCCAGCGCGGCGTCGGCGGCGGCTAGACCGGCGGAAAAGCTCTAGCCGCGCGCGGCCGTCGCGGCGCTGGCCTGCTTGGGCGGGGGCTTGGCGGCCTGGGCCGGCGGGGTCGGCGGGCCGAGAGGCGCGGGCTTCTCGCGAAAGCGGGCCTTCATCTTGGCGACCCAGCCGGCGAAGGCTTCGTTGTCGGCGGTGACGCGGCCGAAGTCGCCGACGCTGAGCTGGCCCTGCTGGACCCCGGTCAGGGCGACGCGCAGGGCGTCCGGATTGCGGGCCTGGTCGTAGAAGCCCGAATAGCGCTGCTGCATCCGCGCCAGGGCCGCATCGTCCCCGGCCAGGCTGTAGGCGACGCCGGCGCGGAGCAGCTTGCCCTCGTCCTCGGCGCTCAGGGGGCCTGCCTGCTTCCAGCGGTCGCCCAGGCTCTTTTCGAACAGGGCCGCGGCCTGGGCCCAGCCCTTCTGCTTCCAGTAGATTTCGGCGCGCAGGTCCTGGGCGTCGCGCCCGGCGTCGCGATCGAGCACCTCGAGCGCATGGTCGTAGCGGCCAAGATCGCTGAGGGCGCGCGCCTCGACCAGCCGCCGCTCGGCGTTCAGCGCCGAAGGCAGGATGGTGGTGCGCGAGGCGTTGATGGCGATCAGCGCCTGCTCGGGCTTGCGGTCCATCAGGTAGATCAGGGCCAGGTCCGTCGCCACCTGGGCGCGCGGCACGCCGTCCAGGCGGTTCTCGGCCTGGTACTTCAGAAGCTCGGCGGCCTGGTCCAGCAGGTCGACGTCGACCAGCCGCCGGACCAGCTTGCGCACCATCAGGTCGCCATCGGCCCCCAGCGGGGTCAGGTCGCGGAAATCGTAGAACAGGGCCAGGGCCTGGACCGGCTCCAGCCCGTCGGCGGCGCCGTCGAGGAAGAGGCCCCGGAACGCGGCGGCCAGGTCCGCCTGCAGGCGCACGGACTCCGGCAGGTTCGGCAGGCGCGCGCCGGCCCCGCGCAGCACCTCCAGCGCCTCGCGATAGCGCCCCTGGCCGAGATAGAGGTGGCCGAGCGCGCGGATCGTCTCGAGTTCGGTCGCATCGCCCCGCCAGCGATAGCGGAGCGCCGCGAAGGTGTTGGCCGCATCGACCGGGGTGATCTTGCCCAGTTCCAGTCGGATCTTGGTCGCCTTCAGGGTCGCCGGCGTCGAGATCGAGTCGATCGGCGCGCGCGAGACCGCCGCATAGATGCGCAAGGCCCGGTCCTTGTAGCCCATGGCCTCGACCACCTGCGCCTGGACCAGCCGGGTCTGGAGCTCCTCGACCGGATCGGTCTTGTCCATTAGGGCGAGCTTGATGCGGGCCTCGGCGCCGTTCAGGTCGCCCAGCGCCAGGGCCGCCAGGGCGTCGGAACGGGCGAAGCGCGCCTTCCAGGCCGGCGAGAACTGGTTGAACGCTTCGGCCCCCGCCCCGAACTGCGCGCGCGCCTCGGGCCACTGATCCAACTGGGCGGCGGCGTAGGACCGCCAGAGCGCGACCGAGGGATCGTCGGACAGGATCGGCACGGAGAAGTCGGCCTGGGCCTCCTTGTAGCGGCGCGCCATCACCTTGGCGACGCCGCGCAGGGCGCGGAACTCCGGATCGTCGAGCACCCGCTGATTGCGGCGGGCGGCCTCGTTCAGCACCCCGATCGCCTCGTAGGAAAGTTCAGAGCCGACCAGGAAGCGGGCCAGGGACATGCGCGCGGCCATGGGCGCGTCGCGGCCGAGCGCGGCCTCGTCATTGGCCGCCGCCAGCAGGGCGTTGTAGCGCGCCAGGAAACCGCCCGAGCCGGTCTTGGGCCAGTTCCGATAGTCGATCAGGCCGGGCATGCCGGCCGCCTGCGGCGCGCCCAGGGTCGCTTCGGCCCGCTCGACCGTGGTGGAGGCCGGCGACAGCGTCAGCCCGGACGGGCGGCCGATCTGCACCAGGTCGCCATCGTGGCTCATCGCCAGGTCGTCGATATAGGCCTCCGCCGCCAGGCCCTGGGCCGAGGGCAGCAGGGCCATCTGCACGAACTCGCGGCGCGAGGGCAGGCCCTTGGCCGGCCCCAGGGCGGTGACGACCGACAAGGTGTCTCCCACGACCGGGTCGGCGACGCGCACGACCCTGGTCGCCCCGGCCACCGCCGCCTTCAGCCCGGCCGGGCCGCCGGCCTGGTCGCGGACCACGCGGATCTGGGTCGCCGGCTCCACCTGGGCGCCGGGGCCCAGGGTGATCGTCCAGGTCGCGCCTTGCGACTGGGCGAAGACCGGCGTGCCGGCCGGGGAATCGATGCGGACGGCCGCATAGTCGGCGCCGCGGACCGCGCCCATCCGGGTCAGTTGGCGCAGGCCGCGCGGGGCCTTGGAGACGTCGAGCGTCGCCGGCGCGTCGAACACCACCCAGACCGCGCCGCCGCGCCGGAACACCGCCGCTCCGGCCGGGTTCGCCCAGGGAAAGACGAGCTGGACCTGGCCGGCGCCGACCTTGGTCTCCATCCGCACCACGCCGCCGGCGGGGATCGGGCTGGGCCGGGGCGGAGCGGCCGGCGCCTGCGCGGCGGCCTCGGCCTGGGCCGGGGCCGCCTCAGCCGGGGCGGGGGGCTTTTCGAAGAGGTTGATATAGGTCGCGCCGTCCGCGACGCCGATCTTGGCGTCGGCGGTGTCGGCCAGGGTCAGGACCAGTTCCAGCCCGCCGCCGACCTGCCGCGTCTGCACCGATTTCAGCCAGCGGGGCGGGGCGACCTTCAGACGGGTGATGTCCGGCGCGGCGCCCTGGCCAAGGCGCAGGACCAGGGTCTGGCCGGCGCGCCGCACCGACGCGCGGCCGGCGATCTCGATGCGCGAGAAATCCTTGGCCTGGGCGACGCGGACCTGGGCCCCGCGCGGGGCCGCTTCGGTCGCCGGAGCGGCCAGGCCGGCAGGCGCGGCGAGGCTGGCGATGGTGATCGCCGCGACGCTCGACCGCAGGGCCTGGCGCAGTCTCATTTCGGTCAGCCGGCCTTGGCGGGCGGCGCGGCGGGCTTGGGCGCGGCCGGAGCGGCGGCCTGGGCGCCGGGCTTGGCCGGCGCGGGCGCGGGCGCGGGCGCGGGCGGGCCGGCCACGGCCTGGGCCGCGGCGGCGACCTTCTTGACCTCAGTGAAGCGGTTGGCCAGCGCCTCGGTCAGCTTCTTGGCCTCGGCCGGCGGCATGGCGGCCAGGATCGGCGAGAGCGCGCGCTCCTTCATCTTCGCGGCCACCGGCAGGCGGACGGCGTCGTCCAGCAGGACCATCCGCGGCGCGGCGTCCTTGGGCTTCATCAGCTCGAACACCTTCACCAGGCGGTCGATCTCGGCCTGCTCCTTGGCGTCGGCGTCGACCATCAGCTTGGCGATGTCGCCCTTCATGCCGGTCAGGGCCTGGATCTTGGCGTCCAGCTTGGCCTCGGCCGCGGCCAGCAGGGCGAGTTGGACGTCGAGGTCCTGCTCGCGCTTGTCGAGCTGGCCGCGGCGCGCGCCCAGGCTTTGCAGCACCTGGAGTTCGGCGGGCGACAGGCCCGCCTCCTTGGCCAGTTCCGCGGCCGTGGGCGCGCAGACCGCGGCGGGCTTGGCGGCCGGCAGGCCGGGAACCTTGGCGGCGGCGTCCTTGGCCTCGCCCGTGGCGGCCTTGCCGGCGGGCGCCGCGCCCTTCACCGCCTCCTCGGCGAAGGCGCGCGCGCC
>MEEW01000131.1 GCA_001724985.1 Phenylobacterium sp. SCN 69-14
TGCGGACCGGGGAAATGGACGCCGCCACGCCCGGCCTGCTGGCCGCCCTGCGGGCCAACGCCGCCGACCAGATCGCCATCGACCAGCCGACCTATGCGCCCGAACCTCGCTGAGGACGCTGAATCAAAAGCGGCGCCAGTTTGTCACTGGCGCCGCAATCTTTAGGAAAAGGCGATAAGTTGCCCTGTTTCCGTAACTTTATGATCTGAACCTCAACCGATCAGGCTGCGGTCTTCCAGGCCGGTTGCAGCTCCTCGTGGGGCGGGCAGGGCGCCACCGCCGTCTGCGGCAGGCCGACCAACTCGTTGGCGAAGCCGTGGTTGACGTCCCGGTGATGGGCCTCGTCGGCGCGGACCACCAGCACCACGTCGCGCAAGGTCGCGGTCTCGGGCAGGCCCCAGTAGCGCTTGGCGATCTCGGGGGCTGCGATGTTCTCGCTGCGGCCCTCGTCGATCTCGGCGAGGTAGTGCGTGTAGCTGGTCACCGCCTCTTCCTCAAAATAGCCGACGACGCGGTGGGCGGTCTTGGGGGAGACGACATAGAGGCCGAAGAAGAACAGGTAGAACACCCACTGCACGGCCACGACCACGAAGCGCTCGAACAGCGTCGGCTTGCAGACCTCGATGAAAGTCATCAGGTGCATGCGCTCGTTCTCGGCCTCGTCCATCAGCGTCTTGATCCAGCCGCGATCGTCGCACATGCGGCGCAGGCACTTCAGGTGGTTCAGGGTGGCGCCGACCATGCCCGGCACGGCCGCGACGGTCTCCAGCACCACGGCGCGGTGGCCATAGCGCTTGGCGAAGAAGGTGTCGGCGAAGAATCGAAGCATCTTCACGAAGCCGAACGCGACGGTGTCGGAAACGCCGGTCGGCCGATGGTGGACGGAAGTGTCGACAAGGGGAGGGGTCATTGCCTGGTTCCTACTCTAGCCGCCGCGGCGCGGCCGGCCATTGAGGGGAGACCTAAGGCCCCTCATCGCTGGACGACATCCGTGTCTTGTTCGTAAGGGGTATCCCTTAGCTTCGGAGGCGGCGCCGGTCGGGTATGGGACGGTTGAGCAACTATACCTGGAGCCGGAAGATCAGCCTGCATCAGCTTTGGACAGGGGTGCTGCTGGCCGTTCTCGGCATCCTGGCGGGCGCAGCGGCGCATCTGGTGCTCAAGCCGGTGGTGGGCGAGCAGGTCGCCTTCCTGGTGTTCGTTCCGGCCGTGGTGGCCGCCTCGGCCTATGCCGGCCTGATCCCCGGGAGCCTGGCCGCCCTGCTGGGCCTGGCCGCGGGCCTGCTCCTGGCGCTCAACCACCATGCCTTCGGCAACGCCGACGCCGCCAGCGCCCTGGTGTTCGCCGGCGTGGCCTGCGCGGTGATCATCGGCGGGGAATCCTTCCAGCGCTCGCGGCGCGAAGCCATCGCCGTCAACCGCGACCTGGCCGCACGCGAGGCGCATCTGAGTTCGATCCTCGACACGGTTCCGGACGCCATGATCGTCATCGACGAGCAGGGGATCATGCAGTCCTTCTCGACCACGGCCGAGCGGTTGTTCGGCTGGACCGGCGAGGAGGTGATCGGCCAGAACGTCAAGATCCTCATGCCTTCGCCGCACCGCGAGGCCCATGACGGCTATCTGGAGCGCTACTACCGCACCCACGAGCGGCGGATCATCGGCATCGGCCGCGTCGTGGTCGGCCAGCGCAAGGACGGCTCGACCTTCCCCATGGAGCTGGCGGTCGGCGAAATGTGCACCGAGGGCGGCCGCTTCTTCACCGGCTTCGTCCGCGACATCACCGAGCGCCAGCAGACCGAGGCGCGGCTGCAGGAGCTGCAGTCCGAGCTGGTCCATATCTCGCGCCTCACCGCCCTGGGCGAAATGGCCTCCACCCTGGCGCACGAGCTGAACCAGCCGCTCTCGGCCATCGCCAACTACCTGCGCGGCTCCATGCGCCTCTTGACCAGCGAGCCGGTCCCGCGCGAGCGCCTGGCCGACGCGCTCGACAAGGCGGCCGAGCAGACCCTGCGGGCCGGGGAGATCATACGCCGCCTGCGCGACTTCGTCTCGCGCGGCGAGACCGAACGGCGGGTCGAGAGCCTGCCCAAGCTGATCGAGGAGGCAGGCGCCCTGGCCCTGGTCGGCGCCAAGGAGCATGGGGTGCGCGTCGATTTCGACCTCGACCCGGCGGTCAATTTCGTCCTCGCCGACCGCGTCCAAATCCAGCAGGTGATCCTCAACCTGATCCGCAACGCCATGGATTCCATGGTCTCGGCGCCCCGCCGCGAGCTCCACCTGGCCATACGGCCCGAGGGCGAGGGCATGGCCCGGGTCACCATCTCCGACACCGGCCCCGGCATCAGCCCGGAAATCGCCGAACACCTCTTCCAGCCCTTCATCACGACCAAGCGTCATGGCATGGGGGTGGGCCTGTCGATTTCACGTACTATCGTGGAGGCGCACGGCGGGCACATCTGGGTGGAGGAGACGCCCGGCGGCGGGGCGACCTTCAACTTCACCCTGCACAGCGTTGAAGACGAGGAACTCGATGGCTGACGAGCTGGTGCATGTGATCGACGACGATCCGGCCGTGCGGGATTCGCTCGCCTTCCTGCTGGAGACCGCGAACCTGCGGCCGTGCGTCTACGAATCCGCGCTCGCCTTCCTCGAAGCCCTGCCGCAGGTGAAGGCGGGCTGCGTCGTCACCGACGTCCGCATGCCCGAAATGACCGGCATCGAACTGGTCAAGCGGCTCAAGGCCGAGGGCTTTTCCCTGCCGATCATCATGATCACCGGCCATGCCGACGTGCCGCTGGCGGTGGAGGCGATGAAGGCCGGGGTGGCCGACTTCATCGAAAAGCCGTTCGACGACGAGGCCCTGCTGTCGGCCATCCAGAGCGCCCTCCAGGCGGGCGAGAAGGACCGCCAGGGCGCCGCCGAAGCCGCCGAGATCGCCGCCCGCATCGCCACCCTGTCGGGAAGAGAGCGCGAGGTGCTGCAGGGCCTGGTCGCCGGCCGCGCCAACAAGGTCATCGCCTATGACCTGGGCATCAGCCCGCGCACCATCGAGATCTACCGCGCAAACGTCATGACCAAGATGAAGGCCGCCAGCCTGTCGGAGCTGGTCCGCATGGCCATGCGCGCCGAGCGGGTCTGAAACTTCGGCGCGCCCCGGCCGCGGCGATTCGAGGGAGGGAACGCCATGAGCCTTGTCGAACGCCTGGGCTACGGGCCCGGCCAGCGCCTGCTGATCGTCAACTGCGACGATGTCGGCTCCAGCCATGCGGCCAACCTCGCCTGTTTCGAGGCCATGACCTCGGGCCTGGCCACCAGCGGCACCCTGATGGTCCCCTGCGCCTGGGCGCGCGAGGCGGTCGACATGTTCGCCGGCCTCGACCTGGGCGTCCATCTCACCCTGACGGCGGAATATCCCGGCTACCGCTGGCGCTCCATGACCGGCGCGGCCTCGCTGTACGACCCGACGGCTTCCTGCCCGCCACCGCCGCCGAGGTCTTCGCCCACGCCAGGGTCGAGGACGTGCGGGCCGAGTGCCGCGCCCAGATCGAGCAGGCCCTGGCCTGGGGCGTCGACGCCACCCACCTCGACTCGCACATGGGCGCCAACCAGATCGATCCGCGCTTCTTCGAGGTCTATGTCGAGCTGGCCGCCGAGTTCGCCCTGCCGCTGCGCATGGTCGGCCCGGCCATGGAGGCGCGGCTGGGCTTTCCCGGGCGCGAGCGGGCCGCGGCGGCGGGGATCGTCTTCAACGACGAATTCGTCTCCCGCTGGGGCCATCCGACCGCCGAGCTGATGCGCTCGGTGCTGCCAGGGCTCGGACCAGGCGTCGCGGAGGTGAACCTGCATCCGGTCCACGACGGCCCCGAACTGCGCGGCTACGACAAGCGTGAGCCGCAGATCCGCATCGACGACCACGCCGTCGCCATGGACCGGGCGATGGCCGATTTCATCGTGGGCCAGGGCTTTGCGGCCATCAGCTTCCGTCCCTTGCGCGATCTCCAGCGGGCCGCCTAACCGAGCGGCGGCAGCTTGCGGGCGGTCGCCTCGCTCCAGGCATAGAGCGCGAAGATCACCAGGGCGACGAACGCCGCCCCCAGCCACATGGTCTGTTCGGGGAAGGCCGCCGGCGCCACGGCGATGGGCGAGGGGGTGTTGGTCGCCACGATCAGCCCGGCCAGGGCCACGTTGAACAGGCTCTCCCCGACGATGAAGCCCGAGGCCAGCAGCACGCCCAGCCGCTGCGCCGCCGGGCCGTGCGGCGCCTTGGCCACGCGCCGGTCGTAGGCCCAGCCGATCACTGCCCCGGCCACCACCGGCAAGGTCACCGCCGCGGGCAGGTAGATGGCGATGCCGACCCCCAGCGGCGGCAGGCTGTAGCGCCGGGTCCGGCGCAGCAGCTCGTCGACGATCACCAGCACCACG
Organism: Phenylobacterium sp. SCN 69-14; assembly: GCA_001724985.1. Classification (GTDB taxonomy): domain Bacteria; phylum Pseudomonadota; class Alphaproteobacteria; order Caulobacterales; family Caulobacteraceae; genus Phenylobacterium. The sequence continues at coordinate 4,426 of MEEW01000131.1, forward strand.
CCCAGCGCGATCCCCACGCCGATGAAGCGCCACGGCAGGTCGCCCTGGATCACCCCCTTGGCCAGGGTCGAGATCAGCACCGCCTGCGGCGCGGCCAGCGGCTGGTCGGAGATGGTGTTGAGGTTCGCCGCCCCGGCGAAGCCGAACGCCTTGTTCAGCACGTCGAGGATCGGCGGGATCACGCAGGCCCCGGCCACCACCCCGACCAGCAGCGCGGCCTGCTGCTTCCAGGGCGTGGCGTCGACCAGTTGGCCGGTCTTCAGGTCCTGCAGGTTGTCGTTGGCGATGGTCGCCACGTTCAGCAGCACGGCGGTGACGAAGAGGGCGTATGCCACCAGGGCGGCGTGGCCTTGCGGCCCGACCGTATTGGCCGCCAGGGCCACCAGCAGGAGCGAGGCGCCCAGCACCGACAGGATGGCCAGGCCCGAGACCGGGCTGTTGGACGAGCCGATCAGCCCGGCCATGTAGCCGCACACCGCCGCCACCAGGAACCCGGCCAGCACGACATAGAGCACCCCGCCGGCGATCAGCGGGAAGATCACCTTTTCCAGCGGCCCGGCCGCCAGGAAGTCGTTGAGCAGCACGGCCAGGGGAACGAGGCTGGCCAGGATCACCGCCCCGACTATCCAGATCGGGATGTCGCGTTCGGTGCGCGGCAGGTCCTGGCCCTGGCCGTGCGCGCGCAGGTTCGAGGCGCGGACCGCGCCCATCAGCCCGGTCCAGACCGGCGCGGCCAGCTTGGCGAGCGTCCAGATCGCCGCGGCGCCGATCGCGCCGGCGCCGATGAAGCGCACATTGGGCGCCCAGGCGGCCTGGGCGACCTCGGCGGCGGGGCCGGCGGCCGGGTGCAGGTGCGTCATGATCGGCACGGCCACGCCCCAGGCGATGATCGTTCCGACCAGCATCGCCATGCCGACCGCGATCCCCATCAGGTGCCCGGCCCCGATCAGCGCCAGTTGCAGCCCGCCGGCCAGGCCCGTGGCCGTGGTCGAGCTGGGGCGGAACCATACGGCCAGTTCGCCGGCCAGGGCGCGCATGCCGACCGCGGCGGCGACCAGGGCCGAGCCGGCCGCCCCGACCAAGACGGCCATCAGCCCGGCCTTGGCCTCCGCCCCGCCGGCGTGGTCGCGCGAGGCCGTCCCGACCTTCAGCACCTCGGCGGCCGCGCGGCCTTCGGGATAGGGCAGGTCGGAATTGGTCACCAGCGCCCGGCGCAGCGGGATCGTGTACATCACCCCCAGCACGCCTCCGATCACGCAGATCGAGAACGAGGTCCAGAACGGAAAGCCGGTCCACCAGCCGACCATCACCAGGCCCGGCAGCACGAAGATGATCGAGGACAGCGTCCCGGCCGCCGAGGCGACGGTCTGGACGATATTGTTCTCCCAGATGGTCGAGGTCTTCAGGCCGCGCAGCACCACCATCGAGATCACCGCCGCCGGGATCGAAGAGGCGAAGGTCAGGCCCACCCGCAGGCCCAGATAGACGTTGGCCGCCGTGAAGACGACGGTGATGAGGCAGCCCAGCGCCAGCCCGCGCAGCGTCAGCTCGATGCGCCTGTCGTCCCCGCCCATCTAGGCCTCTCCCCCGACGTGATCGCCTAGTGGTGGCAGATCGCAGGCGCCCGCGCCAGAGGTCTGCGCCGGGGGGTCAGAACGGGAAGACGGCGGGGATGGCCACCATGGCGGCGGCCCAGGTGATGAGGTTCAGCGGCAGGCCGACGCGCACGAAGTCCATGTAGCTGTAGCGGGCCATGTTGAAGACCAGCACATTGGTCTGATAGCCGAACGGGGTGGCGAAGGCGGCCGAGGCGGCCATCATCACCGCCACCAGGAAAGGGCGCGGATTGACCCCCAGGCTCTCGGCCACCGCCACGGCGATCGGCGTCATCAGCACCGCGACCGTGGCGTTGGAGAGCAGTTCGGTGGCGAACAGCGTCACCCCGTAGAGCACGATCAGCGCCCCAAGCGGGCCCAGCGGCCGGATCACGTCGATCAGCCGTTCGGCCCCCGCCGCGGCCAGGCCCGTCACCTCCATCGCCGTCCCCACCACCACCATGCCGGCGATCAGCAGCAGGATCTCGGGCCGCAGGCCTGCATAGGCCTCGTCCGGCGTGATGACCCGCAGCAGCACCAGGGCCACCGCTCCGGCGAAGGCGGCCGCGGCGATCGGGGCCCAGCCCAGGCCCGCCGCGGCGATCACCGCGGCGAACACGCCCAGCGAGATCATCGCTGGCCGGAACTGGAACGGCCGGTCGGCGGCGCTGTAGAGCGTCACGTCCCCCAGCCGCGCATCGCCCGACCCGTCCGACTGGTTGCGCGCCTCGCCCAGGCGGGGCAGGCGGAAGGGCAGGCGCAGCCAGCGGCGCGCCCGTTCCTCCTGCGCCTTCTCCTGCGCCTGGCGCGCGGCCTCGGCCTCCTCCTCGGCGGCGGCCCGGCTCAGTTGCCGCGCGCCGACGAAATAGAGCCAGAGCCCGCCGACCGAGGCGATGACCAGGCCGACGGGGGTGATCTCGAACAGGCCGAACACCGGCTGGCCGGCGTTGCGGGCCATGTCGCTGACCAGGAGGTTGGTGGAGGTGCCGATCAGGGTCAGCAGCCCGCCCATCACCGTCACGTGGCTGAGCGGCATCAGGAACCGCTTGGGCGACAGGCCCAGCGACTGGGCGACGTCGCGAATCACCGGCGCGGCCAGCACCACCACCGGGGTGTTGTTGAGGAAGCCGCCCACCGAGCCGCACAGGCCGATCACCGCCCATATGCCCAGGGCGCCGACCTTGCTGGAGAATTCGGTGGCCTTGCGGATCATCAGGCCGAGCAGGCCCGAAAGCTCGATGGCGTAGGCGATGACGAACAGGCCGGCCAGGGCGATCACCGCGGGGCTGGCGAAGGCGGCCTGCACCTCGACCGGGCGCACCACGCCCAGCACCAGCAATACGGCCGCGCCGAGAAGGGCCACCACGTCGGCCCTCATCTTGCCGTGGATCATCAATCCCACGACACCGACGAGCACGACCAGGGCCGCGATCTGATCAAAGGTCATCGGTCTTGCAGACTGCGCCGTGCGGCGCAGGTCAATTCACAACCTCGTCGGCGCCACGATGCGGAAAGCTCGTGCTAGGGTAGGCGGCATGACCGGATCGCTATCGCCAATCGGCCCGCTCGCCATCGTCCTGGCGGCGGCCGGCCTGACGCTCGCCGGATGCCAGCGGCAAGAGCCCGCCCCGGCCCCCAAG
>MEEW01000132.1 GCA_001724985.1 Phenylobacterium sp. SCN 69-14
ACATCTGGCCTCTCCGCGACAGGAGTTTAACCAAGGACTGATTGGCTGGCGAGCATTTCGGCCAGCAATCATCACCGAACGCCGATGCTGGGTGATCTGCCCGAGGACGCCTCTGGATCACTGACTGCGCGCGCCCAGGCGCGCGCTAAATATGCTCATGCGCTACCACGAGATTGTCAGTGAGGCCGCCCGGTTGGAGCGCGTGATGAGCGCGACCCGGAAGAAGGGCGACGCCGCGAGGAAATACCAAGACAAGCTCCGCTCGATCCGGCAGACGGCCCCACCCGCACTTGTCGCCGACCGAGAGCGGAATGCGCGGGCGCAGTATCAGGATAGGCTCGCCTCAGCCGACGACGCTCTGCGCCGCGCTCTCGCGGCGGGCGATCAAGAAAAGTAGAGCTTGAACAGGGCGGCGTCGTCCATCGACTCGAAGTGAAAATCCATAGCCGCGCCGTTCATGGGCGCGGCGAACCGCCAACGAGCCTTCATGTTCGTCTGGCACCAGTTCCGCATGACGCTGGCTCGTTTGGCCCAATCGGCATCGTCACGATGCGCTTGTATCGAGACCGTGGCGGCGGCCTCAAAATCATACTGCTCCAAGATTTTGACCATCACCGCAGAATTCATGATGCGGTCAATAAGTTCTGCGTTCAAGTTTCGTCCTTCCAGTTATAGTATGTATGAAAAACACTATCTGAGTATATGAAGGGTAAAGGCTCAAGTTCCTCCGTTTCAGTCTTATTGTATTTTGGAAGTATGGCGTTTGTAGATTTTATCTCTTTCGGAGAAATGCTGATCCGAGTGCTTTGGAAGCCGCGAGACCAGCGATTCAAATACGAATAATACTCAGCCATCCATCCCATCGGCCACGGCTCGGCGAACTGACCGAGGTGTGTTCGGCACTCATGCTTGAGTGCGTAATTGATGGTGTAGCCAAGGTTCTGATCTTTAGTCTGGTGATCGTAGAACGGGCGCACATCGACCCGCTTTGTGCCCGGCCAACGCTGGCGGAAATCTTCCGCCACTTCCTGATAGTCGATCCCGGGGCGTGCGATCACGCCATGCGCCGTGACCACCCAAACGGGGCCACTGTCGCGGACGAAGAGAGGCGCCATCTCGCCAAGCTGGGCCTTCTTGTCGCTCCCGAGGTGAACGAAGTCGTCGCCGCTAAGCGCATCCGTTTCGAGCCAGAGCAGGGCCTCGAAATTGTTCCACCGGCGTCGCTGACGCCGATTGGCATCGACGATGTTGCGAAGGTCTTTCCTGAACTTCATGAACGTCTCGCCGATCTCATCCACATAGTCCGTGGCGCCGATGACGATGCTCGCGAACGCCAGATCGTGGTTCTCATGCTTGGCGAACCGCTTGATCGCGGCCCGCCTCTGGCGACCGATGTAGCGGCCCCGGCAAGTGGCGCAGGCCGGGGTGCGGCAGCTAAACTGATAATTCCATTCCTCGCCGCCACATCGGGTCATTCGGCTGCGGAGCGCGGCGGCGTCGGCACTGCCGGAATAGGCGAGTTCCTCCATGAGGCGTTCGGTCGGATGGGCTGGACGCATCGGGTATTTAGGCGGTCGCCGAATCGCCTCTCGCGGGCTGGCCGCATGAAGGTCGAAATCCGTTGCTGCGCTTGGGAACGAGAGGCGAACCTACTCCCCGAAAAGTCCCCACATTTGCTGGGGGACAGAGCCGAATGGGTCGGCTTCAAGCTGGGGGAGTGAGTTGAGGTTGCTTCCCCAGCCCTTGATTGGGCTGGGGAAACATGGTGCCGCCGGGCAGGATTGAACTGCCGACCTCAGCCTTACCAAGGATGCGCTCTACCACTGAGCTACGGCGGCGAAAGGCGAGGCGGGGGCTATAGCCAAACCCGCCGCCGGAGGAAAGCCCCAATATGCAGAAACTGTGCTTGACCTCTCGGCGGTCTCGTCGCACCCGGCGTTTTCATGGGAAAGCACGACAAGACGCCGCCAGACGAGCGGGAGGCCAAGCTCGCCGCCGCGCTGCGCGCCAATCTGCGCCGGCGCAAGGCGGTCCCCAAGCCCCAGCCCGCGCCCGCGCCCCGGGCCGGCGATTCGGACAAGCGCTCGTGAAGGCGGGCCGCTTCCGCAGGCTTTCGCCGCGCGCTAGATAGCCGCCAAGGGCTGGAGGCGCGCGCGACCGCGGGTCTCGCCGACGAGGGACGAGATTGGATCGCATCGCCATCACCGGCGGCGCGCGGCTGCATGGGGAGATCCCGATCAGCGGCGCCAAGAATTCCGCCATCAAGCTCATGGCGGCCAGCCTGCTCACGGACGAGCCGCTGCGGCTCACCAACATGCCGCGCCTGGCCGATACGCGCTTCCTGGCGCGCCTGCTCCAGCGCCTCGGGACCGAGGTGATCGAGCAGGACGGTCCGGACGGGACCGAGACCGTCCTCCACACCCGCGAGATCGTCAGCGCCTTCGCCTCCTACGACCTGGTCCGCCAGATGCGGGCCTCGTTCAACGTGCTGGGGCCGCTGATCGCCCGGACCGGCCACGCCAAGGTCTCCTTGCCCGGCGGCTGCACCATCGGGGCGCGGCCGGTGGACCTGCACCTGGAGGCCCTGCGCGCCCTGGGCGCCTCCATCGACCTGCACGAAGGCTATGTCTACGCCCAGGCGCCGCGCGGCCTGACCGGCGGGCGCATCGCCTTTCCGTTCGTCTCGGTGGGCGCGACCGAGCACGCCATGCTCGCCGCCGTCCTGGCCAAGGGCGAGAGCGTGCTGCAGAACGCCGCCTGCGAGCCGGAACTCGGCGACCTGGCCGACTGCCTGAACGCCATGGGCGCCAAGGTGTCGGGTGCGGGAACCTCGACCATTCTCATCCAGGGCGTCGATCGCCTGCACGGCGCGACCCATCCGGTGATCGCCGACCGGATCGAGACCGGCACCTACGCCCTGGCCGCGGCCATGGCGGGTGGTGAGGTGCGCCTGACGAGGACCCGTTGCGACTTCATCGATTCCCTGCTGGACAAGATGGTCGAGGCCGGCGTGGAGGTGACGCGCCACGCCGACGGCATGACCATCAAGCGCAACGGCGCGCGGCTGCAGGCGGTGGAGATCGAGACCGATCCCTATCCCGGCTTCGCCACCGACCTGCAGGCCCAGTTCATGGCCTTGATGACGTTGGCCGACGGCGAAAGCGTCATCAAGGAGACCATCTTCGAGAACCGCTTCATGCATGCGCCGGAACTGGCGCGGCTGGGCGCCGACATCTCGGTGTCGGGCGGCGAGGCACGGGTGCGCGGCGTCGGCAGCCTGGAGGGCGCGCCGGTGATGGCGACCGACCTGCGCGCGTCCGTCAGCCTGGTGATCGCGGCCTTGGCGGCGGGCGGGGAGACGACGGTCAGCCGCGTCTACCATCTGGACAGGGGCTTTGAGCGTCTGGAAGAAAAGCTCGGCGCGTGCGGCGCCGATATCCGCCGCATCAAGGGCGACGGCGAGGCCGAGGAATAGGATGACCCAAGCGAGCGCCTTGAAGCTGCTGGCCGAGGATGCGGACGATCTTAAGGTGATCGCCGCCGCCCTGCAGGATGCGGTGGGCAAGATCGGCGACATTTCCTACGAGCCGCGCGGGCGGCGGCTGACGCTCGCCTTCAATCGCTATCGCTGGGAAGCCGGGGGCGGGGAGCGGGTGCGCGCCGCCGTCCAGGTCGGCTCGGTGCTGAAGGTCCAGGCCCGCAAGCTGCGGCGCAACGCCAAGGACGCGGTGGTCGAATTGCTCAGCATCGACTTCGAGCCGGGCGAGGCGCCGGGCGGGGCCTTGACCTTCACCTTCGCCGGCGGCGGCGACCTGCGCGCGCAGGTCGAATGCCTGGACGTGGTGCTGGCCGACGTCAGCGCGCCTTGGGCGACGCCGCGCATCCCGCGGCACGAGGCCTGACGGCGCCTAGCCCTGGCCGGCCTTGGCGTTTAAAGAGCGCGCCATGCGCCGCTTCTCCTTCACCGATCCCGGCTTTTCGGCCGCCTTCGCCGCCTTCGTCGACGAGCGTCGCGAGACGCCGGAAGAGGTCGACGCCGCCGTGCGCGACGTGCTGGCCGCCGTGCGGGCGCAGGGCCTGGATGCGGTGCTGCGCTTCGCCCGCCAGTTCGACCGCGCCGAGATCGACGAAACCAACATCCGTGTCACCGCCGAGGAGATCGAGGCCGGGGCCGCCGAATGCCCGGCCCAGGTGCGCGAGGCCATCGCCTTCGCCGCCCAGCGGATCGCCGCCTATCACAGCCGCCAGCGCCCGGCCGACATGGCCTTCAAGGACGAGGCCGGCGTCGAGCTCGGCTGGCGCTGGACCCCGCTGGAGGCGGTCGGGATCTATGTGCCCGGCGGCCGCGCGGCCTATCCTTCCACCGTGCTGATGAACGCCGTGCCGGCCAGGGTCGCGGGCGTGGAGCGCATCGCCATGGTCACCCCGCCGGGCCGCCTGCAGCCGGCGGTCCTGGCCGCGGCCAAGGAAGCGGGTGTCACCGAGATCTGGCGGGTCGGCGGCGCCCAGGCGGTCGCCGCGCTCGCCTATGGCGCCGGTCCCATCGCCCCGGTCGACAAGATCGTCGGGCCGGGCAACGCCTATGTCACGGCCGCCAAGCGGCGGGTCTATGGAACCGTTGGCATCGACGCCCTGGCCGGGCCCTCCGAGATCGTGGTGGTGGCCGACGCCGCCAACCGTCCCGACTGGATCGCCGCCGACCTGCTGAGCCAGGCCGAACACGACCCGGCCGCCCAATCGATCCTCATCACCGACGACGCCGCTTTCGGCGAGGCGGTCGTGGCGGCCGTGCAGGAGCAGCTCGCCTCCCTCTCCACCGGCGCGGATGCGGCCGCCTCCTGGCGCGACCACGGCGCGGTGGTGATCGCCCCGCTGGATGAGGCCCCGCGCCTGGTCGACCAGATCGCGCCCGAGCACGTCGAGTTCGCCGTCGAAGCCCCCGAGCGCCTCTCTGATCGCGTGCGCCACGCCGGCGCGATCTTCCTGGGCCGGGTCACGCCCGAGGCCATCGGCGACTATGTGGCCGGGTCGAATCACGTGCTGCCGACCAGCCGCGCGGCGCGGTTCTCCTCGGGCCTGTCGCTCTACGACTTCATCAAGCGCACCTCGATCGTGAAATGCGACGAGGCCTCGTTCGGCGTCCTGGGCCCGCACACCGTCGCCCTGGCCGAGGCCGAAGGCCTGCCCGCGCACGCCCGTTCGGCGGCGATCCGCCTCGGCCAGTGACGCTTGGCGGCTTCGCGGCCGCCGGGCTTTGGCCTCGCCGAGCTTTTTCTGACGGCCGATTGCGGAAGATCGCACGTGGCAGGATGACGATGGGGGGCGGTTTGCAATAAAGCTCCGTCAAGTCCTTCTCCCGAACGCCATGGCCGACGAAGACCGCACAAAGCACCGCCTGCAGTCCGTTGAGATCGACGAGCATTCGCTCGCCGCGGTGTCGCGCGACCAGGAGCAGGAACGGCAGATCGCCATTTTCGACCTGCTGGAGGAAAACTATTTCGCGCCGGAGGGCGCCGAGCATGGGCCCTACGACCTGCACATGGGCCTGATGGAGAATCGCCTGGTCCTGGATGTCCGCGGCCCGGGCTACGAGAAGCGCCACATCCTCTCGCTCTCGCCCTTCCGCATGCTCATCAAAGACTACTTCATGATCTGCGAGAGCTATTATCAGGCGATCCGCAACTCCTCGCCCCAGCAGATCGAGGCGCTCGACATGGGCCGGCGCGGCCTGCACAACGAGGCCTCCGAGCTGCTGCGGACCCGTTTGCAGGGCAAGGTCGAGACCGACATCGACACCGCGCGGCGCCTGTTCACGCTCATCTGCGCCTTGCACTGGCGGGGGTAGGGGGTGAGCGTCGACGCATCCCGCCCGCGCCTGCCCGGCGCGGTGCTTTTCGCCTGCAACTTCAACCGGGTGCGCTCGCCCATGGCCGAGGCGCTGCTGAAGCGGGCTGTAGGCGACCGCATCTATGTCGATAGCTGTGGCCTGCGCCGCGCCGCCGAGGACGAGGCCGGCGAGGGCGCAGATCCCTTCGTACAGGCGGTGATGGCCGAGATTTCCGTCGACCTGGCCCGCCACGAGCCCAAGACCTTCGAGGACCTGAACGACTCGTCCTTCGACCTGGTGATCTCGCTGACGCCCCAGGCCCAGCACCGCGCCGTCGAGATGACCCGGGGGCGGGCCGCCGAGATCGAATACTGGCCGACCTTCGACCCGACCCTGGCCGAAGGCTCGCGCGAGGCGCGGCTCGCGGCCTATCGGGAAGTGCGCGACATGCTCGCGCGAAAGATCGCAGAACGCTTCCCGCCCTAGCTATTGGCGCTGCGAGCGCGTAAAGCGCTCTGCGCTGCAATTTGTACGCTTGGCTCGCTTCGCGATTCCGCGCGCGGGCCGCTGGCGATTCAGACACCACTTGGGAGCCTGCATGGCGAAAGAAGAGCTTTTGGAGTTTCCGGGCACGGTCAGCGAAGTCCTGCCCAACGCGACCTTCCGCGTGAAGCTTGAGAACGACCACGAGATCATCGCCCACACCGCCGGCAAGATGCGCAAGAACCGCATCCGGGTCTCGGCCGGCGACAAGGTCCTGGTCGAGATGACGCCCTATGACCTGACCAAGGGCCGCATCACCTTCCGCGTGCGCTAGAGGCCGCTTGGCCAAGCCGCTGCTCCAGCGCCTGGTGCTCGCATCGGCAAGCCCCAGGCGGCTCGACCTCCTGCGCCAGATCGGTCTCGTCCCCGACGAGGTCGAGGCCGCCGAGATCGACGAGACTCCCCTGAAATCGGAGACCCCGCGCCAGACGGCGCTGCGCCTGGCGGTCGAAAAGGCCGCGAAGGTCGCCGCCGCGCGGCCCGGCGACTATGTGCTGGCCGCCGATACGGTCGTGGCCGTGGGCCGCCGCATCCTGCCCAAGGTGGAGACCCCGGACGAGGGCCGCCGCTGCCTGGAATTGCTGTCGGGCCGCGCCCATCGCGTCTTGACCGGGGTGGCGGTGGCGGCGCCGGGCGGCCGCGGCGCCAGCCGCCTGGTCGAGAGCCGGCTGGTGTTCAAGCGCCTCAGCGCGGCCGAGCTCGAAGCCTATCTCGAAAGCGGCGAGGGCGTCGGCAAGGCCGGCGGCTATGCGATCCAGGGGCGGGCGGGCGCCTTCGTCATCTCGCTCCAGGGTTCCTATCCGGCCGTCGTCGGCCTGCCGCTCTACGAGACGGTCAATCTTCTCCGCGGCCAGGGCTTTACTAGGGCATGAGCCAGCGCACCCTCTTCCTCGACCGCGCCATCGGCGAGAGCCGCGGCGTCGTCCTGCTGGACGGAGAGCCGGAGCGGCTGCTGATCGAGCGCGACGGAGACGACCCCGCCACCCGCCTGGGCGCGCGCCACGTCGCGCGGGTGCGCAAGGTCGAACCGGCCTTCGCCTCGGCCTTCGTGGACCTGGGCGGCGTCGAGGCGCTGATGTCGTTCAAGCCCGACGCGCGGCCGGTGGAGGGCGCCTCGCTTGAGGTCGAGATCCGCACCGAGCCGCGATCCGGCAAGCTGGCCACCGTCCGCGTCCTTGGCCCGGCGCAGGGCGCGCCGCGGTTGCTGGCCGCCGCACCGGGCCTTTCCGAACAACTCCAGGCCTTCGCCCGCGACGCGCGGATCGTCGAGGGCCGCGAGGCCCGCCA
>MEEW01000133.1 GCA_001724985.1 Phenylobacterium sp. SCN 69-14
GCCTATGTGACCGCGATGAGCACTCTCGCAGACGATCAGAAGCGGGCCGCCGGCGAGGCCGCCGCCGCGCTTGTAGAAAACGGCATGATGGTGGGCCTGGGCACTGGCTCTACGGCGGCCTGGTTCGTGAAGGCGCTGGCCGCGCGGGGGCTGGATATCGTCGGGGTGCCGACCTCCTCGGCCACCGCCGAACTCGCCCGAAGCCTGGGGATCCGGCTGGGCGAGCTGGGGGCGATCTCCTCGCTCGACCTGACCGTCGACGGCGCCGACGAGATCGGCCCGGCCCTGTCGCTGATCAAGGGCGGCGGTGCGGCCCTGCTGCGCGAGAAGCTGGTCTGGGAAGCGTCCAGGCGCTGCGTCGTCATCGCCGACGCCGAAAAGCGCGTTGCGACCCTCGGAAAATTCCCCTTGCCGATCGAGGTGGTGGCCTTCGGGCACGAGACCACCGCCCTACGCATCTGCGACGCCCTGGCCGAGTGCGACCTGGGGGTTGCGCCTCGCTTGCGGATCAAGGACGGCGCCCCGGTGCGAACCGACGGCGGCAACCTCATCTATGACGCAGCTTGCGGGAGCATCGAGGACCCCGCCCAGCTCGCCGATGCGCTGAAGAGCGTCACCGGCGTGGTCGATCATGGCCTCTTCCTCGACCTGGCGGACATGGCCCTGGTGGGGACGCCCGACGGCGTCGTCACCCTGGAGCCCTAAGGAGCGATAAGTTGGGCAAGTACGACTACGACCTCTTCGTCATCGGGGCCGGTTCGGGCGGGGTGCGCGCCGGGCGGCTGGCGGCGCTGAGCGGCGCGAAGGTGGCCCTGGCCGAGGAGCACCGCGTCGGCGGCACCTGCGTCATCCGCGGCTGCGTGCCCAAGAAGTTCATGGTCTACGCCTCGGAATTCTCCAACCAGGCGGCCGTGGCCGAGGGCTATGGCTGGTCGGCCAGCCAGGCGACCTTCGACTGGACGCGGTTCCTGGAGGCCAAGGACCGCGAGATCGCCCGGCTCTCGGGCATCTACGTGACCAATCTCAGCAATGCGGGGGCCGAGATCGTCCACGCCAAGGCGCGCCTGGCCGACGCCCACACCGTCGAGCTGGAAGGCAAGGGCGCGGTCACCGCCGACAAGATCCTGATCGCCACGGGCGGGCGCCCCTGGAAGCCGACCGACTTCCCCGGCGCCGAGCACATCGTCACCTCCGAAGAGGCCTTCCACCTGCCCGAACTGCCCAAGCGGGTGCTGGTCGCCGGCGGCGGCTACATCGCCGTGGAGTTCGCGGGCATCTTCGCCGGCCTGGGGGTCGACACCACCCTGGTCTATCGCGGCCCCAACATCCTGCGCGGCTTCGATGACGACGTGCGGACCCACGTGGCCGAGGAGATGAAGAAGCGCGGCGTGAAGATCGTGCTGGGCGCCCAGCACGCCGCCATCGAAAAGACCCCCACCGGCTATCTCAACCGCATGACCAGCGGCGGCGACATCGAAACCGACCTGGTGATGTTCGCCACCGGCCGGCGTCCCTATGTCGAGGGCCTGGGCCTGGAGGCGGCCGGCGTGCGGCTCAACGAGGCCGGCGCCATCGCCGTCGACAAGTTCTCGAAGACCAGCGTCGACAACATCTGGGCGGTGGGCGACGTCACCGACCGGATCAACCTGACCCCGGTCGCCATTCGCGAGGGCGCGGCCTTCGCCCAGACCGAGTTCTACGGCAATCCGACCACCTTCGATCACGACATGGTCGCCTCGGCGGTGTTCTCCCAGCCGCCGGTGGGGGCGGTGGGCCTGTCCGAGGCCGAGGCGCGCCATCTTCATGGCAAGGTCGACATCTACCTCTCGCGGTTCCGTCCGATGAAGACGACGTTCTACGGAGGCGACGAGCGGTGCCTGATCAAGCTGGTGGTGGACGCCGCCTCGCAAAGGATCCTGGGCTGCCACGTGGTCGGGCCGGACTCGCCGGAGATCATCCAGATGGCGGCTGTCGCCCTGAAGATGGGCGTGACCAAGCCGCAGTGGGACGCGACCTGCGCGGTGCATCCGACCCTGGCCGAGGAACTGGTGACCATGCGCGACAAGTACGTGCCGCAGGGCGCGGCGGCGTGATCCAAACGCCGGCGGCGGGGCGCGGCGCCGTCTGGCTGGGAGGCGTCCTCGTCTTCCTCTTCTCCCTGACGCCGCTGGTCGCCTGGCTGGGGCCGCTCGGCTTTGCGCCCCTGGCCGCGGTCTGCGGCCTGGCCGCGGTCTGGGCCTTGCGCATCGGCAAAGCCGACCGGCCGGCGGCGATCGCCATCCTGGTGATGGTCTGCTGGGCCGTGGTCTCGGTCGTGTGGAGTCCTTATCAGCCCGCCAAGCTCGGCAATTCGACCGCCGCAAAGCTGATGGCCGAGGCGGTGCTCTACTGGGCGATGTTCCGGGCGGCGGCGGGCGCGGCGCCGGCTTCGCGCGCCCTGGCGCTCAAGGTCCTGGCCTGGGGGCTCGCCGCCTATGGGGCCTTGCTGGTGGTCGAGGCCGCCAGCGGCGCCCTGATCTATCGCAGCCTGCGCCAGGCGATCGGCGATCCCATCCGTCCGGACCTGGCGATCAAGAACGTCGCCCAGGGCGCCTTCGTCCTGGCGGTCCTGGCGCCGGCCGGAGCCCTGGCCGGATGGCGGACCGGCGGCGGGGCCTGGCCGGGCCTGCTGATCGGCGCCGGCGTGATCGCCGCCACCCTGGGCCTGGCCGCCGACGCCCCGACCCTGGCCCTGGTCGCCGGACTGCTGGCCGGGGCCGCGGCCTATGTCTGGCCGAAGGCCGCGCCCCGCGTGCTCGCCGCAGGCGCGGCGGCCTATTTCCTCGCCATGCCCTGGGCGCTGGCCGCAGGCTGGAAGAGCGGCCTGCTCCAGCAGGTCGAGGCCAGGGTGGAGCTCTCCTGGTCGATGCGCCTGGGCTACTGGCGTCATGCGGTCGACTGGATCGGCGATCATCCCTTCCGCGGCTGGGGCCTGGATGCGAGCCGGATGTTCGGTCCGGGGATCACCCTGCACCCGCACAACGGCGCCCTGCAGGTCTGGCTGGAGCTTGGCCTCATCGGCGCCATGGCCGCGGCGGTCTTCTTCGCCGTCGTCCTGGCCCGTCAGGCGCGGGCCGCGCGGGACCCTGCCGCCGCCGCAGCGGTCGCCGCCGCCAGCGCCTATCTGGTGATGGGCGCGGTCTCGTTCGGCGTCTGGCAGGAATGGTGGCTCGCGGCCGGCGCGCTCGCCGCCGCCGCCTGCCTGGCGCTCCAGTCTCCCAGCGTGACCGAAAGGCCCTAGTCGGCGGCTAAAGTCGGCCTATGTCATCGACTATGCGGGCGTTCTGGGGTTAGAAGCCAGCGGCCCGATCGAGCCGGGCGCGGAGTTGTAGAGCCATGAGCGACCACTGGACCCCTGCTTCCTGGAGGAGCAAGACCGCAAAGCACGTTCCGACCGACTATCCGGACCTGGCGGAGCTGACCAAGGTCGAGCAGGTGCTGCGCGGCATGCCGCCGCTGGTCTTCGCCGGCGAGGCGCGGCGCCTGAAGAGCCTGCTGGGCGACGTGGCCGAGGGCCGCGCCTTCCTGCTGCAAGGCGGCGACTGCGCCGAGAGCTTCAAGGAATTCCACGCCGACAACATCCGCGACACCTTCCGCCTGATCCTGCAGATGGCGGTGGTGCTGACCTTCGCCGGCGGCAAGCCGGTGGTGAAGGTCGGGCGCATGGCCGGCCAGTTCGCCAAGCCGCGCTCCTCGCCGGTCGAGACGGTGGGCGGCGTCGAGCTGCCGTCCTATCGCGGCGACATCATCAACGGCATGGAGTTCGACTCCGGCTCGCGCACGCCCGACCCGCAGCGCCTGCTGCAGGCCTATGGCCAGTCGGCCGCGACCCTGAACCTGCTGCGGGCCTTCGCCGGCGGCGGCTACGCCGACCTCTACAACATCCACCGCTGGACCCTCGGCTTCGTCGCCGACAGCCCGCAGGGCGCGAAGTACCGCGAGTTGTCGGAGAAGATCAGCGAAGCCCTGACCTTCATGGCCGCCATCGGCGTCACGCCCGAGAGCCAGCCGGACCTGCACCGGGTCGAGTTCTTCACCAGCCACGAAGCCCTGCTGCTGGGCTACGAGGAAGCGCTCACCCGCGTCGATTCCACCTCGGGCGACTGGTACGACACCTCGGCCCACCTGATCTGGATCGGGGAGCGCACCCGCCAGCTCGACGGGGCGCATATCGAGTTCTTCCGCGGGGTGAAGAATCCGGTCGGCGTGAAGTGCGGCCCGACCATGGAGCCCGACGATCTGCTGCGCCTGATCGACGTGCTGAATCCGAAGAACGAGCCGGGTCGCCTGACGCTCTATGGCCGCTTCGGCCACGACAAGATCGCCGAGCGCCTGCCGCGCCTGCTGCAGGCCACCAAGGCCGCCGGCCGTTCGGTGGTGTGGGCCATCGACCCCATGCACGGCAACACCCTGACCGCGGCCAACGGCTACAAGACCCGGCCGTTCGACCGCATCCTCTCCGAGGTGCGGAGCTTCGTGCAGATCGCCGAGGCCGAGGGCGTGCATCCGGGCGGCGTGCATCTGGAGATGACCGGCCAGAACGTCACCGAATGCCTGGGCGGGGCGCGCGCCCTGACCGAGGGCGATCTCGCCGACCGCTACCACACCCACTGCGATCCGCGCCTCAACGGCGAGCAGGCGCTGGAACTGGCCTTCCTGGTGGCCGAAAAGCTCAAGGAAGAGCGACTGGAAGCGGCCCTGCGCGCGGCGGTCTAGGAACCGTCCCAGCTCTCTAAAACCGGTGGGACCATGGCCGATCCGGCCCAGAGCGCCCTTCCTCCCGAAGGGCGCGAAATCGAGGTTGTGCGTAAGGAGGCCGGCGAGCTGTGGAAGCTCTCCTGGCCCGTCGTCCTGTCGCGCCTGGGCATCATGGTCATGGGCCTGTCCGACGCCATCGTCGTGGGCCGGTTCTCGGCGACGGAGCTCGGCTATCACGCCCTGGCCTGGGCGCCGACCAGCGTGGTGGTGACCATGTGCGTGGGCCTGCTGACCGGGGTCCAGGTGATGACCGCCCGGCGGATCGGGGAGGGGCGGCGCGAGATGACCGGCGCGGTGCTGCGCCGCGGCCTGGTCTACGCCTTCTGGATCGGCGCCATTTCCACCGCGGTCACCCTGGCGGGCGGGCCGGGCTTCCTGCATCTGCTGAGGCTGGAGGAAGACCTTGCCGACGGCGCGGCCAGGGCCATGCTGGTCTTCGCCCTTTCGCTGCCCGGCTACGCGTTCAGCGTCGCCGCCAGCTTCTGGCTGGAGGGGCTGGGAAAGCCCAAGCCCGGGGCGGTGATGATGTGGGCGGCCAACGGGGTCAATCTAGCGCTCCTGCTGCTGCTCGTACCGGGAACCTTCGGCCTGCCGGCGTTGGGCGCGGTGGGCGGGGCATGGGCGACCACGGGCGCGCGCACCTTCCTGGCGCTCGCCTTCCTCGTCTACATCTGGCGCCTGCCCGAGGCCCGCGCCTTCGGCGTATTCGTCCGGCCCGAGCGCGACCGTCCCTCCGAGGTCGAGCAGCGCCGCATCGGCTATGGGGCGGGCGCCTCCAACTTCTTCGAGGTGGCGGCCTTCGCCTCGATGAACGTCTTCGCCGGCTGGATGGGGGGGCTGTCGGTCGCCGCCTGGGCGGTGGTGCTGAACGTGGCGGCGATCATCTTCATGGTGCCGCTCGGCCTTTCGACCGGGACCGCCGTCATGGTCGGCCGCGCCTATGGCGCGCGCGACGCCCGCGGCGTGACTCGGGCCGGTTTGATCGGGTTCGGCGTCACCGCGGCCTTCGGCCTAGTCATTTCGCTGGCGATCTGGCCCAGCGCCGGGCTCATCAGCCAAGCCTACACCTCCGACCCGAAGGTCATCGCCATGGCCTCGGCGGCGCTCGTCCTCTCCTGCCTGTTCTTCCTGGTCGATGCACTGCAGGTGGTGATCGCCCAGGCGCTGCGGGCGCGCGGGGATGTCTGGCTGCCGACCTTCACCCACATGACAAGCTATGTGCTGGTGATGATGCCGCTGGCCTGGTTCCTGGCGATCCATCTGAAGATCGGCCTCAACGGCATCGTCTGGGCGGTCATCGTCGCCTCGTTCCTGTCGGCCGGCCTCCTGGGCGCGCGCTTCGCCCTGCTGGCGCGCCGCCGGTTGTAGCCGAACTATTTTTCGCGCGGTGAACCCTGGATTCACGCTGATCTGCGAGGGTCCGCGCCATGGCCGTTCAGACCAAGATCCTCGCGCGCATCCTGCTTGTCCTGGCCGCCGCCGTGTGCGCCATAGGCATGATCACGCCCTCGCTGCAGGGCGTCGAAAAGGCCTTCGTTCCCGCCGACAAGGCCGCCCATTTCATCGCCTTCTACGGACTGACCGCGCTGATGATGGCCGCGTTCCCCAGGAACCGGCGGCTGGAGATCGCCCTGGCCGCAGTGCTGATGGGCGGAGCGATGGAGATCGCCCAGATGTTCACCCATCGCGGGGTGAGCCTCAGCGACCTGGCGGCGGACGCTGCCGGCGCCTTCGCCGTCTGGGTTCCGATGTGGCTGCAATCGCTGCGCAGCCCGCCGGGGATCGAGCGCCGCCGCCGCGCCGGCGATGCGGTGAAGACGGCCGCTTAAGCCTCGACGCCCAGGATCCAGCCTTCCTCGGTCTCGGCGTCGACCACGGTGTCGGCGGCCGAGCCGGTCGCGGCGAAGATCGCGCCCAGTTTGCCGGTCTCGTCCAGCCGCGCGAAGTGTTCTGCGGTCACGCGCACCTGGGCCTGGTCCTTGATCTCGCCCGGCTGGGGCTGGGCCTTGTAGAGCGAGGGATAGACCTCGGCGACCACCACCTCGACGCCGGCCAGGTCGGCCTCGGTCAGAGCCTTGAAGCCGCCCTCGAACGGCCAGACCTTCACCGCCTCGCCGCGCGCCAGCTTGAGCCGCCGCACCGCCGGGATGCCCAGGATCGCCTGGCCGCCGACCGAGCCGTTATAATAGAGCTTCCAGATCGAGGCCGCGCCCTTGGCCGCCAGGTCCGTGCGCCGGAACTCGGGCAGGTCGCCCGGCCCATGCGCGCGCGGGCGCTTCGGCTGCAGGGTGGTCAGGGCGTCCTTGGGCGGACAGCCCCAGAACGGGAAGGGGCCGCCGGTGAGCCGCCGGTTGATCTCCGACCCGACGCCGAAACGGTTGTTGGTGTTGTCGGCCTTGTCCTTGACCATCTTGTCGAGCTGGTCCCAGACCGCGCGCCAGGGCTCATCGCCGGGCAGGCTGAGCGCCTTGGCCAGGCCGCGCGGGAAGCCGAGCGGGAAATCGAAGCCCACCAGGGCGCGCTCGCCGCGCTTCCTGAAGTCGTCGAGGATCTCGCCGAGCTTCTTTTCGGCCTCGGCGCGGGTCGGCGGGTTGAAGGCCTCGAAGGTCAGGCGGAAGCGGAGGTCGCGCTTCATCACACCGATCCAGACGGAGTCCGGCCCGGTCGCCGGCTTGGCCGCGGCGCTCCAGTCGACGATCACATAAGCGCTGAAGAGACGGGACACAGATGACTCCGCAAGACTGACTCCAGGCTTTTAGCGGCTCGCTCCCGCCGGGCCAACGGGCGGTTATGCCGATCGGGCCTCCCGGCGCCCCGGTGGCGCGGTTAGGCGCGCGGTGAACTGGTCGGGAGCTGAGTCATGGGCGAAATCCTGAGAGGCGGCGTGATCGGCGCCGGCGTTTTCGGCGGCCACCATGCTCGAAAATACGCCGCCGCGCCGGACGTGGTGCTGTCGGCGGTGCTCGACACCCATCATCCCGACCGCGCCGCGGCCCTGGCCGTGCCGCTCGGCGGGCGCGCCTTTCACCGGCTGGACGAGTTTCTTCAGACGGTGGACGTGGTCACCGTGGCCTCGCCGGCCAGCGTCCACGCCGAAGGCGCCCTGGCGGCCCTGAAGGCGGGCAAGCCGGTCTATATCGAAAAGCCCATCGCCATCAGCCTGGCCGACGCCGAGGCGATCATGGCGCAGGCCGCCAGGCAGAACCTCGTCGTCGCCTGCGGCCACCAGGAGCGGGTGGTGTTCCAGGCCATGGGCCTGTTCGACATCCCAGAACAGCCGCTGCGCCTGGAATCGGTGCGGCATGGCACGCCGTCCGAACGCAGCCTCGACGTCTCGGTCGTGCTCGACCTGATGATCCACGACCTGGACCTGGCCCTGTCGCTGTCGAACGCCGAGCCGCTGGCCGTCGAGGCGGACGGGACGGTCGATTTCTCCGGCGGCTGGGACCAGGCCCGCGCCGAGGTCACCTTCGACGACGGCTTCACCGCCATCTTCGACTCCTCGCGCATGGCGCCCGAGCGCAAGCGCAGCATGAAGCTGGTCTATCCGTCGGGCGAGGTGGAGATCGACTTCATCAGCCGCGCCTTCCGCAACACCACCGGCTTTGCGCTCAATGCCGACTATGCCGACACCCCGGCGGTGCAGGACACCCTGGCCACCAGCGTCGCCGGCTTTCTGGCCGCCGTGCGCGGCCAGGCGCCTCGCCCGATCGTGACCGCCCGCGAAGCGACGCGCGCGCTCGATCTGGCGCTGGGCGTGGAACGGGCGCTGGAGGATCGCGGTTAGCGGCGGTAGGCTGCTGGGCCTTCCAGCGGGAGCACGGCCATGACCAAGTTCGCCTACGACTTCGAGTTCCTCACCATCGATGGCGGCCACCTGCCGCTCGAGACCTTCCGCGACAAGGTCGTGCTGGTGGTCAACACCGCCTCGCGATGCGGCCTGACCCCGCAGTACGAAGGGCTGGAGAAGCTCTATTCCGACTACCGCGATCAAGGGCTCGTCGTCCTGGGCGTCCCCTGCAACCAGTTCGCGGGCCAGGAGCCGGGCACCGAAAGCGAGATCAAGAGCTTCTGCGAAACCCGCTTCGCCGTCGATTTCCCTCTGACCGGCAAGACCGACGTGAAGGGCGAGAGCGCCCATCCGTTCTACAGGTGGGCCAAGGAGGTCCTGGGCGAACCGGCCGAGCCGGCCTGGAACTTCCACAAGATCCTGGTGGGCCGGGACGGCAAGCTGATCGGCGCCTTCGGCTCGCGCACCGAACCCTTGGCCGACGAGGTGGTCGGCGCGATCGAGGCGGCGCTGTAGACGGAGCATGCGCACCGTCGGACTGCTCGGCGGCATGAGCGCCGAGAGCACCACCTATTACTATCAGGCCATGAACCGCCTGGTGCGCGAGCGCCTGGGCGGCCTGCATTCCATCCAGCTCCTGATGTGGTCGGTGGATTTCGCGCCCATCGCCCAGATGCAGGCGCAGGGCGACTGGAACCGGGCAGGGGAGGTTTTGGCCCAGGCCGCCCAGCGGCTGGAACGCGCCGGCGCCGAGGCGATCATGATAGGCGCCAACACCATGCACCTCGTCGCGGGCCAGGTGCAGGCGGCGCTCGGCGTTCCCCTGCTGCACATCTGCGATGCGACGGCCGACGCGGTGAAGGCCGCCGGCTGCTCGCGCCCGCTGTTGCTGGCCACGCGCTTCACGATGGAAAAGCCGTTCTATCGCGAGCGGCTGCAGGCGCGGGGCGTGGCGGCGTCGATCCCTGACGAGGCCGACCGCGAGCGCCTTCACGCCATCATCTATGACGAGCTCTGCCAGGGCGTGATCTCGCCCTCGTCCAAGGCCAAGGTGCTGGCCATGATCGCCCGCGCGGGCGACGCCGACAGCGTCATCTTCGGCTGCACCGAGATCGGGCTGCTGCTGTCGCCGGAGGACGTGGCCGCGCCGGTGATCGACACCGCCCTGGTCCATGCCGCGGCCGGCGTGAACTTCGCCCTCGGCTGAGGTCAGACCAGCCGCTCGTCGTCGTCCAGGTGGAACGGCGGTTCGTCCTCGTCGCCATCCTCCTCGGCCGGGGGCGTTGGGCGCAGAGGGCCTGGCGCATTGTCCACTCGCGGCGCGACCGGGCGGCG
>MEEW01000134.1 GCA_001724985.1 Phenylobacterium sp. SCN 69-14
CCACGCGCCCATCGCCACGCCGGCCGCCGAGAACGTCTTGCGCGGGCTGATGAGGGCGTAGGCGGCCAGGCCGCAGCCGAGCGCGATCAGCGCCGCCCACCACAGCCGCTGGGCCACGCCCGGCAGGTCGGCGCGCTTCCAGGCCAGCAGCGGGCCGGCCGGCAGCAGGATCGCCAGCGCCGCCATCAGCGGCGTGAAGGTCAGGTTGAAGAACGGCGGGCCGACCGAGATCGCCTCGCCGGTCGCCGCCTCGCGCATCAGCGGATAGAGCGTTCCCAGCAGGACCGTGGCCGTCGCCGCCGCCAGCAGGATGTTGTTCAGCACCAGCGCGCTCTCGCGGCTGACCGGGGCGAACACGCCGCCGCGCTTCAAGGTCGGCGCGCGCCAGGCGAAGAGGGCGAACCCAGCCCCGGCCGTGACGCCCAGGATCATCAGCAGCAGGACCCCGCGGGTCGGATCGACGGCGAAGGCGTGCACCGAGGTCAGCACGCCCGAACGCACCAGGAAGGCGCCCAGCATCGAGAAGGTGAAGGCCGCCAGGGCCAGGAACACCGTCCAGCCCGACAAGGCGCCGCGTTTTTCGGTGACGATGGCCGAGTGCAGCAGGGCCGCGGCGATCAGCCAGGGCATGAAGCTGGCGTTCTCCACCGGGTCCCAGAACCACCAGCCGCCCCAGCCCAACTCGTAATAGGCCCAGAAGGCGCCGAGCGTGATGCCGACGGTGAGCGCGCTCCAGGCCGCCAGCGCCCAGGGCCGCACCCAGCGGGCCCAGGCCGCGTCGACCCGCCCCTCGATCAGGGCGGCGACCGCGAAGGAGAACACCACCGACATGCCGACATAGCCGAGATAGAGCGCCGGCGGGTGCAGGGCCAGGGCCGGGTCCTGCAGCAGCGGATTGAGCGAGCGCCCCTCCACCGGCGGCTGGGCCAGGCGCGCGAACGGATTGGAGGCGAAGACCGTATAGGCCAGGAACACCACGCCCAGCGCGCCCTGCACCGCCACGGTCAGGGCCTTCAGCCCCGCCGGCAGGTCGCGGCCGAAGGCGGCGACGGCGCCGCCGCAGCCGGTCAGGGCCAGGCACCAGAGCAGCATCGAGCCCTCGTGGCTGCCCCAGGTTCCGGCCACGCGATAGAGCAGCGGCTTTTCCGTGTGCGAATTGGCCGCGACATTGGCCACCGAGAAGTCGGAGGTGACAAAGGCGTGCATCAGGGCGGCGAAGGCCACCAGCAGCGCCAGGAAGGCGCCGACCGCCGCGCCCTGCCCCGCCCCGGCCAGCACCGTGGAGCGGCGAGCCCGGCCGAACGCCGACAGCGCCGCCTGGGCGAGGGACAGCGCCAGGGCGAGGGTGAGCGCGAAGGCGCCGATCTCTGCGATCATGGATTGGCCGCGCCGGTCTGGTAGCTGGGCGGCGGGGCGCCCTCGCCGCGCCATTCGCCCTGTTCCTTCAGGGCCTTGGAGACCTCGCGGGGCATGTAGCGCTCGTCGTGCTTGGCCAGGACCTGCTTGGCCTGGAACTCGCCGTCCTCGCGGAAGGCGCCGGTGGCCACGATCCCCTGCCCCTCGCGGAACAGGTCCGGCAGGTCGCCCGAATAGTGCACCTTCATCGCCGCAAGCTGGTCGGCGACCACGAAATCGACCCGGCCGTCCGGGTGCTTGCTGACGCTGCCCGGCTGCACCAGCCCGCCGAGCTGGATCGAGCGCCCGGCCGGCGGCTTGGCCTGCGCCGCCTGCGACGGGGTGTAGAAGAACGAGATCGAATCGGAGAGCCCCCAGAGGGTCAGGCCGACCGCCAGGGCCAGCACCGGCGCGATGGCCGCGATCAAATAGAGGCGCCGCCGCGCCTTGGGAGATTTGGGCGCCCACCCGCTCATCGCATCGGCTCCGTCTTGGCCGCAAGGTCCAGAGCCTTCAGCACATCGGGCTGCGCGGCGAAGCGCGCCTTGGCTTTCGTCAATGTTTCGTCACGACGGGCCGCATCGCCCAGCACGGCGTAGGAGCGCACCAGCCGCACCCAGCCCTCCGCATCGTCCGGCGCGGCCTCCAGCCGGGCGGCCAGGGTCGCCACCATGCCTTGAACCGCCGCCATCTGGCCGTCGTCGAGTTCTTGCGGCGCCGGCTGGTTCTGCGCCGCGGCGATGGCCCGCTCCACGGCCGCGCGGCGCCGGTCGCCGGCCGGCAGTTCGTCCGCAAGCCCGCGCCAGGCCGCCAGCCCGGCCCGGCGGTCGCCGGCCTCGACCTCGGCCCGCGCCAGGTGGAAACGGGCGCTGACCGCCGTGGGATCGCGTTTCACCGCCTCCTGGAAGGCCTTGCGCGCCTGCGGCGTCACCTGCCCCTCCGACTGGGCCAGCAGCACTTCGCCCAGGGCCTCCCACAGATCGGCGCGCTCCGGCGCAAGCTCGATGGCCCGGCGCAGGGCCCGCGCCGCGCCGTCGGGATTGTCCGACGCCATCTGCGCCTGGGCCAGGAAGCCATAGGCCTCCGGATCGCCGCCCCGCTCCTTGATCAGCGCCTGCAGCACCACCGCCATCTGCGGGGCGGTCAGGTGCTCGGGATCGAGGGCGCGCCAGGCCGCGATGCGCGTCTTGAACCCCTGGTCGCCCATGCCCGGCGAGCCGACCGCGAAATAGAGGCCGAGCGCGAGGAGCGGGGCCAGGCCGGCGGCGACCAGCGACCAGCGGCGGCGGCCCGGATCGGATATCCAGGGCGCCTGCGCCCCGTCCGCAGCGGCCAGCAGCCGGCGCGCGGCCTCGGCGTGGGTCACGGCCCGTTCGCTTTCCGGGATCAGGCCGCGATCGGCCAGGTCGTCAATTTCGCGCAGTTGACGGCGATAGAGCGCCGTCGTGGGATCGGCGTCGCCGGCTGCGGCGGCCCGGGCCGAACTCCACAGGATGAGACCGGCGCAGAGCGCCGAGAGCACTCCCGCAACCACCCAGAACGCGATCATGGCGCGGCTTTAGCCGAAACCCGGGCGCAGTTCTATACGCCCGATCAACGCAGCCCTACGCTCAGAGCGGCCGGGCCGGATCTTCCCAGGTCCCCCGCGGCTCGCGGGCCGCGCCAAAGGCGGTCGCGGCGCGGCGGCGGACGATCTCTCCGGCCCTCGGCTCGTGGATCAGCGCGGCGAAATCGGCCGCGACCCGCAGGAAACCCGCGGCGATTTCACGGTCCGGAACCTCGTCGTCCTTCACCAGCGACAGTACGTCCTCGACATACTGGTCGACGGCCTCGCCCACCGCCTCCATGACCTTGGCCCGCGTCGAGGCGAAGCCGCCGTAGTTGGCGCTGGCGCGGATTCCTTCGGCGAAATTCAGCAGGGCCCGGCACCGCTCGACCAGCCGGCCGTCCGGCGGCTGGGTCAGGCGCGGTTCGTTCACCGCCGCCCGCGCCACCCGCACGCGATGATTCGGCAGGGCCGCGGCCAGCAGCTTGGGCAGCTCGCGCAGGCGCCGCTCGACCGTGCTGGCCAGGACCTGCTTCTGCTTGTGGATGCGGCCGCCCCAGCCGCCTTCCCGCGCTAGGTCGATGGCGCTTTCCAGTTCGCTGACCTGATGGGTCAGGGTCTCGACGATCGCCGCGGCCTTCAGCCCGGCCTCCGGTCCGCCGTTCAGGTCGAAGCTCGCCACCGCCTGCAGGTTCGCATCCACCGCGTCCATCAGCCGGGTGGCGAATATCGCCAGCTCCGACCCGGAGAGATAGCTCTCGGCCGGATGGTCCATCACCGCCGAGACGATGCGCAGGATCGTCCACCGCTGGGCCAGTTGGGCGCTCAACATCTCGAAGAATCTCGGCCCGGCGTCGTCGCCCGCCCGGCAGGCGTCGCGATAGGCCAGCCGCGCCGCCGCCGCCCGTTCCTGCGTCGTCCGCGCAATCCAGTCGGGCAGCTTCAGCGTCGCACGCCGCACGACCGGCGCGATGGAGAGGCAGGAGATCAGCGCCGCCCGCCCGCCGGGCTGCGCCTTGCCGATCAGGGCGAGCGCCGCGGCGATGTCGCGCTGGGTTCCGGCCTCGACCTCCTCCAGCAGGCGTTCGACCAGCTCGTCGAAAGGCTGCACCGTCGAGACGCCGGGCTCGTAGTCGGCATGGACCGCGGCGGCGCGGGCGATCCCCTCGGGGTCGCTCGCGCGCAGCCCCCGCCACAGCAGGGGCAGGGCGGCCAGCGGAAAGCACAGCCGGCCTTCGTCCAGCCCGTCCCCCGCGAACAGGGGCGCCACCGGCTCCAGCACCTTGTTGCGCAGGTTGCGGTCGGCGACCTCGGCCTCGACCACCCGCCGCACGCCGGCCAGGGCGGTGTCGCCGTCGGCCGCGACCAGCGCCTTGCGCAGGCCGCTGACCACCGCATCCGGCGCGCCGGACACCAAGGTCCGCACGATCTCGATCTTGTCGTCGGGCAAGCCCGTCATCTGGCGGCGCTCCGTGCGCGGAGGCGCACAAATCTCACCGGGAGACTGCCTGGGGCGAGTTAAGGCTTTACCAAAAGCTGTTTGGAATCAGGCTTCAGCGCGCGGCAGGTCGATCTCTACCAACAGGCCGCCCAGTCGCGCCTCGCCCAGCCGCAGCGCCCCGCCATAAGCCCGCGACAGCTCCTCGATGATCGAAAGCCCCAGGCCCGAGCCCGGCGCGCTTTCATCCAGCCGCGTCCCGCGCCGCACCACCGTCTCGCGCTGTTCGGGGGTCAGGCCCGGCCCGTCGTCCTCGATAGAGATGGTGAGGCGTTCGGCCTCGATGGCGCTCGCCCGCACCCGCACGCGGCCCCTGCACCATTTCCCGGCGTTCTCCATGGCGTTCCCGGCGAGCTCCAGCAGGTCCTGCCGCTCTCCGAGGAAATAGAGATCGTCCGGAGCGTCCCAGTCGATCTCGACGCCCTTCTCGGCGAAGATCCGCTCCAGCGTCCGCGACAGCTCGTCCAGCACCTCGGCGACCGAGGTCCGCTCGCCCGAGCCCTGGGTCCGCGCCGCGGCCCGCGCGCGGCGCAGGTGATGGTCGACCTGCTGGCGCATCGCCTCGGCCTGGGTCTCGACCACCTCCGCCAGCGGCCCTCCCGTCTGGCGCGCCTCGGTCAGCATCACCGACAGCGGCGTCTTCAGCGCATGGGCCAGGTTGCCCACATGGGTGCGCTGACGCTCCACGACTTCCTGATTGTGCGCCATCAGCGCATTGAGCTCGTCGGCCAGCGGCGACAGCTCGCTCGGATATTGCCTCTGCACCCGTTCGGCCTTGCCCCGGCGGACCGAGGCCACCTCGCGGCGCAGGGCGAACAGCGGGTTGAGCCCGACGCGGACCTGGATCACCACGGCCGCGATCATCCCCACCGCCAGCAGGACGAAGGCGATGGCCGTGGCGGTGATGAAGCCGCGCACGTCCCGGTCGACGGGGCTGCGGTCCTCGGCGGCCATGAACACCACCGGCGCGGCGCGGCCGGGCAGCTTGGCCTGGGTCGCTACGGCCCGCAGCGGCTCGTTCAGCGGCCCGGCGACGTCGTAGGACATCGGCTTGCCCGGCTGGGCGTCCAGCCGCCCCACGATGTCCGGCGGCGATTTCAGCTCGCTGTCCCAGAGCGAGCGCGAGCGCACCAGCACGTGCAGCCGCCCCCCCTCGGCCGGTTCGGCGATCTGCCAGTACTTGCCGGAAAAGGCGCGCAGCGCGCGCAGGTCGGTCAGGGCCGGCGCCACCACCTCGCCCTTGTCGCTGATGGTGGTCCCGGCCGTCAGGTTGTCGATCAGTTCGGAAAGGCCCTGGTCGAACCGGCGCAGGGCCGCCTGCTGGAACAGCAGCGCCAGCACCATGGCGCAGACCACCAGGACCGCCAGGCTCCAGCCCGCCGCCAGGATCACCAGCCGGCGGACGAGCGAGGGCGCGCCGAGGGCCGGCATGCTCACGACCCCTGCCTCATCACGAGCCTTGGGCCTCGCCTCCCAGCTCGTCGGCGGGCGCGGTCAGGCGATAGCCCAGGCCGCGGACCGTTTCGATGCGGTCGGCGCCGATCTTCTTGCGCAGCCGGCCGATGAACACCTCGATGGTGTTGGAATCGCGGTCGAAGTCCTGGTCGTACAGATGCTCAACCAGTTCGGTGCGGCTGATGACCCGGCCCTGATGCATCATCAGATAGTGCAGCAGGCGGTATTCCAGCGAGGTCAGGCGCAGAGGCGCGCCATTGACGCTGGCCCGCGCCGCCCGCGGGTCGAGCCGCAAGCCCCCGAGCGAGAGGCTGGGCGCGGCATGGCCGGCCGAACGGCGCAGCAGGGCGCGCAGCCGCGCCAGCAGCTCCTCGGTGTGGAAGGGCTTGGTCAGGTAGTCGTCGGCGCCGGCGTCGAAGCCGGCGACCTTTTCGCTCCAGGCTCCGCGGGCGGTCAGGATGAGCACCGGCGTGGCCACGCTCTCGCGCCGCCAGCGCTCCAGCACCGAGACGCCGTCGACCTTCGGCAGGCCGAGGTCGAGGATGACCGCGTCATAGGGCTCGGTCTCGCCCAGGAACTGGGCCTCCTCGCCGTCGCCGGCGTGATCGACGGCGTAGCCGGCGTCGGCCAGCGCCGCCTTGAGCTGGCGCGACAGATCAGGATCGTCCTCGACCAGAAGAATTCGCATGGATTTCCTTACCCGCCCTGCCGCGAGATGATCTGGCCGCTCTGGGCGTCGACGACGAAGATGATCACCCGGCCGTCATGGGTCTGCCACTGGACGAAATAGGCCGGGCGGCCCCCGGCCTCGCCCTGGGTGGTGTTGAGCTGGCGCCCCGGCGTGCGGGCCGCGATATTGGCGATGACCGTCGAAAGCGGCACCTGCCGCCCGCCGCGGACGGCGTCGCGCGCGGCGTCCTGGTCGCCCCGGCCGCCATAGGCCGGACGTCCATAGTCCGGATAGCGCTGGGCCGAGCCGACCGCCGGAACGGCGGCCGTCATCAGAGCGGCTATGAGGAGAAGACGTTTCATGGGCCCCAGCACTAAAGCCAGATCACTGAACCGAGCCTGAATGGCGGGTTTATGGAGCCCGCCGCCGGCCCTGTCACGCGCGCCGGGCCTTATTTCTTCCTGGCCTTGTACGGGCGCTCCTTGCGCCAGCGCTCGGCGAAGCTCTCCAGTTCGGCGTCCGGCTTGTCGGGCAGCACCAGGACGATCCGCGCCAGCAGGTCGCCGCGCTTGCCCTGGCCGTCGACCAGCCCCTTGCCCTTCAGGCGCAGCGACTGGCCGCTGTTGGCGCCCTTCGGGACCGTCAGGGTCACCGGACCGTCGGGGGTGCGCGCCTCGACCTTTCCGCCCAGCACCGCGTCGGGGATCGTCACCGGCAGGTCCATGACCAGAAGGTCGCCCTCGCGCCGGAAGACCGGGTGCGGCCGCACCGAAAGCTCGATGAACGCATCGCCCGGACCGCCG
>MEEW01000135.1 GCA_001724985.1 Phenylobacterium sp. SCN 69-14
GACAGCTCCCCCAGAGGGGGAGCATCGAACATCGTGAGACGGTTGGCCGCGGGCGCTCGCAACTTGGCTCCAGCCGCCCTATATGCCGCCCCCATGTCCGATATCGCGCCGCTCACCCATCCCGACGACATCGTCGCCCCGTTCCAGATCGAGCGTGAGGCCGTGCGCGGCCGCGTGGTCCGCCTGGGGCCGGCCATCGACGAGATCATCTCCGGCCACGCCTATCCTGGGCCGGTGGCCGACCTGCTGGGCGAGGCCTGCGCGCTCGCCGCCCTGGTCGGCTCCAGCCTGAAGTTCGAGGGCCGCCTGATCGTCCAGGCCCAGGGCGACGGGCCGGTGCGCTACGTGGTGGCCGACTACGACACCAGCGGCGCCCTGCGCGGCTATTGCCGTTTCGACGAGGACGAGGTGGCCAGGGCCGCCGCCGGCTTCGTGCGGCCCGGCGCCAAGACCCTGCTGGGCGGCGGCGTCTTCATCATGACGGTCGACCAGGGGCCGGACATGGACCGCTACCAGGGCGTGACCCCGATCGAGGGCGAGACCCTGGCCCTCTGCGCCGAGCAGTATTTCGCCCAGTCCGAACAGACGCCGACCCGCGTGCGCCTGGCGGTCGGCCAGGCCGATGTGGGCGAGGGCCCGCATTGGCGCGCGGGCGGCATGCTGATCCAGAACATCGCCGCCGACGAGGCGCGCGGCTCGACCGAGGAGGCCTGGACCCGCACCCAGGCCTTCTTCGAGACCATCGGCGAGGATGAACTGCTCGACCCGACCATCTCGGCCGAAACCCTGCTCTTCCGCCTGTTCCACGAGGACGGGGTGCGCGTCTTCGAGCCCAAGGCGCTCCAGGCCTTCTGCCGCTGCTCGCGCGACCGCATAGAGACGGTGCTCAAGTCGTTCGGGGCCGATGAACGCGCGGAGATGGTCGAGGATGATGGCCAGATCCGCGTGACCTGCGAATATTGCTCCAAGGTCTATGCGATCGACCCGGCCTCGCTCGGCTAGAGGCCATTGGCGCGGGCCGCACCGCTGAGGGAGGCGCGCCATGGACGACGACCGGGAATTCGACGAGCTGGCCGCCTTGACCAGCGCCCTGCTGGCGGCGCTGGAGGCCTTCGCCTTCGTGGCGCGGCGGCTCAATCCGCCGGACCTGCCGGCCCTGGTCGAGGCGGTCGGCGCCCCGGACGAGCCGCTGGTCGAGGCGCTGGCCCAGGCCGCCGGCTGGCGCGGCCAGGCCGCGGTCCTGCGCGAGCCGCTCGCTGCGGCGGCGCAGGCGGTGATCGCGGGCTTCGCCGGCTTGCGGTCCGGCGCGCAGGCCGGCGACCTTTCCCAAGCCTTC
The DNA here is from genome assembly GCA_001724985.1 of Phenylobacterium sp. SCN 69-14. Lineage (GTDB taxonomy): Bacteria > Pseudomonadota > Alphaproteobacteria > Caulobacterales > Caulobacteraceae > Phenylobacterium. The sequence goes on from MEEW01000135.1 coordinate 1,337, forward strand.
CGCGCCATGCGCCAGCGGCCAGTGGCCCTGGAAGCGCTCTACCCGCTGGCGGCCCTGCTGCCGCCGGTCAGCCGTTTCTTCCTGGAGCCGGAACGGCGCGGCGACGCCGCGCTCCAGGCGCGTTTCCGCCAGCCGGCCCAAGGGACCGGCGTCATGCATGGCGGCGGCGATCCCGGCGCGCGCGGCGCCTTCTCGCTCTATGTGCCGGAAGACTATTGCGCCGACCGCGCCTGGCCGCTGGTCGTGGCCCTGCACGGCGGATCGGGCGATGGCCGCGCCTTCCTGTGGAGCTGGCTGCGCGCGGCCAGGACCCATGGCGCGATCGTCGTCGCTCCCACGGCGACGGGCCGGACCTGGGCGCTCGGCGGCCCCGACGGCGACACCCCCAACCTGATCGCCATTCTGGAAGAGGTCGGCGCGCGCTGGCGCCTCGATCCGCAGCGGCGGCTGCTCACCGGCCTCAGCGACGGCGGGACCTTCAGCTATGTCAGCGGGCTGGAGCCGGGCTCGCCGTTCACGCACTTGGCGCCGGTCGCCGCCGCCTTCCATCCGATGCTGGCCCAGATGGCCGATCCGGACCGGCTGGGCGGCCTGCCGGTCCATATCGTCCACGGCGCGCTCGACTGGATGTTCCCGGTCGACATGGCGCGCGAGGCGGCCGCGGCCCTGGAGGCGGCCGGCGCCGATGTGACCTATCGCGAGATTCCCGACCTCGCGCACACCTATCCGATCGAGATCAACGCCGAGCTGCTGGCCTGGCTGGACGCTACGCCGCGTCCAGCGCCCGACTGACGTCGCGGGTCAGGTCGCCGATTCCTTCCAGGCCGACGCTCATCCGCACCCAGCCTTCGGTCAGGCCGATCTCCAGCCGCTCGGCCTCGGGCATCGAGCGGTGGGTGGTGGTGCAGGGGTGCGTCGCCATCGACTTGGCGTCGCCCAGATTGTTGGAGATGTCGAAGATCTCCAGCGCGTCGAGGAACCGCCAGGCCGCCTCGCGGCTGCCCAGGTCGAAGGCCACCACATTGCCGCCGCCGCTCATCTGGTTGGCGATCAGCGCCGCCTGCGGGTGGTCGGGCCGGGTCGGGTAAAGCACCTTCGCCGCCTTGGAGCTGGCGGCGATCGTCCCGGCGATGCTGGCGGCGTTCTGCGCCTGGCGCGTCACGCGCAGCTCCAGCGTCTCCAGGCCCTTCAGCAGCACCCAGGCGTTGAACGGCGACAGGGCCGGGCCGGTGTGGCGCAGGATGTCCTTGTAGGCCTCGGTCATCAGCGGCTCATTGCCGAGGATCGCGCCGCCCAGCACCCGGCCCTGGCCGTCGATGTGCTTGGTGGCCGAATAGACGACGACGTCGGCGCCCAGGGCCAGCGGCTTCTGGAAGACCGGCGTGGCGAACACGTTGTCCACCACCAGCTTGGCGCCGGCGGCATGGGCGATCTCGGCGACGGCGCCGATGGCGGTCACTTCCAGCAGCGGGTTGGCCGGGCTTTCGACCAGGAAGGCCTTGGTGTTGGGGCGGACCGCGTTCTTCCAGGCCGAAAGGTCGGTGGCGTCCACATAGGTCACCTCGACGCCGAAGCGCGGCATCCAGTCCGACAGGATCCAGCGGCAGGAGCCGAACAGCGCCCGGCCCGCCACGATATGGTCGCCCGCCCGCACCAGGCCCATCAGCGCCACATGCACCGCCGCCATGCCCGACGCGGTGGCGCGGCAAACGTCGGCGCCTTCCAGCAGGGCCAGGCGTTCCTCGAACATCGCCGTCGTCGGGTTGCCGAAGCGCTGGTAGATGAAGCCCGGCTCCTCGCCGGAGAACCGCTTGTCGGCCGCGCCGGCGCTCTCGTAGGAGAAGCTCTGGGTCAGGAACAGGGCCTCGGAAATCTCGCCATACGGCGTTCGGGTCAGGCCGCCGCGCACCAGCTTGGTTTCCAGCTCCCAGTCGCGGGTGTCCTCGGCCATCACGGAAATTCCTTACGCTCTTAAAGGCTGGGGCCTTCTAGCGCCGGCGCTTCGGCTCCGCCACCGTGGAAAATCTGCCGCCGCTTGCAGTAAGGGCGCGGCGAGCCTTGCCAGACTCGGGGCGGGCGGCGAGTGTCGCGCCGATGAACGACGCCCCCGGCATCCTGCCTTCCCAATCCATCGAGGAGCTGATCGCCACGGGCGCGATCGGCGCCTCGCGCCCGTTCGACCCCGACCAGGTGCAGCCGGCCAGCCTCGACCTGCGCCTGGGCGCGCGGGCCTGGCGGGTGCGCGCGTCCTTCCTGCCGGGCCTCGGCCGCACCGTGCCCCAGCGCCTCGCCAGCCTGGCCATGCACGAGCTCGACCTGAGCCGCGGCGCGGTGCTGGAGCGGGGCTGCGTCTACATCGCCGAACTGCAGGAGAGCCTGGCCCTGCCCAAGGGCGTTTCGGCCCGCGCCAATCCGAAGAGTTCGACCGGCCGGGTGGACGTCTTCGTCCGCCTGCTGACCGACAACTCGGTCGCCTTCGACGACGTGGCCGAGGGCTATAGCGGCCCGACCTATATCGAGATCGCGCCCCAGACCTTCTCGATCCTGGTCCGCGCCTCCACCCGTCTCAACCAGCTCCGCCTGAAGCGCGGCGAGCCGCCCAAGCTCCAGATCCGCAGCGTCGGCGTCGATCTGACGCAGGAGATCGCCGGCTTCCGCGCCCGCCGCCATGCCGGCGTGGTCGACATGGATCATGTCGACGGCCACGACCCCAAGGACTTCTGGGAGCCCCTGATCCCCCGTCACGGCGAGCTGCTGCTCGATCCGGGCGAGTTCTACATCCTGGCCTCCAAGGAGGCGGTGGAGATCCCGGTGCTGCAAGCGGCCGAGATGACGCCGATCGACCCTTCGGTCGGCGAGTTCCGCGTCCACTACGCCGGCTTCTTCGATCCGGGCTTCGGCACCGAGGAAGCGGGCGGCGTCGGCTCGCGCGGGGTGCTCGAGGTGCGCAGCCACGAGACGCCGTTCCTGCTCGAGGACGGCCAGACCGTCGCTCGGCTGGTTTATGAGCCCCTGACCGCCAAACCTGCCCGTCTCTACGGTGAAGGCGGCTCCCATTACCAGCGCCAGGGCCTCAAGCTCTCCAAGCATTTCCGGGTCTGGTGACGCCCGCCGCGCCGCCCGTCCTTGACCGCCGCCCCGCCCCGCGCCAAAGGCTCGCGCCATGAACATTCTCCTCGTCGGATCGGGCGGGCGCGAACACGCCCTGGCCTGGAAGATCGCGGCCTCGCCGCTGGTGAAGCGCCTGGTCATGGCGCCTGGAAATACGGGCATGGCGGCGCTGGGCGAGCTGCGGCCGCTGAAGGTCACCGACGCGCCGGGCCTGATCGCCCTGGCCCAGGAGATCGCCGCCGACCTGATCGTCATCGGTCCCGAGATCGCCGTGGAGGCGGGCGTGGCCGATGCTGCGGCCAAGGCTGGCATCCCGTGTTTCGGACCGGTCGCCGCCGCCGGCCGCCTGGAATCGTCCAAGGCCTTCACCAAGGCCTTCACCGACCGCCACGGCCTGCCGACCGCGCGCTACCGCACCTGCGACGACGCCGCCTCGGCCAAGGCGGCCCTGGACGGCTTCTCGCCGCCCTATGTGATCAAGGCCGACGGCCTGGCCGCCGGCAAGGGTGTGGTGATCGCCCAGGACCGTGCGGCGGCGGAGGCGGCCATCGACGACGCCCTGGGCGGGCGCTTCGGGACGGCCGGCGCGCGGGTGGTGATCGAGGAGTTCCTCGAAGGCGAGATCGGCTCGCTGTTCGCGCTTTGCGACGGCAAGGACTCCATCGTCTTCGGCTCGGCTCAGGACCACAAGCGCGCCTATGACGGCGAGCTGGGCCCCAACACCGGCGGCATGGGCACCTATTCGCCGGCGCCGGTCTTCACCGACGAGCTGGTCGAGCAGGTCCGCACGCGCCTGGCCGAGCCCGCCTTCGCCGGCATCGCCGCCGAGGGCGCGCCCTACAAGGGCGTGCTGTTCGTGGAGCTGATGGCGACCGCGGACGGCCCCAAGCTGGTCGAGTTCAACGTCCGCTTCGGCGATCCGGAATGCCAGGTCCTGATGCTGCGGCTGGAAAGCGACCTGGTTCCCTATCTCGTCGCCTGCGCCCACGGGACGCTGGCCCAGGCGCCTGCGCCGGTCTGGCGCGACGAGGCGGCGATCTGCGTGGTGCTGGCCGCCGACGGCTATCCGGAGAGCCCGGTGACCGGGTCGATCATCCGCGGCGCCGAACAGGACTTCGGGCCGGACGTGGTGGTCTTCCATGCCGGCGCCTCGCGCGACGAGGACGGAACCTTGCGGGCCTCGGGCGGCCGCGTGCTCAATGTCTGCGCCCGCGGCGCGACGCTGCAGGAAGCGCGGGACAAGGCCTATGCGGCGGTCGCCCGCATCGACTGGCCGGGCGGATTCCACCGGACCGACATCGGCTGGCGCGCCCTGGGCGCCCGCTAGGCTTCAGAAGCTCCCTCGCCGCCGCCTCGCCGCTTGCTCCTGGCGTCGGTGGGTCGGTATGGTGGTTCAAACACTTGTACGACTCCGAGGGAACGCCATGGCCGACGCCGCCGAGCAACAGCGCGAACAGCTAAATACCGGCACCAAGGAGGTCGCGGAAAGCCATCGCTTCGACGAGGCGGCCCTGGCCGCCTGGATGGAGGCGAATGTCGAAGGCTACCAGGGCCCGCTGGAAGTGCGCCAGTTCAAGGGCGGCCAGTCGAACCCGACCTATCAGCTCATCACGCCGGGCAAGAAATACGTCATGCGGCGCAAGCCGCCGGGAAAGCTGCTGCCCTCGGCCCACGCGGTCGACCGCGAATACAAGGTCATCACCGCCCTCTATCCGACCGGCTTCCCGGTGGCGCGTTCCTATGGCCTCTGCACCGACGAGGCCGTCATCGGCACCATGTTCTACGTGATGGACATGGTCGAGGGCCGCATCCTCTGGGACCAGCAGCTCCCGCAGTACGATTCGGCCGAGCGCCACGCGATCTTCATGGCCAAGATCAACACCCTGGCCGACCTGCACAACACCGACTACCAGGCCATCGGCCTGGCCGACTACGGCAAGCCCGGCAACTATATGGGCCGTCAGGTCGACCGCTGGACCAAGCAGTACAAGGCCTCCGAGACCGTCCATATCGAGGAGATGGAGCGGCTGATCGAGTGGCTGCCCCGCACCCTGCCCGAGCAGGAGCGCACCTCGATCGTCCACGGCGACTACCGCCTCGACAACATGGTCATCCACCCGACCGAGCCGCGGGTGATCGCGGTGCTGGACTGGGAACTGGGCACCTTGGGCGAGCCGCTGGCCGATTTCACCTATCTGCTCATGAACTGGGTCAACGGCTCGATCTCGCAGATCCCGGACCTCAAGGCGCACGGCATCCCGACCATCGAGGAGGCGGTCGAGGCCTATTGCGTGCGCACCGGCCGCTCGGGCCTGCATCACCTCGACTGGTTCCTGTCGTACAACATGTTCCGGCTGGCCGGGATCTGCCAGGGCATCGTCGGGCGGGTGCGCGACGGCACCGCCAACAGCCCGCAGGCCGCGGCCATGGCCGAGCGGGTGCCGCTGCTGGCCAAGTCGGCCTGGGCCTACGCCCAGAGGGCCGGGGCCTAGCAAGCGCCATCGCGGCGTGCGAATAGGGCGTTCGGCAGAGAGCCCACGTCCGAGCCCGGAGCCACATGACCGACACCACCAGCGCGCCCGAGGTCGTGCGCGAGCGACGCCCGTTCTGGAGGCGCCGCTCCTGGCAGGCCGCGGGGGGACTGGCCCTGCTGCTGGCCGCGCTCGTGGTCTTCATGCTCTGGTCCCTGCCGCTCGGCCGGGCGCTGGAACCCCTGCAAAATCCGACGCTTGTGCTGGTTACGGCG
>MEEW01000136.1 GCA_001724985.1 Phenylobacterium sp. SCN 69-14
ACGCGGCGAGCCATCCGGCGCGCGAGCTGGTGGTCGGCGGGGCCGGGCGTCCGATGGTGGCCGGATCGGCCGCCGCGCCCGGGATCATGGCCCGGATCATGCCGCCGCTGATGCGCGGTCGCGGCGCCCCGCCCGCGCGCGACAGCCTCTACGCCGCAGGTCTGGACGGAACCACCGACAGCGAACGGATGCGCGGCCGCAACTTCAGCCTCTACGCCGAGGCGCAGAAGCGCCCTGGCCTGGCCATCGGGCTCGGCGCCCTGGCCGTGCTGGGCGCGGCGGCCTTCGTCAATCGCGGCAGACTGGCGCGGACCGCCCGGCCGCTGCTGGCCGGCGCGGCCAGGCAGGTGGTGGCCAGGGCGGCCGCGCGCCGTCCGCTGGCCGCGGCGAAACTGGCGCTGAAGCATCCGCGCCAGGCTGCGCGGCTGGCCTCGGCCCTGCGCTGACGGCGGCCGGCGGAATCTTCACCAGGGGTTAACGGCGCAGGGCGGACTCTGCGGACGGTCGAATCTGACCTTCGGGATTTCTCGCCTTTGCGCAGCCTCGTCGCCGCCGTCGAACGGATCGATCCGTTGACCGTCTCCGGACGCGTCGCCGCCGTGAACGGCCTCCTGATCGAGGCGCGGGGCGGGCTGACGCGCCTGGCGGTCGGCGCGCGCGCCGAGATCGAGCGCCGGGCGGACAAGCCGCTGGCCGCCGAGGTCGTGGGCTTTCGAGAAACCCGCGCATTGCTGATGCCCTTCGGCCCGGTCGAGGGCGTGGCGCCGGGCGCGGAGATCCGCATCGAGCCGCAGGGCTCGGCGGTGCGGCCGACCACGGCCTGGTTGGGCCGCATTGTCGACGCCTTCGGCGAACCGATCGACGGCAAGGGGCCGTTGCCCCAGGGAACCGCGGCCTATTCGCTGCGGGCGGCCCCGCCGGCGGCGCACGCGCGCGGCCGGGTGGGCGAGCGCCTGGACCTGGGCGTGCGCTCGATGAACGTCTTCACCACCTGCTGCCGCGGCCAGCGCCTGGGCGTCTTCGCCGGGTCGGGGGTCGGCAAGTCGGTGCTGCTGTCGATGCTGGCCAAGCAGTCGGACTGCGACGCCGTGGTGGTCGGCCTGATCGGCGAGCGGGGCCGCGAGGTCCGCGAGTTCATCGAGGAGACCCTGGGCGAGGAGGGGCTGAAACGCGCCGTCGTGGTGGTCGCCACCTCCGACGAGCCGGCCCTGAAGCGGCGGCAGGCGGCCTATATGACCCTGGCCGTCGCCGAATTCCTGCGCGACCAGGACCTGGAGGTCCTGTGCATGATGGACAGCGTCACCCGCTTCGCCATGGCCCAGCGCGAGATCGGCCTGGCCGCGGGCGAGCCGCCGACCACCAAGGGCTACACCCCCACCGTCTTCACCGAACTGCCCAAGCTGCTGGAGCGGGCCGGGCCGGGGCCGATCCGGCCCGACGGGACGACGGCCGGGCCGATCACCGGCATCTTCACGGTGCTGGTCGACGGCGACGATCACAACGAGCCGATCGCCGACGCGGTGCGCGGGATCCTGGACGGCCATATCGTGATGGAGCGCGCCATCGCCGAGCGCGGCCGCTTCCCGGCCATCAATGTGCTGAAGTCCATCAGCCGGACCATGCCGGGCTGCCATCTGCCGCACGAGCGGGAGATCGTGAAGGCCGCGCGCCAGTCGCTGGCCGCCTACGCCAATATGGAAGAGCTGATCCGCATCGGCGCCTATCGCGCCGGGGCCGATCCGCAGGTCGACCGCGCCATTGCGCTCAATCCGTCGCTGGAGGGGTTCCTCGCCCAGGACAAGGACGAGGCGACCAGCCTGGAGGACAGTTTCGACATGCTCGCCGACATCCTGGGCGCTGACGCCGCATGAGCTGGGCGCAGTCGCTGATCAAGCTGTCGACCTATGAGGTCGAGGTCCTGCAAAAGCGCATGGCGGAGATCGCCGAGCGCCGGATGGCCGCGGAGATGAAGCTGGCCATGCTGGAGGCCGAGGGCGAGGCCGAGGCCATGCGCGCGCGCCAGGACGCCGAGGCCGGCTGGTATCAGCTCGGGTTCTGGGAAGGCCTGCGGGCCCGCAAGGCCCTGGCCCAGGAGGCGATCGACCGCATCGCCTTGGAGGAGCAGGGCGCGCGCGACGCCCTGACGCTGGCCTTCGAAGAGCAGAAGAAATACGAGCAGGTCGCCGAGACCATCCGGCTGGCGCAGCGCAAGGAGGCCGCCCGCCGCGAGACCGCCGCGCTGGACGAGCTGGGCCTGCGCCGCGCCGCGGGCGGGTTTCGCTGATCGCGTCATCTCCGAAAGACGGCGGCGTTTCCCGCCGCGTGGTGCTGGCCTCGGCCCTGGCCCTGGGCGCGTGCGATCGCAGGAGCGCCGCGCAGGCCGCACCGGCAGACCTGCCGCCCCTGAGGACGCTGGCGGGCTTCCCGGTCGGGACCTGCGTGCAGGCCGCCCAGCTCGACGATCCGGCCTTCGCCGCCCTGGCCGCGGCCCAGGTCTCCCAGCTCACGCCCGAGTGGGAGATGAAGATGGAGTACATGGTCCGGGAGGACGGCTCGCTCCGCTTCGACGCGCCCGACAGGATCGCCGCCTTCGCCCGCACGCACGGCCTGCGCGTGTTCGGCCACACCCTGGTCTGGTACGCCCAGAGCCCGCCGGCCTTCGCGCGGCTGGAGGCGGGGCCGAAATTCGCGGCGGCGTATCGCGACTACATCCATGCGGTCGTGGGGCGCTATCGCGGCCAGGCCGCCGGGTGGGACGTGGTCAACGAAGCGGTGGCCGAGGACGGCGACGGCTGGCGCGAATGCCTTTGGTCGCAGCGGTTGGGCCGGCTGGAGCACATGGTCCTGGCCTTCCGGCACGCGCGCGAGGCCGACCCTGACGCGGTCCTGTTCCTCAACGACTACAACCTCGAAAACCTGCCGAGGAAGCGGGCGACCTTCCTGAAGCTGGCCGAGGCGCTGCTGAAGGCCGGCGCGCCGCTGGGGGGCCTGGGAACCCAGACCCACGTCGCCGCCGATCTGAAGGCGGGCGAATTGACCGCGACGCTGAAGGACCTGGCGAGCCTTGGCCTGCCCATCCATCTGTCGGAGATGGACGTTTCGCTGAGCCGCGCCAAGGGATTGCTGCGCGACCGGCGAGAGCTGGAGGCGAGCCAGGCGAGGGTCTATGCGGAGGCCGCCGAAGCGTTCTCCGGCCTGCCGCCCCAACAGCGCTTCGCCTTCACCTTCTGGGGATTGCGGGACGGGGATTCGTGGCTAAAGCGCGAGGATGCGCGCGACACGCCGCTGCCGTTCGACGACGCCGGACGGGCGAAGGCCGCGGCCGGCGTCTGGGCCGGGGCGCTGCGTTAGGTTCCGGGCGCGCGCTCGGCGTCGGCGGCCTGGCGCAGGGCGTGCAGGTCGTCGCTGAGGCGGAAGAGCGCCACATAGAGCTCGCAGAACGAGCGCCAGAGCAGGATGAGGCCGGCGACCACCAGCAGGCCGGCGACCAGCACCGGAATGGCCAGGATGACGCCGATCCAGCTCTGCTCGCGCAGGGCCACGCCGACCGCCGCGCCGACCGTGCCGAACGCCATCAGCGCGATGACCCCGAGGCCCGCCCAGTAGATCAGGTGGATGACCTGGTTGGTCATCAGCCGCTCGAAGGTCAGCAGATCCCAGAAGATCGCGCTGCCCGGGCCGCGCCGGGTCGGGGAAGCAGGTCGCCGCATTCGATATCCAACGCTTCGCGGCCGATGCCGCGTCAGGGGCAAATCGCTATCAGCCGAGGCGCGCGCCTGCAACGCTCCATGCGGCGGTCCATCGTCGCGCATCTGCGGCGGAGCGGCGTGCGCGGGCCGAAAAGCCGCCGCAGTTCAAATGCTTGAAATGAAATTCGGCGGCCGCCCGCGCGGCTCGGATGACAAAGGTCGCCGAATGCGTGTTAGCCTTCGAACATGGAAACGATGGAAGACGCCGGCTGGAGACTCGAACCGATTTCAGGCGCCGATCGCGACATGGTCGAGGTGATCGGCCTGCCGCCGCACCAGGAGGCGTTCGCCGGCAGTCTGGACGAGGTGTTCCGGCGTCTGAACGAGCCGGGGGCTGTCGGCTCCGAACAGGGGTTCGCGGTGGTCGAGCCCGATGGCGAGGTGGTCGGTTTCTTCGTCCTGCGGGAGGGGTTGCGGCGGCCGCCCTGGGCCCCGCCGGGCACGGTGACCCTGCACAATTTCCGGGTCCGCCCCGGCTTTCAGGGGCGCGGCGTCGGCCGCCGCTGCATCAAGCTTCTGGAGACCTGGTTCGCGCGGGAGCGGCCGGTCCAGCCGCAACTGATGCTGGCGGTGAATTCGCAGAACGAGCCGGCCATCGCCGCCTATCGCAAGATCGGCTTCGTCGACACCGGCCGCCGCTTCGAGGAAGAGCCGGCCCCCAAGCTGATCTTCGCCAAGCCGCTGGTCTGAACCCTGCTAGATCTGCCCCACCGTCTTGAGGCGGGCCTTGGGGTGGATTTCGTTCTGGCTGAGCACCGGGGTCTGGCCGCGGAAGCGCTCGATGATCGAGCGGACATAGGGGCGGATCTGCGGGCTGGTCAGCAGCACGGCGCTGTCGCCGGCCAGGGCGGCGCGCTCGAAGCTCTCGCGCACGGCGCGGATGAAGTCCTGCAGGCGGGAGGGCGCCAGGGCCAGTTGCTTGTCCTCGCCCGGACCGATGAGCGCCTCGGCGAAGGCGTTTTCCCATTCGCCCGACATGGTGATGATCGGCAGGGCGCCGTCCTCGCCGCGATAGGCGAAGGAGAGCTGGCGCGCCAGGCGGCCGCGGACGTGTTCGACCAGCATGGTGATCGAGGAGGTGTGGGGCGCGGCCTCGCCGATGCCTTCAAGGATGGCCGGCAGGTCGCGGATCGAGACGCGCTCGCGCAGCAGGGCCTGCAGCACGCGCTGGACCGTGGTGGCCGAGACGACGGCGGGGATCAGGTCGTCGACCAGCTTCTTCTGCTCGCCCGGCAGCTCCTTCAACAGCTTCTGGACCTCGGCGTAGGAGAGCAGGTCGGGCATGTTCTCCTTGAGGATTTCCGTCAGGTGCGTGGTCAGCACCGTGGCCGGATCGACGATGGTGTAGCCGCGGAAGGTCGCCTCCTCGCGCAGGGACTCGTCGATCCAGGTGGCCGGCAGGCCGAAGGCCGGCTCGCGCATGTGTTCGCCCGGCAACTCCACCTGGCCGCCGGAGGGGTCCATGGCCATCAGCGCGCCCAGCCGCACCTCGCCGCCGCCGCCTTCCATCTCCTTGATGCGGATCATGTAGCCCTGGGAAGGCAGGCGCATGTTGTCGAGGATGCGCACCGCCGGCATCACGAAGCCGAAGTCCTGGGCCAGCGTGCGGCGCAGGGCCTTGATCTGGTCGGTCAGGCGGCGGCCTTCCAGGTCGTTGATGAGCGACAGCAGGCCGTAACCCAACTCGATCTTGATCTCGTCGATGGCCAGGGCCTGGGCGATCGGCTCCTCCTGGTCCTGGGCGGGCGCCGCGTCGGCGGGGACCAGCTCGACCGGCGGCGGGGCGGCGGCCTCCTGCGATCTGCGCCAGGCGAGATAGCCGGCGCCGGCGGCCAGGGCCGCGAAGGGGATGATCGGCATGCCGGGGATCAGGGCGATCACCCCGGCCGAGGCCGAGACCATGCCCAGGCTGATCGGGTTCATGGCGAGCTGGGCGACCAGGGCCTTGTCGGCCGAGCCGTCGACGCCGGCCTTCGACACCAGGAAGCCGGCGGCGATGGAGATGATCAGGGCGGGGATCTGGCTGACCAAGCCGTCGCCGATGGTCATGATCGTATAGGACGAGGCCGCCTGGGAGAGCGGGACCTTGTGCTGGACCACGCCGATCAGGATGCCGCCGATGATGTTGATGGCGACGATGATCAGGCCGGCGATGGCGTCGCCGCGCACGAACTTGCTGGCGCCGTCCATGGCCCCGAAGAAGGTCGATTCCTGCTCCAGCTCCTTGCGGCGCAGCTTGGCCTGATCCTCGTTGATCAGACCCGCGGACAGATCGGCGTCGATGGCCATCTGCTTGCCCGGCATGGAGTCCAGGGTGAAGCGGGCCGAGACCTCGGCGATGCGGGTCGCGCCCTTGGTGATGACCACGAAGTTCACCACCAGCAGGATGGCGAAGATGATCACCCCGATGATGAAGTTGCCCCCCATCATCAGCTCACCGAAGGCCTGGATGATCTTGCCCGCGCTGTCGTGGCCTTCCTGACCGTTGCTGAGGATCAGCCGCGTCGAGGCCAGGTTCAGCCCCAGGCGGAACAGGGTCGAGACCAGCAGCACCGTGGGAAAGATGGCGAAGTCCAGCGGCCGCTTCATCATCACGGCCGTCATCAGGATCAGCACGCTGGACACCAGCGAGATCGCCAGCAGCAGGTCCAGAAGCATCTTCGGGATCGGCAGGATCAGCAGCATGATGACGGCGATGACGCCGACCGCCATGCCGACCTCGCCGCGCATCAGCCAGCCGAGCGCGTCACGCCCCGTGGGGCGCGCCATGCCGTCCTTCATCAGGATGGGCGCGTCAGCCATGACGACGTGCGAAGGTCATGTCGCCTGATGACAGGATTCGGCGGCCCTCAGCCATGCCCCAGCGCCTTGAGCGCCTGCCTGGTCGCATCGGCGATTACAGCCTCGCGCTGGGCGTCGGTCGAATCCTTCGTGGCGTGGAAATAGACCGCGATGGCGATGGGCGCCGCATTCGGCGGCAGGATCAGGCCGATGTCGTTGACGGGGCCATAGCCGCCGGTGCCGGTCTTGTGCGCCACGGTCCAGCCCGCCGGGACACCCGCCTTGATCCGCCCCTGCCCCGTCGGCGTATCGACCAGCCAGCGCATCAACAGGGTCTTGGACGCCGGGCTCAGCGGCGTATCGGCGGCGACCAGCAGGCGCTGGATGTTCCGCACCGACTGATCAGGCGTGATGGTGTCCTTGTCGCCGTCCTGGCGATTCATCTCGGGCTCGAGGCGATCGACGCGGGTGCTGTCGTCGCCGATGCCGCGATAGAAGGCGCGCAAGGCGTCCAGCCCGCCCATTTCGCGGATCAGGATGTTGGCGGCGGGATTGTCGCTGACTTCGACCGTGCCCTTCATCAACTGCTCGATCGTCAGGGTCGAACCGACCGCCGGTTCCGTGACCGGGGCGTGGCTGATCATGTCGGCCTGC
>MEEW01000137.1 GCA_001724985.1 Phenylobacterium sp. SCN 69-14
CCGTCCTTGTCCTTCACGAACGGCAGGTGCGAGACGAGGCTGCGGCGCTCGGAGCGCTGGGGCTCCACCGCCGGGCGCAGGCCCTTGTCGGTCAGCAGCTTGTAGGCGTCGCGATACCAGGCGTCGCCGGGATAGTTGTAGCCGAGCACGGCGCCGTTGCGCTTGGCTTCCTCCGCCAGGCCCAGGGTCAGATAGGCCTCGACCAGGCGGTAGAGCGCCTCGGGCGTGTGGCTGGTGGTCTGGTAGCGCTCGATGACGGTCTTGAAGCGGCCGATGGCGGCCAGGGTGTCGCCCTGGCGCAGATAGTAGCGGCCGATGGTCATTTCCTTGCCGGCGAGCTGGTCGTTGACCATGTCGATCTTCAGCCGGGCGTCGGCGGCGTATTCGGTGCGCGGATAGCGCTGGACGATCTCGGTCAGGTTGGCCAGCGCCTGGCCGGTAGCGGCCTGGTCGCGGCCCACGTCGACGATCTGCTCGAAATAGCAGATGGCCTTCAGATAGTGGGCGTAGGCGGCGGCGGGGTTGCCCGGATAGAGCGAGATGAAGCGGTCGGCGTCGCCGATGGCCTCGGCGTAGTCGTTGCCCTGGTAGTGGGCGTAGGCGGTCATCAGGATCGCGCGGCGCGACCATTCCGAATAGGGATGCTGGCGCTCCACCTCGCCGAAATACTGCACGGCCTGGTTCCAGAGGCCGCGGTCGAGGCGGTCGGCGCCGGTGGCGTAGAGCAGCTCCACGGGGCGCTCTTCATAGGCCAGGCGGGGCTTTTTCTGCTTGCCCGCGCATGCGGTCAGGGCCAGCGCGGCGCAGCCGACGACGAGAGCCGTGCGAGTCCGGGAATTGCGAAGCAAGGACACCTTCACCTCAAAAGGATCGACGCGCGCCCCCGCGCCGCGAGTCCCCGCTTCTACAGCATGGAATGCAGGGCGCAAATGCGGCGGAGCATGATGATCGATCTTGCGCTCCGCCTTCGCTCTCAACTCAAGTCCAAATCTCCGCCAAGGCGTAGGGCGCGGCGAAAACCGCGCCAGCCTGGAAGGCTGTCGGGAACTCTGACAGGCCAGGGCTATCACACATCGAGCCTCAACCCTTCCAGATGCTCCCCTTCTGGGGGAGCTGTCGGCGAATGCCGACTGAGGGGGACTTTTGACGCCGAGCGTCTCCTGAGCGGACTGCGCGACGGCGCTTTGAACTCCAAGGGATTTCGGTGACTTAGCGCTGGTGAGTCAAAGTCCCCCTCACCCGGCCATGCGGCCGGGAGCTCCCCCAGAGGGGGAGCATACGTGCTTGCCGCTCAAGCCTTTAGACCGCCTGGGCGAGTTCCGGCGCGAGGGTGCGGTAGCGCCAGGCGTGCGGGGCGGCCAGGAGGGCGCGGACGAGCTGGTTGTTCAGGCTGTGGCCGGCCAGGACGCCTTCGAAGCGGCCGAGGATCGGAGCGCCCAGCACATAGAGGTCGCCGATGGCGTCGAGCGCCTTGTGGCGCACGAATTCGTCCGGGCGGCGCAGGCCTTCCGGATTGAGGATGCGGTCGCCCTCGATGACGACGGCGTTCTCCATCGAGCCGCCGCGGGCCAGGCCGATGGAGCGGAGGTACTCGACCTCGTGCAGGAAGCCGAAGGTGCGGCAGTTCGCCAGTTCGTCGCGGAACGCCTGCTCGTCCATGACCAGGTCGACGGTCTGGCGGCCGATGGCGGCGGACGGGAAGCGGATCTCGAAGGCGACCTCGAACTGGTCGGCCGGCAGCAGGGCCGCGCGCTTGTCGCCCTCGACGAATTCGATCGGCTCGAGGATCTCGATATAGCCGCGCAGGGCGTCCTGCTGGCGGCGGCCGGCGCGGTCGAGGATCTGGACGAACGGCAGGGAAGAGCCGTCCATGATCGGCATTTCCGGGCCGTCGAGCTCGACCACGGCGTTGTCGATCCCCAGCATGACCAGGGCGGCCATCAGGTGTTCGATGGTCGAGACCGAGACGCCGGCGGCGTTCTCGATGACGGTGCCGAGTTGGGTCTTGGTCACGGCCTCGCCGGTGGCGGGCACACGGTTGTCGCGGTCAGCCACATCGGTCCGCACGAAGACGATCCCGGTGTTGGCCAGGGCGGGGCGAACGGCGACGCGGGTGTAGGCGCCGGTATGGACGCCGACGCCGGCGAAGATGGCCGGGCCTTGCAGGGTGTGCTGAAACTCTTGTGCGCGCAAAACTCGCCGCCTTCCTCGTTCGGGCCCGCGACCGGATGGCCGCATAACGCCCCAACTGTCAGGTAAGGGCTATGCCGCGCCGCAGCAAAACACTTCCTGTTTCGCAATGTTTCGATTTGGGACGGTTAAGAACCCCTTAGGATTCAAGGGCTCCCGCGCGAAAAGCAAAACGGCCGGGCAAGGCCCGGCCGTCCGCTGAATATGGGCTTTGGACGCCTAGTTCGCCAGGCGGCGCAGGAAGGACGGGATTTCCAGATCGTCCTGATTGTCGACCTGGGCCTCCTCGACCGGCTGCTCGACCGGCGCGGCGCCCGTGCGGCTGATCGCCTGGCGGGTCGGCTGGGGCGCGGGCTGCTGGTCGTAGCGCGGACGGCTGCCGAACAGGCTGAGGAAACCGCCGCGCGGGCGGCGCTCCTCGTAGGCCGGCTGGGCGAACAGCGGCTCCTCCTCCATCTCCTCGACCGCCGGGTCGACGATCCGGGTGATGGGGCGGGCGATCTGCGGCTCGGGCGCGGCGGCGGTCACGCTCGCCGGGGCGGGCGCGGGCTCGGCGTAGAGGTCGGCCTGCTCCTCCTCGAACACCACCTTCGGCTCGGGCGGCGGAGCCGCGGCGGCCACGGCCGGCGCCGGGGTCGGCGGGACATAGGCGGCCGGTTCCGGATAGCGCGGCGCCGGCGGGGCGACGGGGCGCTGCTCGGCATAGGTCGGGACCGGCGCGGGGGCCGGACGCTCGTAGGCGGCGGCGGCCGGACGGATCACCGGCTCGGTCACCGGGGCCGGACGGGCCGTCTCGGCGCGCAGCGGCGGGGCGGACAGCGGCTTGCGCTCGACCTTCGGCTCGATGGCGGCGATCGAGGCGCCGTCCATGCCGGTGGCGACCACCGACACGCGGATCATGCCGTCCAGCGACGGATCGAAGGCGGCGCCGAAGATGATGTTGGCTTCCGCATCGACCTGTTCGGAGATGGCGTTGGCCGCCTCGTCGACTTCCAGCAGAGTCATGTCCAGGCCGCCGGTGACGTTGACCAGCACCGCCTTGGCGCCCTTCAGCGAGACTTCGTCCAGCAGCGGGTTGGCGATGGCGTTCTGGGCGGCCATCAGGGCGCGGTCCTCGCCGGTCGCCTCGCCGGTGCCCATCATCGCCTTGCCCATCTCGGTCATGACGGTGCGGACGTCGGCGAAGTCGAGGTTGATGAGGCCCGGCAGCACCATCAGGTCGGTGATCGAGCGCACGCCCGAATGCAGGACCTGGTCGGCCATGCCGAAGGCTTCGGCGAAGGTGGTCCGCTCGTTGGCGACGCGGAACAGGTTCTGGTTGGGGATGACGATCAGGGTGTCGACATAGCGCTGCAGCTCGCCGATGCCGGCGTCGGCCAGGCGCATGCGGTGGCGGCCTTCGAAGTGGAAGGGCTTGGTCACCACGCCGACCGTCAGTATGCCGCGTTCACGCGCGCACTTGGCGATGATCGGGGCCGCGCCGGTGCCGGTGCCGCCGCCCATGCCGGCGGTGATGAAGATCATGTGGGCGCCGTCGAGGTGCTCGCCGATCTCGGGGATCGACTCCTCGGCCGCGCTCATGCCGACCTCGGGATGCGCCCCGGCCCCCAGGCCCTGGGTCACCTGGACGCCGAGCTGGATGCGGCGGTCGGTCTTGGCGAAGGCGAGCTGCTGGGCGTCGGTGTTGGCGACGACGAACTCGACGCCTTCGAGCCCGGCCTCGATCATGTTGTTGACCGCATTGCCCCCGGCGCCGCCGACGCCGAACACGACGATCCGCGGCTTGAGTTCGGTCGCGCGCGGCGCTGAAAGTGCGATAGCCATTGGGACCCCTGTGTCCTCCGTACCGTGGTCAAGGGAACACGAGGCGACCCGCCCGCCCCGCTCCCGCGACGGCTGGCGTTAAGGAAGCGCCCACCATCGTTAATTGGCGGTTAACTGCATAAGGCGAGTCGGAGGCGCGTGAAGACGCCGTCCCCAACAAAATTTCTTACTGTGCAAGGCTTGGCCGTTAACCACGCGAGGGCGGCTGCGGCGTCTTGACCGGGGATGCCGACGCCTTGGCCTAAGCGGCTCAACGAACACGGTTTTGCGCGTCGGACTCAGGGGCGGGACAGCTCCATGCGATCGGTGTCGTCCCGGTTTGCGTAGCAAGACAGGATCCATGAACACCTGATGGCGGCGGGCTGGACCGAGCCTTGACCTGCAAGATCAGGTGTTCATGGATCCCGGTCTTCGGCTGCGCCGAAACCGGGAAGACATCCGCTTGAGACGCGCCCCGGCTCAGAGGTTCTCGCGCAGCCAGGCGGCGGCCTTGGCGACCGGGTTGGCGCGCGGATCGAGCGGCTCGCGGCGCAGCTTGGCGCTGGCCAGGGCCTTGGCCGAGACCGCCTCGCGCGGGCCGAAGGCGGCGCGTTGCAGCACCCCGGCGGCGGCGCAGAAGGCCGGGCCGGACGCGGCGTCGGCCAGGTGCGGCACCCGGCGCGGACGGCCAAGGCGCACCGGGCGGTCGAAGACGCGCACGGCGACTTCGCGCACGCCGGCGAGCTGGCTGGCGCCGCCGGTGAGGACCAGGCCCGCGCCCGGCTCCTTGAGCCGGTCGCGCAGCAGTTCCAGGGTCTCCTCGACGCGCGGGGCGATGATGCCCTTCAGCAGCGAGCGCGGGGCGATGACCGGGCCGGCGCCGGGGTCGTCGCCGCGCGGCGGCGCCTCGATCATCTCGCGGTCCTCGTTGGCCGAGGCGATGGCCGAGCCGTGCAGGGTCTTGATGCGCTCAGCGCCGGCGACCGAGGTCGACAGGCCGCGGGCGATGTCGGCGGTGACGTGGCCGCCCCCGACCGACAGGGTCTCGACATGGACCAGGCTGCCGCCGGAGAACACCGCCGCCGAGGTCGAGCCGCCGCCCATGTCGATACACACCGCGCCGAGGTCCATCTCGTCCTCCTCCAGGGCGGCGAGGGCCGAGACGAAGGGCGCGGCGACCACGCCTTCGAACTGGAGGTGGGCGCGTTCGACGCAGGCGCCCAGGGTCTGGTAGACGGCCTCGCTGACCGTCACCACCAGCAGCTCGACGCCGAGGGCGCGGCCGAACATGGCGCGCGGGTCGCGGATGGAGCCCTGGCCGTCGACGCTCCAGGCGACCGGCAGGATGTGGGCCGCGCGACGGCCGGGAATCTTGATCTGCGACAGGGCCTGGTGGATGGCGCGCACCAGGTCGCCGTCGGAGATCGGACGAGCGCCGAGCGAGACGCGGCCGGCGACGCGGTGGCTGGCGAGCTGGCCGCCGGCGGTGGCGACGGTGACGCCCTGGACCTGGACGCCGGCGACGTTCTCGGCCCGCTCGACCGCCTGGGCGATGGCGTCGGACGCCTCGTCCAGATTGATGATCGCCCCGCCGCGCACGCCGCGCGACTGGACATAGCCGACGCCGGCCGCGGTCAAGGTGCGGTCGCCCCGGCGCACGCCGTCAGGCTTCATGATGAAGCAGGTGACCTTGGACGCGCCCAGGTCCACGGCGGCCACCACCGGCTGGCGGCTCAGCGCGGCCTTCAGGCCTTCGCGGCTTTCCTTGCGTTCCTCAACCCGGGTCGACAAGTCCTTGGTCCTCTTCTCTTTCGTCTAGGCGCCGTTGGCGACCAGTTGGCCGGGCAGCACGCCGTCGCGCGGACGCACCGCCACCACCGAGGGATCGCGCAGGTCGATCCGCTCGAACCCCAGTTCGAGGATGCGCGAGCGCTGATCGAGCTGTTCGAGCTGGATCAGGGCCGCGCCCTCGTCCACCGCCGGAAGCTGCACCAGCGAACCGTCCTTCATCCGCAGGTCCCAGCGGCGGCCGTCGACGCGGATCAGGGCCTCGGTCCGTTCGGCCAGGCGCGGGCGGGCGGCCACCTCGGGCAGGATGGCGGCGGCGGCCTCGTTGGCCCCCGCCCCCACGATCAGCGGCAGGCGAGCGAAGCGGCCGGGATCGGCCTCGGGGATCACGCGGCCGGTCTCGTCTATGACGTAGCTGCGGCCGTTGTGCTGCCAGACGGCGAGTTGGCGCCGTTCGACCACGGCCAGGACCAGGGTGTCGGGCAGCAGGCGCACGACGCGCGCCTCCTTGACCCAGCCCACGGCCTCGACCCGCTGGCGGATCTGCTCCAGGTCCAGGCGCAGCATGGGATCGTCGCGATAGACGCCGGCGGCGCGCAGGATGTCGGGCGTGGCCATGGCCGAGGCGCCCTCGACATGGACGGTCTTCAGGCGGAAACCGACGCCGGCGAGCTGGCCGCCGACCGCGGCCCCCGCCCCGCCGGCCAGCTTCTCGGCGCGATGGCCGGTCGAGAGGGTGACGACCAGCGCCACGCCGACGACGCCGACCGCGGCCAGCAGCGCGCCCCAGGGCGACAGGCCCGCGCCACGCACGGCGCCCAGCTTGCCGGGCGCATACGAGGCCCCCGGCTTGCGAGCGCGGGGACTGGACTTGGAGTTAGCGGGCGCTTTGGCCCGGGGCTTCGCGGCGCCTCGCGACTCCCCCCGCATCGCCGCGGGCATACGCATCCTCCGTGATCCAAAGCACCAGACGATCGAAATCCACCCCCATCTGCGCCGCCTGCTCGGGAACGAGCGAAGTCGGCGTCATGCCGGGCTGGGTGTTGACCTCCAGAAGGACCAGAATGTCGTTAATGTCGTCATAACGAAGATCGGACCGGGTAACGCCTCGGCAACCAAGCGCGGCGTGGGCGGCCTCCGACAGTTTCAGCGCCTTTTCAAAGACATGGGGCGGAATGTCGGCCGGCAGGACGTGGACAGAGCCGCCCTCGGCGTACTTGGCTTCGTAATCGTAAAATTCTGTCTGCGGGATAATGTCGGTGACGGTGATCGCCTTGCCGTCCATCACCGCGACGGCCAGCTCCTTGCCGCGGATATAGGGCTCGATCATCACCTCCTCGCCGTGGGTCCAGGCGGGCGCGACCAGTTCCTGCGGCGGGCGATTCGCCCCCTCGCGGACGATGAAGACGCCGACGGAGGAGCCCTCGGCGTTCGGCTTGACCACATAGGGCGGGGCCATGACGTGGCCGGCGGCGGCGACATGGCGGTTGTAGAGCCCGCCGCCCGGCACGGCGACGCCGGCGGCGGCCATCACCGCCTTGGCCTTGGCCTTGTCCATGGCCAGCGCCGAGGCGAGGACCCCGGAGTGGGTGTAGGGAAGCTTCAGCGTCTCCAATATGCCCTGGACGCAGCCGTCCTCGCCCCATTCGCCGTGCAGGGCGTTGAAGCAGACGTCGGGCCCCAGGGCGCTCAGCACCTGGGCCAGGTCGCGGCCGGCGTCGACATAGGTGACCTTGGCCCCCAGGCGCTCCAGCGCCGCGCCGCATTCGCGGCCCGAGGACAGGCTGACCTCGCGCTCGGCCGACAGGCCGCCGTACAGCAGGGCGACGTGGTGTCCGGACAGGGGAAGGCTCGCAGAAGAAAGGCTCACTGGGCGGCGCTCGCGGTCTTGCGGAGATCGATGTCGCCGTCAGCGTGGACAAAGGCGGTCCCGGCCGCGCGCGGCGCGGCGAGGTCCGAGGCGCTGGCGGCGGGCGCAAAGGAAAGAGCGGCGATGGCCGCAGGAAGAGCATGACGCATGTGCGGCGCGTGCCCGCGCCCGGGAGTCCTGTCAAGCGGCCCGGCGCCGCATCGGCAGGCTGCCGGCAGGAGCTGGTGCCGGGCGGGCCGAGCCGTGGCGAGGCCCAAGCGCCCGGCCTGGGAAGACCATCGGCTTCGTGGAGGCGCGGCTGTCGGACAAGGACGGCATATGTCTGGCCAAGGCCTCGGCAAGCGTTCGCTTGATTCCGAGCGGCCGGGCTCTGGACCTCGCAGGACCAGAACCCGCCACAATTTGAGGAGGCGCCCGACTGCTTTGGGCGGGTTTTTCGCCTGTCAGGCGAAATTCTAACCTTGCTGTAGCGCTGGCCGGTTGAATTAGGCCTTAATTAAGAAAAAATGCTTGCGAAAAGTAAAATAGCTTCGTTATCGCTACGCCTAAGTTCGCCCATCTGGGGGGCGATGGAGGCTCGGAACATGCAACTCAAGATCAACACTAAGACTCTCGCCGCCGGCGTCGCCATGGCTGCGCTCAGCTTCGCGTCGGCCGCCTCGGCCGGCACCGTGGTCATCAAGGACATCCAGGGCGTCTGGAGCTCGCAATCGCCGACCGGGACGGTCAGCACCAGCGGCGCCACCTCGACCGTGAGCTGGGGCACCCCGACCGAAGGCACGATGAAGAGCAGCTACTCCTTCACGTCCGCCTCCGCGCCGTTCACCACGACCCTGAGCGACGGCCAATCGGCTGGGCCGTTCACCCTCGGCACCTTCCAGCACAACAACTGGCCGGTGACCGGCACGACGCTACAGACCGTCCGCCTGACCGTCAGCGGCGTGGTCGAGATCGACGGCCACGACATCAACTTCAGCGGCTTCGTCTACGACTTCACCCACGTCGAGACGCCGAACGAAGGCTCCGGCTGGTGGGGCGCCTGCGCGCTGGGCGGCTACAACGGCGACAGCAACAACAAGTACGGCTGTTCGGACCAGGTGAAGGTGAACACCAACACCTTCAACAACAGCTTCACCTTCGGCGCCGACACCTACACCATCGACATCGCCGGCTTCCTGGTCGGGGGCAACCTGACCAGCTCCTTCATCACGAAGGAAAGCGAAGCTGTGACGTACAAGTGCGGCAAGAAGAACAAGCAAACCTGCTACGACTACACCTCGCACGCGTTCGCTAACACGGCCGACATCCAGGCCAGCATCTCGATGGTCACCAGCGCCGTGCCGGAACCCTCGACCTGGGCGATGATGATCGTCGGCTTCGGCGCCGCCGGGGCGATGGTCCGCAGCAGCCGCCGTCGTGGCGCGCTCGCCGCCTAAGACCAAGCTTCTCCAGAGCTGTGTCAGCGCCGCCGGTCCTTGGGGCCGGCGGCGTTTTCGTTTGGGGATGGGCCAGGAAGGACACGAAGACCGCCAAGGGGGTCGGTGTCGTCCCGGTTTCGGCGCAGCCGAAGACCGGGACCTATGAACACCGGATGGAGCCGGATCGCGCTCTATTCCTCAAGATCGGGCGTTCATGGGCCCCGGTCTTGCTTCGCAAACCGGGATGACATCGATCAGGTCTTGAGGGTCGCTATGCGCGATCAGCCCGGGCGGCCGATGCGCTTGATTTCCCATTGCAGGTCGATCCCGGTCTTGGCCTTCACGTCGGCGCGGACGGCTTCGCCCAGGCTCTCCAGGTCGGCGGCGGTGGCCTCGCCGGTGTTGATCATGAAGTTGGCGTGCAGGGGCGAGAACATCGCCCCGCCGTGCGGCTTGCCGCGCCAGCCGGCCGCGTCGACCAGCTTCCAGGAGGAATGACCCTCCGGGTTCTTGAAGGTCGAGCCGCCGGTCTTCTCGCGGATCGGCTGGGTGGTTTCGCGGCGGGCGGTGATCTCGGCGATGCGGGCGGCGACCGCCTGGGGGTCGTCGGGGCGGCCGCGATAGGTCGCCTCGACCCAGATGATATCGGCCGGCGCCTGGCTGTGGCGATAGGTGTAGCCGAAGTCGGCCAGGCCGTAGTCGACGCGGCGGCCGCGGCGGTCGTAGCCCCAGGCCCGGACCAGGATGTCCTTGGTCTCAGCCCCGTAGCAGCCGGCGTTCATGGTCAGGGCGCCGCCGACCGAGCCGGGGATGCCGGCGTAGAATTCCAGCCCCGCCAGCCCCGCCTTGGCCGCGGCCTTGGCCACGGCGGCGTCGAGCGCGCCCGCGCCGGCGGTGATGAACTCGCCCTCGACCGTGATCGCGCCGAAGGGGCGGCCGGCCAGGCGGATGACGACGCCCTCCACCCCGCCGTCGCGGACGATGACGTTGGAGCCGACGCCCAGCACCGTGACCGGCACGTTTTCCGGCAGGGCCTGCAGGAAGGCGCCGAGATCCTCGTGATCGGCGGGCAGGAACAGCACATCGGCCGCGCCGCCGACCCGGAACCAGGTGAACGGCCCCAGCGGCTCGCCCGGCAGCAGGCGGCCGCGGACGGCGGGCAGCGCCTCGCGCCAGCTCATCGGGCGAGGGCTTCGAGCTGGGCCGGCAGGGCGCCCGCCCAGGCGGTGATGTCCCCCGCCCCCAGGCAGACCACGAGATCGCCGGGCGCCGCCTCCCGGCCGATGAGGTCGGCGAGGGCGGCCGGGCTTTCCAGCGGCAGGGCGCGGCGATGGCCGAAGCGGCGCAGGCCCTCGACCAGGCCGTCGCGGTCGGCGCCGGGAATCGGGCTTTCGCCGGCGGCGTAGACGTCGGCGACGATCACGGTGTCGGCGTCGTTGAAGCAGCCGCAGAACTCGTCGAACAGGTCGTGCAGGCGGCTGTAGCGGTGCGGCTGGACCACGGCGATCACCTTGCCCTGCGTCACCGCGCGGGCGGCCTTCAGCACCGAGGCGATCTCGACCGGGTGATGGCCGTAGTCGTCGATGACGCGCACCCCGCCGGCGACGCCGGTGGTGGTGAAGCGGCGCTTGACCCCGCCGAAGCCGGCCAGGCCCTTGCGGATATCCTCGTCGGAGACGCCCAGCTCGCGGGCGATGACGATGGCGCCGGTGGCGTTGAGGACATTGTGCTGGCCGGCCATGGGCAGGTGCAGGTTTTCCAGCCGGCTGACCGGGCCGTCCTGGGGCGCGAAGATCACGTCGAAGCGCGAGCCGTCGGGGCCCATGGTGATCTTGTCGGCCCGGACCTCGGCCTGGGGATTGGTCCCATAGGGGATCAGGCGGCGGTTCTGCACCCGGGCGGCCATGGCCTGGACCTCGGGATGGTCGGTGCAGACGGCGGCGAAGCCGTAGAAGGGCATGTTCTCGACGAAGGTCTGGAACGCCTTTTTCACCGCGTCGAAGTCGCCGTAGTGGTCCAGGTGCTCGGGGTCGATATTGGTGACGATGGCGCAGGTCGACTTGACGCGCAGGAAGGTGCCGTCGCTCTCGTCGGCCTCGACCACCATCCAGTCGCCGGCCCCGACCTTGGCATTGGTGCCGTAGGCGTTGATGATGCCGCCGTTGATGACGGTCGGGTCCATGCCGCCGGCGTCGAGCAGGGCCGCGACCATCGAGGTGGTGGTGGTCTTGCCGTGGGTGCCGCCGATGGCGACGGTGTATTGCAGGCGGGTCAGCTCGGCCAGCATCTCGCCGCGGTGGACCAGGGGCAGGCGCTTCTCGCGCGCGGCGACCATCTCGGGATTGTCGGCCTTGACCGCGGTCGAATAGACGACGGCGTAGGCGCCTTCGACATGGGCCGGGTCGTGGCCGATGAAGACCTTGGCCCCCAGCTTCTCCAGCCGCTCGGTGTTGGCGCTGGCCTTGGCGTCGGAGCCCTGCACCGTATAGCCGATGCGCAGCATGATTTCGGCTATGCCGCTCATGCCGATGCCGCCGATGCCGATGAAGTGGACCGGACCGCGGGCGAAGAAGGGGACGGGGCGCTGGTTCATCTTTGGACGGCGGTTCTTTCGACCAGGTCGGCCAGGCGTTCGGCCGCGTCGGGCTTGGCGATGGAGCGGGCGCCGGCGGCCATGCGGGCCAGGCGCTCGGGATTGGTCAGCAGCTTCTGCAGGGCGCCGGCCATGGCGTCGACAGTGAGCTGGCTCTCGCGGGCGACCTCGGCGCCGCCGGCCTCGGCCATGACGCGGGCGTTCTGGCCCTGGTCGTCGTCCAGGGCGATGGCGAGCGGCACCAGGATGGCGGGCTTGCCGGCCACGGCGAATTCGCAGACC
>MEEW01000138.1 GCA_001724985.1 Phenylobacterium sp. SCN 69-14
CCTCGACCGCGTCCCCCTTGGCGCGGACCAGGGCGAAGCGGTCGGCGCCGAGCTCGGCGGCGGCCGAGCCGCCGTGCGACTGGGCGCGCAGGGCGCCGGCCAGCCGCTGGTCGAGGGCCTGCGCCGCCTCGGGACCGAGCCGGCCGCGCAGGGCCGCCAGGCCGCCGAATTCGAGAAAGGCCATTTCCAGGTCCTGGCCGTTGGCCCTGGCCGCTTCGATCAGGTTGGCCGCCATCGTCTCGAACGAGGCCTTGTCGTGCAGTTCGTGGACGACCTTGCCGCCGGCGCGGCTGAAGACGCAGGAGACCACGCCGCTGGAGCCCGGCATGCGGAAGGCGCTCATCGAGGCGGCGCGCTGGACGCCGTCGGGCGCGCCGGCCAGGGCGATCGTCACCGGCCCTTCGCGGGCGCCTTCCTTCAGGCCGCCGAGCAGGGCCTCGACCATGGCGTGGTCGCGGAGATCGGCGAAATCGCGCCAGGAGCGGCCGACCAGGTCGGTTTCCGGCGCTCCCGAAAGCGCCTCGCTGGCGCCCAGCGCCAGGCCGATCTTGCCGTTTGCGTCGATTTCGAGAAGCAGGTCCGCGCCGGCGAATGCGAAGCCGAGCAGGCGCTGAGGGGCGAGCGACAAGGGGCAGGTCTCCGAACGGGCCGGCCATATCCTTGACCTTTCGCCTTAATTTCACGTTGAGAGCGCCGTTCGCGAACAGCGCGCCTTTTGCTAGATTGCCGGGACGTGCTGGAGGCGCCCTTGCGTGAACGTCTGACCGCCCGCGTCCTGCTGTTCGACGGCTCGGGACGCATCCTGCTGATGAAGGGGCGGCTGCCCAATCGGCCGCTGCATACCTCGTCCTGGTTCACGGTCGGGGGCGGGGTCGAGCCGGGGGAGAGCCTGGAGGCGGCCGCGCTTCGGGAGATCGGCGAGGAAACCGGCTTTCTGGACGTGGAGCTGGGGCCGGTCGTCTGGACGCGCGAGGCGGTGGGGGATCTGGCCTCGGGCGAGCGGGTGATCTTCAAGGAATCCTACATCGTCGCCCGCTGCGGCGGCGGTGAGCCTTCCCGCGCCGGATGGGAAGCGCATGAGAACAGCCTCATCGACGACATCCGCTGGTGGGGGCTGGAGGAACTGGCGGCCACGGCCGAGCGGGTGTTTCCCGAGCGGTTCCTCGACCTGATCGGCGCGGTGGCCGGGGGCGACTATCCGCCTTCGCCGCTGGAGATAACCATCGTGCGGGCCTAAGGCCGCGCGGGATCGGAACAGGGGGAAAGTCATGCTGATCGCCGTCCTCGCCGCCGCGGCGCTCGCCGGAGCCTGCGACCTCGAAGCCCCGTCCGGCGAGGCTGGATGCACGCGCGAGGCCGTCGACCGGCTGAAGCTCAACGACATCCAGGCGATCGGCACCCACAATTCCTACAAGCTGGCGATCTCGCCGGCGCAGATGAAGCTGGTGCGGGCGGCCGACCCGCAGCAGGCCGACGCGCTGGACTACGCCCATCGGCCGCTGGCCGCGCAACTCGACGCCGGAGCGCGGCAGTTGGAGCTCGACCTGCTGAACGACCCCGAGGGCGGACGCTACGCCTCGCCGCTGGCGATGAAGGTCGCCAACGACCAGCCCTACGACCTCGAACCGCTGAAGGCGCCGGGGCTGAAGGTGATGCACGCCCAGGACATCGACTACCGCTCCACCTGTCCGCGGTTCACGACCTGCCTGGAAGAGGTGCGGGCCTGGTCGAGGGCGCATCCGGACCACCTGCCGCTGCTGATCCTGCTCAATCTGAAGGAGGGCGGCCTGACGCTGCCGGGCGCGACCCTAGCCCTGCCGTTCGACGGCGCGGCGATGGATCGGGTGGATGCGGAGATCCGTTCGATCTTCCAGGCTTCGGAACTCATCACTCCGGATCAGGTGCAGGGGCGGCGGCGCACGCTGCGCGAGGCGGTTCTGGCCGGCGGCTGGCCGACCCTGAAGGCGGCGCGCGGCAAGGTGATGTTCGCGCTGGACGCGCCGGAGGATCAGGTCGCGCTCTATCGCGGCGCCCGCCGCTCGCTGGAAGGCCGGGCGATGTTCGTGAACATCGACGAGAGCTCGCCGGCCGCGGCCTACATCACCCTCAACGAGCCGAGGGCCCAGGCAGGCCGGATCGCCGCGGCGGTCAAGGCGGGCTTGCTGGTGCGCACCCGCGCCGACGCCGACACCGCCGAGGCGCGCGCCGATGACAGGAGCCGCCAGGCGGCGGCCTTCGCCTCGGGCGCGCAATATGTCTCGACCGACTACATGCAGCCCGATCCCAGGCTGGGCCCCTATGAGACGCGTCTGCCGGGCGGCGGCGTCGCCCGGCGCAACCCGGTCCGTTAAAGCGGCTGTTCAGCTAAAGCGGCCGTTCAGCCGGATATTGCGGCAGGTCGTCGGTGATCTCCCACCAGCCGGCCTTGGAGGCGACGTGGAAGTGGAAGCCGCGCTCGGCCGCCACCGGGGCGTCGAGCGTCCCGGCCCTCAGCCTCACCACGCCCGGCCTGCTCGCCAGCCGGCTGAAGATCGGCGATCCGCAGCGGCGGCAGAAGACGCGCTCCTTGCCCGGCGAGGATTCGTAGGCCTGCAGGTCGTCTGCGCCGCTCAGCAGGCGGAAGTCCTTGGTGTCGAGCGGGATATTGGCCGCGAACGCCCCGCCCTGGGCCTTTCGGCAGTCGGTGCAATGGCAGAACTGGATCGGCGCCAGCGGCCCGTCGATCTCGAAGCGCACCGTGCGGCAGAGGCATGAGCCCGCGTGCATTGCTATCCTTTCCACAACCTGACCAAGAGGCGCGAGGCGTAAGACCTCGGAAACTAACCAAACGTGTTTACCCGGCTTTGACCGAACGACGTTATTCTGGGAGCATGTCGCGCTTCTCTATCCATTATGAGGAACCCGGCCAGGGCAAGCGACCGCCGAATGCGTGGACGGTGATCCGCGTGTTCCTATGGACCCTGTTGCTCGCCTGCCTGGGCCTGTGGTGCTGGACGATGCTCGCCGCCTGACGCGGGTGCGGACGGGCTGGCGCCGCAATTGCGGCCCGCGACCTTCGTGGGGACCTGGTGTCCCGACGGAGGACACAATGCGGTTCACCTTTGTCGAAGCCGAGGCGCCCGAGCGGCGGTCCGGCGTGCTGGTCTGGATGCGGCGCATCTTCGATCTGCTGGTCATCGGCGCCATGGTTCTGGCGGGCGTCGAGACGATCTCCTTCCTGCGCGGGCTGGTCGGTTAGGCGCGAACCGGGGCAAGCTCCCGTCACGGCCTGGATTCGGCGCTGAACGGCGCCGCGGGGCCGGCGTCGGGGAGAATCACCATGAAGCGGCCGTTGATCGTCCTGGCTCTTGCCGCCTCGGCGCTTGCGCCCAGCGGGGCCTGGGCCGAACCGCCGACCCTCGCCAAGGTCGGCGAGCTGCCGGCCGCCTTCGACGACATCGGCCCGGCGGTGCAGGCGCTGAAGGGGCCGGGCGGGCGCACGATCCACTATGCGGACACCGGCGAGGCGGGCTTCCGGCCGGTGCTGTTCGTCGGCGGCACGGGCACCAGCGCGCGCGCCTTCGGCATGACCGAATTCCTGAAATCCATGCGCGTGCAGCTCAAGCTGCGGCTGATCACGGTGGAGCGGAATGGCTTTGGCGATACGGCGCTGACGCCCGGCTGGGGATATGGCGACTACGCCGCCGAGGTGAAGGCTGTGCTCGATCACCTGGGCGTGCAGCGGTTCTCGGGCGTGGCGATCTCGGGCGGCGGGCCCTATCTGGCGCAGGCGGCCGCCCTCATGCCTGAGCGGCTGATCTCGCTGCACTTGCTGGCTGCGGCCACCGAGCGGCCGGCAGGCGACAGCGTCTGCAAGCTGGCGCCCGAGCAACTGGCGGGGGCGTTGAAGCCGCAGGTGCAGAACCCGCAGGCATGGTGGGCCTTCCCGAAGGACAGCCCGACCCATGCGATCCCCGGCTTCGCCGACCGGGCCTATGAGGAGGGCGCGCGGACGTTCTTCATCCGCGGCCAGATGGGCGACCCCGCCCCCGAGGCGGCCGAGGTGATGCGCTATTGCGGGCCGCTGGCCGACCTCTCGCAGGTCAAGGCGCCGGCCTATGTCTACCAGGGGACCGCCGACACCCAGGTCGGGATGGAGAGCGCCAGGACCTGGCAGGCGCGGCTGCCGAACCTGGCGGCGATGCGCGTCTACGAGGGCGAGGGGCACGACGTCCAGTACCGCCACTGGGACCAGCTTCTGCTGGACGTCGCCGGCCACGGCGACCTGACCGCCGTCTGCGTGAAGGGCCGTTCGCGGGCCTTGCCCAAGGCCCAGGCGGACAAGGCGCTGGCGGCTGGAGCGACCCTGGGCGTCTGCGCCTGGGCGAAGAGGGGCTAGGCGGGCGCCTTCGCCGGTTCGCCCGGGTCCTGCCCCTCGATGTCGTCGAGCTCGCCCTCCCACTTGGCCACCACGGCGGCGGCGACCGAATTGCCGACCACGTTGGTCGCCGAGCGGCCCATGTCCAGCAGATGGTCGACCCCCAGCACCAGGGCGATCCAGGCCTCGGGCAGGCCGAAATAGGTGAGGGTGGCCATGATCACCACCAGCGAGGCGCGCGGCACGCCGGCGATGCCCTTCGAGGTCACCATCAGCAGGAGCAGCATGAAGATCTGCTGCTGGACCGTGAGCTGCACGCCATGGGCCTGGGTGATGAAGATGGTCGCAAAGGTGCAGTAGAGCATCGAGCCGTCGAGGTTGAACGAGTACCCCAGCGGCAGGACGAAGGAGACGATGCGGCGGCTGACGCCCACCTTGGGCAGGCTCTCCAGGATGCGCGGATAGGCCGCTTCCGAAGAGGCCGTGGAGAAGGCCAGCAAGGCCGGCGTGCGGATCACGCCGAACAGCGGCAGCACCCGCTTGCCGATCACCACGAAGCCGGCGATGAACAGCAGCACCCACAGCACGCCCATGGTCGCATAGAAGCCCAGGACGAACTTGCCGTAGACCGCCAGCATCGACACGCCCTGGGTGGCGATGGTCGAGGCCAGGGCCGCGAAGATGGCGAAGGGCGCGGTGCTCATCACGAACTCGGTGACCTTGAGCATGATCTGCGCGCCCTGTTCGACCAGGTTCAGGATCGAGGGCGCCTTGTCGTCGAGGGCCGCGACCGCGGTGCCGACGAACAGTGAGAAGACCACGATCTGCAGGATCTCGTTCTTGGCCATGGCGTCGACGATGGAGGTCGGCACCAGATGGGTGATGAAGCCCTTGAGGGTGAAGGCCTCGGTGCTGGCGGCCGGGGTCGCGGCGGCGGTGGCGGTCTGCATGTGCAGGCCCGCGCCCGGCTGCAGCAGGTGCACCATGAAGAGGCCGATCAGCAGCGAGACGATCGAGGCGCAGATGAACCAGCCCATGGTCTTGGCGCCGATCCGGCCGACGGCGGCGGCGTCCTCCATGTGGGCGATGCCGGCCACCAGGGTGGTGAAGACCAGCGGGGCGATGATCATCTTGATCAGGCGCAGGAAGATGTCGGTGATCAGCGACAGACCCTCGGCCGTCGACTTGGCCTGTTCGACGGAAAGGAACTGGTTGCAGGCCCACCCGACGCCGACGCCCAGCACCATGGACAGGACGATCAGCAAGGCGAAACGGCGATTCATGGGCGGCTCACGGATAATGAACAGGTCCGGGAGCCTGCGCCCCGGTTGCTGGATAAGACGCAGACGCCAGGCTTGGCCTCATCGCGTTCACGTCATTGTTGGGGCGGCGTCAGGCCGCAGGCTGCGGAACGATGTCGAAGGCGATGGTCAGCCGCGGCTCCTCGCCGCCGAACGGCACGGTCCCATGCCACATGTAGGACGGAAAGAGCGCCAGCAGGCCGGGCTGGGGCCGGACATAGTGCTCGGCGGCCAGCGGCGGGGCGGTCGGGATGGGCGGGGCGCCGAACCGCAGCCAGCCCGCATGGTCCTCGCCCTCGCCGATGGCGGCGGGCAGGCCGATGTAGCAGGCCGACGAGATCCAGCCCTGGGGGTGGATGTGATCGACATGGAAGCCATTGGGGCGCAGGCGCACCGACCAGGCGCCCAGCACGCGATGGCCGCCGTGGTTGCGGCGGCGGAAGACGTCCTCACCCTGGCCGATGGCGGCGCGGTAGGCGCCGATCGGCCCCTCCACCGCCTCGAAGAAGGCCGCGATGGCCGGGTGTTCGGCGTGCAGCAGGTTCTGCGGCGTCTGGGTGCCGCCCCGCAGCGATTGTTCGATGGGATGGGCGGCCAGGGCGTGCAGGTCCTCGAGCGCGGCCTGGAGGTCGGCGAGATAGGCCGCGAGGCTGGACCAGCCCCTGGGCGTGTCGATGGTCTGGGCGCGGACCAGGGCGGCGTAGTCCCAGAGGCTGCGATAGCGATCGTCGCCCGACAGCCGCCAGGCGGTGGCCAGGGCGGCGGCGGCCTCCTGGTCGGTCGGATCGCGCGCCAGCAGCCGCTCGGAGATCGCGGCGGCCGCGGGGCCGTCGCCCAGGGCCAGATGCGCGTGCGCCGTCACTCGCTGGGCCGAGGCGTCCTGCGGCGCGCGCGCCAGGACCGCGCCGGCCAGGGCCAGGCTGCGGCGTGGATCGGTCTCCAGCAGCAGTTGCGCCGCCTCCAGCGCCAGGCGCGGATCGCCGCCGGATGCGGCCAGGGCCTGCTCGGCGAAATCGCGGGCCGCCTGCGGGCCCTCGACATGGTTCAGCAGCCTGATCTTCACCGCGGCCAGGACGGGCAGGAGCGGCCCGCCGGCGCCGGCCAGGGCGGCGTCGACGGGGGCGAGGGCGGCCGCGGCGTCCCCGCGCCGCATCCAGATGAGCTGGCCCAGATCGCGCAGGGCCTCGGCGTAGCCCGGACGCTTGGCGACGGCGCTGGCCAGAGCGCGTTCGGCCTCGTCGTAGCGCCGCTGGCCCTGGAGGGCGCGGCCATAGACCAGCCAGGTCTCCGGCGCGTCGAGGCCGAGGCGCTGCTCCGCCCCCTCGTCCAGGGCGCGGCCCCCTGGCCCGAAGCCCTGTCGGCCCGCGCCGCCGCCCTGAAGCTGCTCGGCCGCCGCGAGGAGTCGCTGGCCGACTACCGCCGCGCCGCCGAACTCAATCCGCAGAGCGGCGTGGCGGCGCACAATGTCGCCTCGGGCCTGGGCGACGC
>MEEW01000139.1:0-6539 GCA_001724985.1 Phenylobacterium sp. SCN 69-14
CGCTGGTCCGGTCCACCCCGTCCAGCCCTTCGTAGACGAAGCGCACGCCCCGCTCGCCGCGATGGGGCGGAAGCTCGCGCCCCCGCACCTTGCGGCGCAGGCCGCGGACTTCGAACATGTCGCGGAAGTCGGCCCCGAACTCCACCGACAGCGGGATCAGCACGACGTCGCGGCTGTAGTTCACGCAGCAGATGCGTTCATAGAGCCGTTCTTCCCACAGGAAGCGCTTGCGCTCGACGTGCAGCACGCCGGGCGGCCCGACCGGCCCGCCGGGATAGGGCAGGGCCTGGTTGGCGCCATGCGAGGTGAAGAACACGTTATCCTGGCCGATGGCCGCCGAGAGCAGCGAGGGCGGCCGCCCGCCCAGGAATATGCGGAAGTGCGACAGGATGCGGGTGTCGTTGTGGAACAGGCCGTCGCCCGCGCCGCGGATGTCTCCGAAGGCGTCGGCGACGATGAAGGTGTCCTTGTCCTTCAGCGCGAACAGCCGGTAGGGAACCCGCGGTTCGCCCGTCTCACCCGTCTCGACCGGGGCGTCGGGTGCGGGGGCCATATCGTCCATAGCGGTCGCCTCAGGCGTTGGCGGCCAGGGCGACGCCAGGGACGGAGCGATCTGCGCCCAGCCCCGCATAGAGGTCGAGATAGCGGCGCGCCATGGCGGTGGCCGAGAAGCGCTCCTCGAAGCGCCGCCGGATGGCGCGGCGGTCCAGCCGGTCCAGCCGCGAGACCGCGGCGGCCGCCTCGTCCTCGTCCTGCACGATGAAGCCGGTCAGGCCGTCTTCGACGATCTCCGGCACCGACCCGCAATCATAGGCGATCACCGGCGCGCCGCAGGCCATGGCCTCGATCATCACCAGGCCGAACGGCTCGGGCCAGTCGATCGGGAACAGCAGGGCCGAGGCGCCGCCCAGGAATTCCGACTTCTGGTCGTCGCTGATCTCGCCGATGTATTCGACCAGCTTCTGGCCGAGCAGCAGCGGCTCGATCTGTTCCTGATAGTAGCGGGTGTCGGCCGGATCGACCTTGGCCGCGATCTTCAGCGGCACGCCCAGCCGCTTGGCGATGGCGATGGCGCGGTCGGGCCGCTTCTCCGGAGAAATGCGGCCCAGGAAGGCCAGATAGCCGCCGGGCGCGAAGCTGGGCGCATAGAGGTCGGCCTTCATGCCGTGATGGACGGTGCCGCTCCAGTTGGCGAAGGCCAGAGGGCGGCGCTGGGAATCGGAGATCGACACCAGCGGAAACTGGTTCCACCGCCAGTAGACGCCGGGCAGGTCCTTCAGGTCCAGCCGGCCGTGCAGCGTGGTCAGGGTGCGCCCTGGCATGTCCTCGAAGAACGGGAAATGGATCATGTCGGTGTGAAAATGGATGACGTCGAATTCGTGGGCGCGGCGGCGCACGTCGCACAGCATCGACATGTGGGCGGCCAGGTCCGACTTCAGCGGCGCGGGGTCCAGGCGGATCGCCTGGTCGCGCACCTTGACCAGCTCTGCGCGGGTGCGCGCCTCGGCGCTGGCGAACAGGGTGACCTCGTGGCCGAGATCGACCAGCGCGTCGGTGAGATGCGAGACCACCCGCTCGGTTCCTCCATAGAAGCGGGGCGGTACGGCTTCATAGAGCGGGGGAACCTGGGCGATCCTCATGATGCTGTCTCCGGGGCGGAAGTGGCGGGCTGGCCTGGGGAGAGGCCCGCCGGAGCGGCCGTTGAGGAAGTTCGCGACGGCCCGTTCGGGTTCCGCGCCCGGTCGTCTTTTCAGGCCGGTCGCAGGAATCGGGCGCGCCTTCGCCGCCCGCTTGGGCTATGGGCGAGGGCATGATCGAGACCTACGCCGCTCCCGGACATCTGGCGCGGGCCGCAGCCGAGGCGACGGCCGAAGCGCTGGCGGCCGCCATTTCCGAGCGCGGGCGCGCCAGCCTGGTGGGAACGGGCGGACGCTCTCCGGCGCCGGTCTACGACCTGCTGGCCGCCAACGACGCGCTCGCCTGGGACAAGGTCGCCGTCACCCTTTCGGACGATCGCTTCGTGCCGCCGGACTCGCCGGACTCCAACGAACGTCTGGTGCGCGAGCGGCTGCTGGTCGGGGCCGCGGCGCGGGCGGCCTTCACCCCGATCAGCGTGCCGGCGGCCAGCGTCGAGGCGGCGGCCGAGGCGGTTGAGGTTGGGGTTCGCGCCCTGGCGCCTTATGACGTCATGCTGCTGGGCATGGGAGACGACGGCCACGTCGCCTCGCTCATTCCCGGCAGCCCGGTTCTGGATCAGGGCATGGATCCGGCCGGGACTCGCTTTTGCCTCGGGATACCCGCGGGCGTCGGCTCGCCGCCGCTCGCCCGGGTGACGATGACCATGCCGGCCCTTCTGCAAGCGCGGCTGATCCTCGTCCTGATCGCGGGAGAAGTGAAGAAACACGTCGTCGAAGGGCGGAGCGGCCTGCCCGTGCATGCGTTGCTGGACCAGGCCCGGGCCCCGGTAAGGATCCTCTGGACCCCGTAAGTCGGAGTTGGAACATGTCGCTGCATCCCGTCACCGCCGCCGTCACCGCGCGCATCGTCGAGCGCAGCCGCGACAGCCGCGCGGACTATCTGGCCCGGATGGAGGCTGCGCGACATGACGGTCCGGGGCGGGCCAAGCTGTCCTGCGCCAACTGGGCGCACGCCTTCGCCGCCGAATCCGACGGGGTGAAGCAGCGGATGCGCAATCCCGGCGCGCCGAACGTGGCCATCGTCTCGGCCTATAACGACATGCTCTCGGCCCATCAGCCGCTGGAGCGCTTTCCCGCCATCATCAAGGCCGCGGCCGAAGAGGTCGGCGGCACCGCCCAATACGCCGGCGGGGTGCCGGCCATGTGCGACGGCGTCACCCAGGGGCGGCCGGGCATGGAGCTGTCGCTGTTCTCCCGCGACGTGATCGCCATGGCCACGGCGGTCGCGCTGACCCACGACGCCTTCGACGGGGCGCTGATGCTGGGGATCTGCGACAAGATCGTGCCCGGCCTGACGATCGGGGCCCTGGCCTTCGGCCACCTGCCGGTGATCTTCGTGCCGGGCGGGCCGATGACCTCGGGGATCTCCAACGCCGAGAAGGCCCATGTCCGGGCGCTGTTCGCCGAGGGTAAGGCGACGCGCGACGAACTGCTCGACAGCGAGATGAAGTCCTATCACGGGCCGGGCACCTGCACCTTCTATGGCACCGCCAACTCCAACCAGATGATGATGGAGATGATGGGCCTGCACCTGCCGGGCTCGGCCTTCGTGCATCCCAACACGCCGTTGCGCGACGCCCTGGTGGCCGCGGCGCCCAAGCGGGCCATCGAGATCGGCCATCAGACCAACGCCTATACGCCCATGGCCAGGGTGGTGGACGAGAAGGCCATCGTGAACGCCCTCGCCGGCCTTCTGGCCACCGGCGGCTCGACCAACCACACCCTGCACCTGGTCGCCATGGCGCGCGCGGCGGGGATCGTCATCGACTGGCAGGACTTCGACGAGCTCTCCAAGGTCACGCCGCTGCTGGCGCGGGTCTATCCGAACGGGTCGGAGGACGTGAACGCCTTTCATGCGGCCGGCGGCATGGCCTTCGTGGTGCGCCAGTTGCTGGACGCGGGCCTGGCGCACGAGGACGTGACCACGGTCGCCGGAAGCGGCCTGCGCCTCTATCAGCAGGAGCCGTTCCTGGAGGACGGCAGGCTGGTCTGGCGCGAAGGGCCGGCGCAGTCGCTGAACCGCGACATCCTGCGCCCCGCGG
This sequence comes from Phenylobacterium sp. SCN 69-14, assembly GCA_001724985.1. Lineage (GTDB taxonomy): Bacteria > Pseudomonadota > Alphaproteobacteria > Caulobacterales > Caulobacteraceae > Phenylobacterium. Next base: position 3,740 of record MEEW01000139.1, read on the forward strand.
ACGATCCCTTCCAGCCGGAGGGCGGCATCCGCCTGTTGACCGGCGGCCTGGGGCGGGCGGTGATCAAGACCTCGGCGGTCAAGGACGAGAACCTGGTCGTGGAGGCGCCGGCCCTGGTGTTCCAGGACCAGGACGACCTGCTGGAGGCGCACAAGCGCGGCGAGCTCAACCGCGACTTCATCGCCGTCGTCCGCTTCCAGGGGCCGACCGCCAACGGCATGCCCGAGCTGCACAGCCTGACCCCGGTGCTCGGCGTGCTGCAGGACAAGGGCTTCAAGGTGGCGCTGGTCACGGACGGGCGGATGTCCGGCGCCTCGGGCAAGGTGCCCGCCGCGATCCACGTCTCGCCGGAGGCCGCGCACGGTGGGCCGCTGTCGCAGGTGCGCGACGGCGACATGATCCGGCTGGACGCCCACGCCGGTTCGCTGCAAATCCTCGCCGACGCCGCGGAGTTCGCGGGACGGGAGAAGGTGCGGGTCGTCCAGCCCGGCTTCGGCTATGGCCGCGAGCTGTTCGGCTGGATGCGCCGGGCCGCGGCGCCGGCCGAGCAGGGCGGCGGAGCCCTATTCGGAGATGCTGCGTGAAGATGGTCTATACCGGCCTGGTGGGCGACGTCGGGGGCACCAACGCCCGCCTGGCGGTGGTGGATTCGACCGGCCGCATCCGCAACCCCAAGACCTATCCGGCCCAGGAGTTCGGCTCGCTGACCGAGGTCATCGCCGAATATCTCGAGGCGACGGTGGGCCGTCAGCGGCTGCTGTCGGCGGCGATCGCCGTGGCCGGCTTTCCGAGGCCGAGCTGATCGGGGCGTTCGAGTTCCACGGCGCGCGGCTGATCAACGACTTCGCCGCCCAGGCCCTGGCCGCTCCGGTGCTGGACGCCAACGACCTGCGGGTGATCGGGCCGCAGATCCGGGGGGCGCAGGGCGCGCCCCTGCTGGTGCTGGGCGCGGGGACCGGGTTCGGGGTTTCGATGGTGATCCGCACCGATCGGGGCGACATCACCGTGCCCAGCGAAGGCGGCCACGCCAGCTTCGCGCCCTATGACGGGGTGGAGGCGGCGATCTGGGCCTCCCTGCGCCGCACCCATGGGCGGGTCTCCATCGAGCGGCTGCTTTCGGGGCCGGGCCTTTATGCGCTCTATCGCGGCCTGGCCGACGTGCGCGGCGTCGCCGCTGCGCTGAAGGACGAGAAGGAAGTGCTCGCCGCCGGCCAGCGGGGGGAGGACGCCCTGGCCGAAGAGACGCTGGACCGGTTCTGCGAAATCCTCGGCTCGGTCGCCGGCGACATCGCCCTGACCTGCGGGGCGCGCGGCGGGGTCTATGTGTCGGGCGGCATCGCGCCGCGCATGGCCGACCGCCTGGCCTCCGGCGGGTTCCGCCGCCGGTTCGAGGACAAGGGCCGGCTGTCCGACTTCACGCGCGAGATCCCGACCTATCTGATCGTGCATCCCTACGCCGCCCTGGTCGGCGCGGCGCGGGTGCTGGAGCAAATGGAAGGAAGCCTGCTGTGACCCTCGCCGAAATCCTCAAGCTCGCGCCGGTCGTCCCGGTCCTGATCATCGAGGACGAGGCGCAGGCCGCGCCGCTGGCCAGGGCGCTGGTGGCCGGCGGGCTCCATGCGCTGGAGGTGACCTTGCGCACGCCCGCCGCGCTGGACTGCATCCGCCGCATCGCCGGCGAGGTCGAGGGCGCGGTGGTCGGGGCGGGCACGGTCACCACCGCCTCGGCGCGCCAGGCCGTCGCCGACGCGGGCGCGCGGTTCGCGGTCAGCCCCGGCCTGATCGACGGCGAGGGCGTGGACGGCCCCACGCCGCTGCTGCCGGGGATCGCCACGGCCACCGAGCTGATGCGCGGCCTGCGCGCCGGCTTCACCCACTTCAAGCTGTTCCCGGCCAATGTGGTCGGCGGGCCTGCGGCGCTCAAGGCCTTCGCCAGCCCCTTCCCGCAGGCGAGCTTCTGCCCCACCGGCGGGGTCGATGCGAAGACCGCGCCCGACTATCTCGCCCTGCCGAACGTGATCTGCGTGGGCGGCAGTTGGGTGGCTCCGCCCGACGCCGTCCGCGCCGGCGACTGGGGTCGGATCACCGAGCTGGCGCGCGCCGCGGCGGGGTTGGGGAAGTCGTCGATCTAAAATCCTCTACCGCCCCTTGAACACGCCGGGCCGGCGTTCCTGCACAGCGCGGACGCCTTCGACGAAGTCCTCGGTGGCGCGCAGGAGGGTCTGCTGTTCGTGCTCGTGATTGGTCTGGGCGCGGACGGCGGCGGCGAGATCGCCGCGCAAGGTCTTGCGGGTGGCGACCACGGCCAGCGGCGCGTTCTCGGCGATCTCGGCGGCCAGGGCCTGGGCGGCTGGCAACACCCGGTCGAGCGGTGCGAGTTCGTCGGCCAGGCCCCAGGCCAGGGCTTCCTCGCCCTTGATGCGCCGGCCGGTCAGGAACATCAGGTTGGCGCGCTGCTCGCCGATCAGCCGCGGCAGGGTGTGGGTCAGGCCAAAGCCCGGATGGAAGCCCAGCTTGACGAAGTTGGCGCTGAACCGCGCCTCGGGCGCGACCACGCGGAGGTCGGCGACCAGGGCCAGGCCCAGGCCCGCCCCGACCGCCGCGCCCTGCACCGCCGCGACGATCGGCGTCTCGATGGAGAACAGTCGCACCGCCTGGTCGTAGAGGCTGTCGATGCCGCTCATGCCCGTGCCGCCGATGCCGGTGGGCGAGACCAGATCGGCCCCGGCGCAGAACGCCTTGCCGGCCGCGGCCAGGACGACGGCGCGGATATTGTTGTCGCGGTCCATCGCCTCTAGCG
>MEEW01000139.1:6595-17566 GCA_001724985.1 Phenylobacterium sp. SCN 69-14
CATCGGCCAGGTCGCGCAGCAGGTCGACCGAGACGTGGTTGTTCGGCGGGCGGTTGATGACCACCGTCGCCACGTGGCCCTCGGTGGTTACGGTCAGGTGGTCGCCATAGGCCGTCTTCATCGTCTCGATCCCATCAGGTTGCGGGCCACCACCCATTTGTGGACTTCGGTAGGGCCGTCATAGATTCGCATGGTGCGCAGGCGGCTGGCCATGAGCTGCAGCGGCAGCTCCTTGGTCATGCCCATGGCGCCGAAGGTCTGCATGGCGCGGTCCACGACCTCCCAGGCCATTTCGGTGGCGTAGGCCTTGATCATCGAAATCTCGACCCGCACGTCGCGCCCCTGGTCCAGCTTCCAGGCGCAGTCATAGGTCATCAGCCGTGCGGCGTGGATGCGGGTCGCCGCATCGGCCACCCACCACTGGATGGCCTGGCGTTCGCTGAGCGGCAGGCCGAAGGTCTTTCGCTGGGGCGCGTACTCGCAGATCATGTCCAGCGCCCGCTGGGCCATGCCGATGGACCAGGAGGCCATCTCGATCCGCCGCGTGCCCAGCCGCAGTTGCATGGGGGCGAAGCCGTTTCCTTCCTGGCCCAGCAGCTTCCAGCCCTCGACCCGGCAGTCCTCCAGCGCCACCTCGTAGGTCGCCTGGCCGCCGATCATCGGAATGCGCCGCAGCACGTTGAAGCCGGGCGTTCCCTTGTCGACCAGGAAGGCCGAGATGCCGCCGCGCGAGCCCTTTTCCCGGTCGGTCACCGCCATCAGGATGGTGAAGTCGGCGTCCTCGGCCCGGCTGATCCAGATCTTGCGGCCGTTGATGACCCAGTCCTCGCCGTCGCGGTCGGCCCGGGTGATCATGCCGGCCGGATCGGCGCCGGCGCCCGGCTCGGAGATGCCGATGGCGCTGACCGTCTCGCCGCGCACATACGGGGCCAGATAGGCCTCCCGCTGGCGCTCGTTCACCGTGGCGGCCAGCATCCGCAGGTTGGGCGAGTCCGGCGGCAGGGTGTAGGGGGTGATGGTCTTGCCCAGCTCCTCGTTGACCCCGACCATGGCGACATTGGGCAGGTCGATCCCGCCGACGTCCTCGGGCGCGTCCAGGCCCCAGAGGCCGAGCGACCTGGAGACCTCGTCCAGCCGGGCATGCTCCTTGGCGCCGATGGAGAGGCCGCCGCCGGCCACCTCGCGGGCCAGCACCCCGGCCTCCAGCGGCGTCAGCTCGTCGCGGACGAAGCGGGCGACCAGCTCCTTCAGCATCCTGTGTTCGTCGGAAAGCGCGAAGTCCACTAGCCCTCCCCCGCGTCAATGCGCGATCTTCGGTTCGATCATAGTGGGGAGGTCTGACGTGGCGGAAGTAAAGCAACTGGCCGAGGGAGCCACAGGACCGCTGAAGGGGGTGCGCATCCTCGACCTCACCAGCGTCGTCTTTGGCGCCTACGCCGTCCAGATGCTGGCCGACCAGGGCGCGGACGTGATCAAGATCGAGGACCCCGGCTCGGGCCGCGGCGCGGGCGGCGACATCATGCGCTGGCCGGGCCACACGCCGGAGGGATGGCCGCGCGACCTGGGGCCGATCTTCCTGGCGATCAACCGCAACAAGCGCTCGGTGGTTCTCGACATGAAGGACCCCAAGGCGCGCAAGGTGCTGGAGGCGCTGATCCGGGAGAGCGACGTCTTCGCCACCTCGATCCGCTATGACGGGCTGAAGCGCCTGGGTCTGGCCTACGAGGACGTCAAGGCCCTGAAGCCCGACATCGTCTATGTCCACGCCGCCGGCTACGGCTCCGAAGGCCCCTGTGCGGGCGAGCCGGCCTATGACGACCTGATCCAGTCCGCCTCGGGCCTGGCCGACGTGCTGCCGCGCACCGACGGGAACCCGACCCCGCGCATCCTGCCCAGCCTGGTGGCCGACAAGGTCTCGGGCCTGTTCATGAGCCAGGCGATCACGGCGGGCCTGCTCAGCCGCGAGCGGACCGGCGAGGGGCAGTTCATCGAGGTGCCGATGCTGGAATGCGTGACCAGCTTCAACCTGGTCGAGCATCTCTACGACCACACCTTCGACCCCCCGACCGGCCAGTGGGGCTATCAGCGGGTGGTCAATCCGCATCGCAAGCCGTTCCCGACCAAGGACGGCTACATCGGTCTGCTGCCCTATACCGACAAGCAATGGGACGTCTTCTTCGACGTCGCCGGCTGGGGCGAGAGCTTCGGCAAGGACCCGCGGTTCCAGGGCCTGGAGCGCGGCAAGCACATCCACGAGCTCTACGCCCTGGTCGAGACCGTCACCGTGACCAAGACCACGGACGAGTGGATCGACCTGCTCAAGCCGCTGTCGATCCCGGTGACCCGGACCAACCGGCTGGACGACCTGCCCGAGGACCCGCATCTGAAGGCCGTGGAGTTCTTCCAGCGCTACGAGCACCCGCAGGCCGGGACCTATGTGGCGATGAAGCCGCCGGTGAAGTTCACCGGCACGCCGTCGAACATCCGCCGCCATCCACCGCGGCTGGGCGAACACACCGCCGAGGTCATCGAGGAACTGGGGCTGTCGCAGGACGCCTGATGCGTATCGCCGTGGTCGGCAGTTCGGGGTCGGGGAAGTCGACGCTGGCCGGGCGGCTGGCGGCGCAGCTCGGCCTGCCGCACATCGAGCTGGACGCCATCAACTGGCAGGCCGGCTGGAAGGACCTGAATTCGCACGATCCCGACGAATTCGTCCGCCGGGTGGCCGCGGCGGTCGGGCAGGACGCCTGGGTCAGCGACGGCAATTACGGCCGCGTGCGCGACCTGGTCTGGAGCCGGGCCACCCATCTCGTCTGGCTGGACTACGAGCGCAGGGTCATCATGCCGCGGGTCATCCGCCGCTCGATCGCGCGGGCGGTCGATCGTACCGAGCTCTGGCCCGGCACCGGCAACCGCGAGGACTGGCGCATGTGGTTTTCCAAGGAGCACCCGATCCGCTGGGCCTGGGACACCTGGGCGCGGCGGCGGGCGGAATATGCCGGCCGCATCGCCGACCCGCGCTTTTCGCACCTGCAGGTCCACCGCCTGCGCCATCCGCGCGAGGCGGAGGGGCTGGCGGGGTGGCTGGGCTGCTAGATCCTCCCCATTTTGGGGGAGGTGGATCGGCGCATAGCGCCGAGACGGAGGGGGACTGCTCTAGCAGCAGCGGGAGTCAAGGTCCCCCTCAGTCCGCTACGCGGACAGGTCCCCCAGAGGGGGAGCATGTCTTTCGGTCGCCGCCTAGACCGGCGCGAACACCGGGACCGGCGGGCCGCCTTCGGTGGGCTGGAAGCGCACCTTGACCCGTTGGCCGATGGAGAGGGCCTCGGGCGCGACGCCGAGGAAGTTGGTGAACACCGCCGGGCCTTCGTCGAGGGTGACGTAGCCGATGCCGTAGGGGCCGGTCGGCGAGCGGCGCATGACGCTGTAGCTGTAGATCACGCCTTCGCCGGGGCTCTCTTCCCAGACGGTCTTGTCCGAGAAGCAGAACGGGCAGAGCGCGCGCGGATACCAGTGGGCCTGGCCGCAGTCGGTGCAGCGCTTGATGAGGAACCTGCCCTCGGCGGCCGCATCCCAGAACGGCTTGGTCTCGACGGTGACGGCCGGAACCGGGAGGTCGCGGACCATGGCCTCGGAACGGTCTTGAACGTCGGTCATGATTTAAGCCTCCCGTTCCATGATGAGGGTCGCTGCGCCGTGGCGGGTGCCCAGCGAGCCGCCGGTGCCGTGGGCGAGCGCGATGTCGCAGTTGGCCACCTGGACCTTCGGATGCGCTTCGCCGCGAAGCTGGCGCACCGCTTCGATCACCTTGGTGATGCCGCCGCGGTTGGTCGGGTGGTTGTTGCAGAGCCCGCCGCCGTCGGTGTTGAACGGCAGCTTGCCGACGCCCGAGATCAGATTGCCGTCGGCGACGAACTTGCCGCCCTGGCCCTTCTCGCAGAAGCCGAGGTCCTCGAGCTGCATCAGCACGGTGATGGTGAAGCTGTCGTAGATCGAGGCGTACTTGATGTCGGACGGCTTCACGCCGGCCTCTTCGAACGCGACCGGGCCGGACCAGACCGCGCCGGAGTGGGTGAGGTCGAGGCCGCGCCCGCCCATCGGGCCCTTGGGCGACTCGCCGGCGCCCATCACCTTGACCTTCGGGCGGTTCAGCGACCTGGCGATCTCGGGCGAGGTGACGATCAGCGCGCCGCCGCCGTCGGTGACCACGCAGCAGTCCAGCAGGTGCAGCGGGTCGGCGATCATCTTGGAGTTCACCACCTGCTCGACGGTCACCACATCCTTCAGGAAGGCGTTGGGATTGTACTGGGCGTGGTGGCTGGCGGCGACCTTGATCCAGGCGAGCTGTTCGCTGGTGGTGCCGTATTCGTACATGTGGCGCATGGCGCACATGCCGTAGGTGTTGTGGGTGGTGCCGCCGTAGATGTTCTCGAAGCCGGCTTCCGGCGGGCCGTCGCTGAGCTGGCCCGGACGGGCGCCCCCGCCGCCGAAGAACTTGTTCTGGCGCGGCCGGCCGGCCAGGGTGACCAGGGCGATCTTGCACTTGCCCTCGGCGATCGCCTGGGCCGCGTGGCCCACATGCAGCAGGTAGGACGAGCCGCCGGTCTCGGTGGAGTCCATGTGGCGGACGTTCTTCAGGCCCATATAGTCGATCATCGACATGCCGCCGAAACCGGGGGCGTCGCCGGCGCAGAAATAGCCGTCGATATCGTCCTTGGAGAGGCCCGCATCTTCCAGGGCGCCCTTGGCGCATTCGGCGTGGAGCTGGGCGGTGGTCTTGTCGGGCGCGTCGCGGAGCGGATGCTCGTACGCCCCCATGATGTAGGCCTTGCCTTTTATACTCATGCGTTTCCCCGGAAATTGTCTTTGAAGAATGGAATGGGATTATCGCGGTGCAGCATGTGCGGCAACCTTTGATCCCAGAAGGCGTCGTCCCGGTTTGCGAAGCAAGACCGGGGATCCATGCGCGCCGTTGTGCAGGATAGGGCGAAGCTGGGCGCCTGCTTGCACGAGCCCTATGCCGGCTGCTTCATCGCTGCGATGCGTTCGTCGCGCAGGGCGGTGCGGCGGACCTTGCCGGCGTCGTCGCGCAGGGGCTCGTCCACGAACTCGTAGGAGCGCGGCTGCTTGTAGGTGACCAGCTTGCCGGCCAGGTGCGCGCGCAGCGAGGCCTCGTCCCGCACGCCCTTGGTCTGGACGATGGCGTGGATGCGATTGCCCAGGTCGTCGTTGGGAAAGCCGATGACCGCGCAGGACTGCACGTCGGGGTGTTCCTCCAACGCCGCCTCGATCTCGGCCGGATAGACGTTGGAGCCGCCGACCAGGATCATGTCGGTGCGGCGGTCGGCCAGGTAGAGATAGCCGTCCTCGTCGAACCAGCCGATGTCGCCCAGGCTCTCCCAGCCGCCGGGCAGGGTCTTGGCCGTGGCGCCGAGGTACTTGTAGGAGGGCGGCGCGCCCTCCGGCCGGCGCATGTAGATCTCGCCGACCTCGCGCGGGGGCAGGAACGATCCGTCCTCGCCGACCGCGACCATCTCGCCCACCGTCACCTTGCCGACCGAGCCGCGATGCTCCAGCCATTCGGCCCCGGAGATGGTGGTGACGGCCTGGGCCTCGGTGCCGGCATAGAGCTCCATCACCGTCTCGGGCCCGACCCAATGGATGAAGGCCTCCTTCAGCCAGGCCGGGCAGGGGGCCGCCAGGTGCCAGAGGGTTTCCAGCGAGGAGAGGTCGTACCTGGCCCGCACCTCCTCGGGCAGATGCCAGATGCGGTTCATCATGGTCGGGACCAGATAGACCCAGGTCGCCTTGTTGCGCGCGATCTCTGCCAGGGTCGCCTCGGCGTCGAACCGCGGCATCAGCACCATGTGGCAGCCCACGCTGAAGGCCGACATCATCATGCCGAAGCCGGCGTTGTGATAGAGCGGGGCGGGCAGCAGGGCGATGGAGCTGGGCTTCAGCCGCCAGCCGCCGACCTCGGGGGTCGCCTTCGCCGTCTCGCCCGGCTGGCCCGACAGGATCAGCTTCGGACGGCCGGTCGAACCGCCGCTGGTCGGCGCCTTGGAGACCGGCGCGGTGACGTCGGGCAGGTCGCTGTCGTCGTCCGACAGGGCCAGCAGGTCGGGAACCGAGAGCAGCGGCCGGTCGATCTGATGGTCGAACTGGGCGATCACCACCGGCGTCTTGGCCAGCTCCATGATCGCCTCCAGCTCGCCCTTGGGCAGGCGGAAGGACACCGGCTGGGGCGTGGCGCCCAGCTTCCAGATCGCCCAGCAGGCCACCGCGAAGTCGGTGGAGTTGGGTAGGCCCAGGGTGACGAGATCGCCGAACTTCACCCCCTTGGCCGCCAGGCCGCGGGCCGCGCGGTTCGAGAGGCGATGGAACTGCTCATAGGTGAGGGTCGTCTCGCCGCAGGTCACGGCGGGCGCGTTCGGCTTCTCCTGCGCAAGCTGCTTCAGCTTGGCGCCGAGCGAGATCATCTCATCGGACATGATTTTTCCGTCCCTGGAAATGGCGTGGGCTCTGACGGCCCCTGATGAATGGGCGCCGCGCCGAAATGCGGAGGGCGGGCGGGGCCAGTTTCCCTTTGGGAAGGCGTCGATGGCAAGCGGCGATTGCGGCGGGCGCCGTTTCGGGCTTTAGGGTTCCATACAAGTGTTTGGGAGGGAGACGGCCATGTCCGCGGAACAACTGCTCACACAGGAATTCGGAACCCTCGCCGACGTGATCCGCGAGCAGGCCCGCGACCTGAAGGACAAGCCGGCCCTGATCGACGCCCGGCGGACCATCACCTATGCCGAGCTGGACGAGCTGATGGACCGCATCGCCGCGGCCCTGCAGCGCGACGGGGTGGGCAAGGCGCAGGTCGCCGCCGTCTGCGCCACCACCAGCGTCGAATACGGGGCGACCTTCTTCGGCATCCTGCGGGCCGGGGCGGTCGTCGCGCCGCTGGCGCCGTCCTCGACGCCCGAGAGCCTGGTGATGATGCTGAACGACTCCGGGGCGAAGGTCTTCTTCCTCGACGCCGGCGTTGCGAAACAGCTCGAAGGCGTGGCCGGCCAGATCGCCGTCAAGCGCGTCTCGCTGGACGGCTCGGACGCCGGCGTCCCGTTCGAAGCGTGGCTGGCGCCGAAGGGCGCCAGGCCCGAGCCGGNCCAGGCCCGAGCCGGTCGAGGACGATCCCGACCAGGGCTTCAACATCATCTATTCGTCCGGCACCACCGGTGCGCCGAAAGGCATCGTCCAGCCGCACCGCATGCGCTGGGGCCAGATTCGCCGCGGGGTCTATCCGGCCGATGCGGTGACGATGATCTCCACCCCGCTCTACTCGAACACCACCCTCGTCTCCTATCTGCCGACCATCTCGAACGGCGGGACGGTGGTGATGATGCCCAAGTTCGACGCCGAACAGTTCCTGAAGCTGTCGGAGAAGCACCGCGTCACCCACGCCATGCTGGTGCCGGTGCAGTACCGCCGGATCATGGAGCGGGCCGATTTCGACAGCTACGACCTCTCCAGCTTCAAGATGAAGTTCTCGACCAGCGCGCCGTTCTCGCCGGAGATCAAGGCCGACGTGCTGAAGCGCTGGCCGGGCGGCCTGATCGAATATTACGGCATGACCGAAGGCGGCGGCTCCTGCGGCCTGGTCGCCCACGAATATCCCGACAAGCTGCATACGGTGGGCAAGCCGTTGCCGGGCCACGACATCCGGCTGATCGGCGAGGACGGGGTGGAAGTGCCCCAGGGCGAGATCGGCGAGGTGGTCGGCCGCTCGGGCGCGATGATGGTCGGCTACCACAACCAGCCGGGCAAGACCTCCGAGGCCGAGTGGTACAGCCCGCAGGGCCTGCGCTACATCCGCACCGGCGACGTCGGCCGCTTCGACGAGGACGGCTTCCTGACGCTCATGGACCGCAAGAAGGACATGATCATCTCGGGCGGCTTCAACATCTATCCGTCCGACCTGGAGGCCGAGATCGTCACCCATCCGACGGTGCTGGAGGCCGCCGTGGTCGGGGTCGCGTCCGACAGGTGGGGCGAGACGCCGGTCGCCTTCGTGGCCCTGAAGCCCGGCCAGAGCATCGAGGCCGAGACCCTGCGCGAGGCGGTCAACGTCAAGCTCGGCAAGACCCAGCGGCTGGCCGACCTGATCCTGGTCGACCACCTGCCGCGCAGCCACATCGGCAAGGTGCTGAAGCGCGACCTGCGCGACGGCTACAAGGGAAAGGCGACCGCATGAGCCAGGTCTCGGTCGCCGACCTCTGCGACGAACACGAGGGGACCATCGAGGTCTGCGAGACCCAGTTCCGCGACCTCGGCGGCCGGACGGCCTTTTCCGGCCCGATCCGCACCGTCCGCTGCCACGAGGACAATTCGCTGGTGAAGGCGACCCTGGCCGAGCCGGGCGAGGGCTGCGTGCTGGTGGTCGACGGCGGCGGCTCGCTGCACCGCGCCCTGGTCGGCGACATGCTGGCCGCCGACGGGGTGAAGAACGGCTGGGCCGGGATCGTGGTGTTCGGCGCGGTGCGCGACGCCGTGGTGCTGGGAACCCTGGACATCGGGATCAAGGCGCTGGGGACCAACCCGATGCGCAGCGTCAAGCGCGGCGACGGCGTGGTCGACACGCCGGTGGCGTTCGGCGGCGTGGTCTTCGTGCCCGGAGACCTGCTCTATGCCGACGAGGACGGGGTCGCCGTCCTGGCCGCCGAGGACGCCTGAGGGAGCCGCCGCCCATGGCCGATGCCTTTTCCGAGCTGGAGGAGATCACCCCGGACGGTCTCAACGCCATGCAGCAGGGCTTCCTGCCGGGGGAGCTCGGCCTGGAGGTGCTGGAGGCCCGCGAGGGCTATCTGCGCAGCCAGGTGAGCGTCGCGCACAAGCACATGGCGCCCAACGGCTTCCTGCACGCCGCCAGCCTCATCGCCCTGCTGGACACCGCCGCCGGCTACGGCTGCCGCGCCTCGCTGCCGCCGGGCGCGGCCGGTTTCACGACCATCGAGCTGAAGAGCAATTTCCTCGGCACGGCCAAGGTCGGCGAAGCCGTGCTGTGCGAGGCCAGGCTCGTCCACGGCGGGCGCATGACCCAGGTCTGGGACGCCACGGCGACCCATGCGGCCAGCGGCAAGGCCATCGCCCTCTTCCGCTGCACCCAGATGATCCTCTATCCGCGATGAAAGATCGCAAAACGGCCGCTTGATCTCACGTGGCCGGATGAGTAGGTTCCGCGCCTCGCGCTCAGCGGGCTCCTTCTTCGGAAGGCCCGAACGACGTCTCCGGAGAGGTGGCTGAGTGGTCGAAAGCACCGCACTCGAAATGCGGCGTACCTTTACGGGTACCGTGGGTTCGAATCCCACCCTCTCCGCCATTACAATCTAAGCCCTTGATAGGGCTAGAAGTTCTGGAAAAATAAGGGCTTTTCACGGTTGGCTGTTACATCTGTAATAGGTGAACCGCCCGTGCAGTACCTTACGATGGTAGGCCATACCTACTATTTCCGACGCCCCGTTCCGCCTGACATTCAAGCCTACTTTCGAACCGCCTCCGGCGAGCCCCGGACGGATTGGAAGTACTCCCTAAAGACAAAGGATCGGACCACCGCCAAGGAGCGGTGCAACCGCATGGCGTCGCAGTATGACGACCTGATCCGTGAGACTAGGGCCAAGCTCAAACAGGGCATCAAACCCGATCATGCCCCCGCTGCGGCGGCGAAGCCGTCTGAGCCCTATGATCCGTTCCCGACGCTGGAAGACTTGGAAGCCCATGGCGTCATGGACCCGGAAGCAAGGGAAACCATCAAGGGTCACGCGATGAAAACAGAGGGCCAGAAGTACGGTGTGTACCCTCTGGCCCTCCTGGCGAAGGAGCTTGATAAGTTCCCCCGCTTTGAGACGAATGATCCCGCCTAGATCGTCTCCGCTTTGATGCTGGCCCCGGCGTTCGCGTAGTCCGCCCTGATCTCAGCCTTGGACTTGAACGCGGGGGCGGGCATCGCGTGCAGGCCGTCGCTCCCGATCCGGTGTCCCTCAAGCAGGGTGCGCCCGGTGCCAGCGCCGGTGTAGGCCGTGGCGTCCCAGCGAGCGCGGTTCACGATGATGCCGCTTCCCGATCCCGTGGCGGACACCTGCTTGTCCGTGCTCTTGGCCTGCGGCTGCGCCTGGGAGCCGAAGCCGGGGAAGCTCTGGCGCTGCGCCTGAGGGGCGCTCTGCTGGCTGGAGTACACGTCCTCAGGGCGGCCCTGGGGAGCGCCTGGGGCGGCCTCCTGGCTGGCGGCTGGGGTAGTAGCCTGCGTCACCACGGCGTCCGCCATGGCGAAGCCCAGGGCGCTCTCGATCGCCTCCCCGGTCAGTGCTCCTTCGGGAAGCTCCCCGTTCTTCACGGCCAGGGCCACGCTGTCCTGCGCGATCATCGGGCCGAGGGCCACAAGGGCGCTGTCGTCCCCGGTGCTGATGTACTCCGAGAGCGCCGCGTCATACTTCGCCACGGTCGTCACGTCCGACGCCTCAACAAGGCGGGTGATCTTGCCCAGGCTGTTGCCGATGTCCGGTTGCCCGGCGGCGAACTCATTGAGCGCCATCTGATAGGCGCGGGCGTCCGTATGCCCCATGCCGACGTACTCCCTGGCCCAGGTGACGACGGTCTGTGCGTCATAGCCCTGGGAGTAGATGAGGCTGAGTGCAGCGTTCACTTTCACGCGCTGCTTGATGCTAAGTCCCATGCGAGACGATCCTTTCGATTTGCTGTTGGTACGGCTCAAGCGCCTCGCTGGCGGCTTGCCGATCACGCTGATTGCGTTGGTTCTGGATGCAGCGAAGGACGGACTGCTGCGTGGTCCTCATGCTGCTAGCTATCGAAACTCGGGAGGGATAGTCCGCCTCTTCTGGGGACGGCTTCCTCTGTGTGTGGGTATCAAAACTCGGGAGCGATTTATCCGGGTATAAAGGCGGGCCCTATAGATCGCCCAGGAGCGCCGCC
>MEEW01000140.1 GCA_001724985.1 Phenylobacterium sp. SCN 69-14
GCCACGGCGAACTCGCAGACCGAGCCGGCGCCCGAGCGGCCGACGACCAGGTGCGCGTCGCGCAGGCGCCCGGCCATGTCGCGGAAGAAGGGCGCGATCTCGGCCTCGACCATGGCGTTGGCGTAGATGCGGCGCGCGCCGTCCATCGATTCCTTGCGGGTCTGCTGCTGAACCTTCAGCCGCACGCGCAGATCCTCGGGCAGCTTGGCGATCGCCTCGGGCATCAGTTCGGAGAGCAGGCGCGCCCCCTGGCTGCCGCCGGTGACGAGGATGCGGATCGGCCCGCCCTCGACCGGCGGAACATAGGGCAGGTCGGCCAGGGCGCGGATGTCGGGCCGGACCGGGTTGCCGACCACCACGGCGTTCTCGGCCACCCGGCCGGGCGCCTTCTGCAGCACCGGGAAGGCGCAGGCGACGGCGTTGACGTGGCTGGCCAGGCGGCGGTTGGCGCGGCCCATCACCGCGTTCTGCTCGTGCAGCAGGGTCGGGCGGCGCTGGGTGATGGCGGCCAGCAGGCCGGGCACGGACGGGTAGCCGCCGAAGCCGACCACCACGGCCGGGTCGAGGCGGGTGAAGGCCGCGCGCGCCTGCATCACCCCGCGGACGATGGCGATCCCGGCCTGGGCCATGCTGACGACGTCGCCGCGGCGGAAGGTGCGGGCCGACAGGCCGATGCGCTCCTGCGCCGGGAAGCTCTCGGCGAAGGCGGCGGCGCGCTCGTCGGAGGCCAGCACGATGCGCCAGCCGCGGGCGATCATCGCCTCGGCCAGCGCCTGGGCGGGAAACAGGTGGCCGCCGGTTCCCCCGGCGGCGACGACGGCGAGCTTACGCATCCGACGGCTTTAGGCGAAGGCGCCGGCGTTGGCGAGGCCGGACCCTTGCGAATAGGCGCCCGGCCGGCGGCGGGTGAGCGCAAGCGCCATGCCGAAGGTCAGGCAGATGGCCCACATCGACGAGCCGCCATAGGAAATGAACGGCAGGGTCATGCCCTTGGTCGGGATCATGTTGAGGTTCACCGCCACATTGATGAAGGCCTGCTGGCCGACCAGGACGAACAGTCCGGCGGCGGCCACCTGCTCGAAGGGATCGGTCAGCTTCATGGCGCGATAAAGGCCGCGCACGACGATGAAGCCCAGCAGGGCGATGAGCAGCAGGGAGAAGATGAGGCCGTATTCCTCGGCCCCCACCGAATAGATGAAGTCGGTGTGCAGGTCCGGCACGTGGCGCTTCATCACCCCCTCGCCTGGACCGCGGCCGAAGAAGCCGCCGGCGGCGATGGCCTCGGCCGCGCGGTCGACCTGGTGGGTGTCGGCCTTGTCGGGGCTGAGGAAGCGGTCGACGCGGCTGGCCACGTGGGGAAAGAGGAAATAGGTCGAGGACAGGCCCACCGCCGCCACCCCGCCCAGCAGCATGACCCACGACAGCGGCACGCCGGCCATCCAGAAGGCCGCGCCGAAGGCGACGGTGATGAGCACCGTCTGACCGACGTCCGGCTGGATCAGCAGCAGGCCGACCGAGAGGAAATAGAGGGCGAAGGCGATGGAGACGCCGGGCACCCCCTGCCCCTTCTGGCCCTCGGCGAACATCCAGGACACCAGCACGATGAGGGCGGGCTTCATGAACTCGGACGGCTGCAGGGTGAAGCCGCCGAGCTGGACCCAGCGTGTCGCCCCCTTGGCCGTGTGGCCGAGGAACGGCAGGGCGATCATGACCGCGATGGCGGCCAGATAGATGAAGAAGGCCGCGCGCCGGATGCCGCGCGCATCGAGCATGGAGACCCCGACCAGGATCGCCGCGCCGCTGGCCGCGAAGATGCACTGGCGCACGGCGAAGTGGAACGGATCGCCGACGTTCATCCGCGCCGCGGCGGCCGGGCTGGCCGCGAAGGACATCATCACCCCGATGGCGATCAGGGCGGCCACGGCCCCCAGCATCCAGCGATCGGTCGTCCACCACCAGATGCCCAGCGCCGAGCGATCGCTGCGGGCGAAGGCGTGCGCCTGCTGGTGGCGTTGGGCGTAGCTCATGGACCTCTCCGCGGGCGCATCGGCCCGTCTGCCAGAGATGCCTGCGTCATGCTTAAGATATCTTAACCAAGCGGCCCTTCGGGGTCCCCGCGCGACTTGAAATCCCGCCCCGCCAGGCAGACATCGGCAGGGCCATCAGGAAAGGACCTGCGATGACCGCCTCCCCGACCGCCCAAGCCTATCAGGCCGCCTATTGGAACGAGACCGGCGGCAGGGCCTGGGTGGAGCTTCAGGGGCTGATGGACGGCCTCAACAAGTCCGTCGAGGACGCGGTGGTCGAGGCGGCCTTTCCGGGCGCGGGCAAGGCGGTGGTCGACATCGGCTGCGGCGCGGGGGCCACGACCCTGGCCATGGCCCGCCGGCTGGGCGCGGGCGGCGAGGCCCTGGGCGTCGACGTCTCCCAGCCGCTGCTGGAGCTGGCGCGCGGCCGCGCCGAGCGCGAGGGGCTGGCCAAGGCGCGCTTTGCGCTGGGCGACGCCCAGACCCTGGACATCGGCGAGGGCCGGTTCGACGCGGCGATGTCGCGCTATGGGGTGATGTTCTTTTCCGACTTCGACGCGGCCTTCGCCAATATCCGGCGCAGCGTGAAGGCGGGCGGCAAGCTGGCCTTCGCCTGCTGGCGCCGCCCGGCGGACAATCCGCTGGCGGCGGTTCCGACCCAGGCGGCCGCCCACCTGCTGCCGCCCTTGCCCAAGCCCGATCCGTCGGCGCCGGGACGCTTCGCCTTCGCCGATCCGGCGCGGGTGCGCGGCATACTGGAGCGCAGCGGCTGGAGCGACATCGCGGTCGATCCGCTGGACGCGCCGACGCCGATCAGCCTGGAGGACCTGACCACGCTCAGCCTGCGCATGGGTCCGATCGCCGCGGCCCTGCGCGAGGCAGACGCGACGACGGCCGCGAAGGTGCGCGAGGCGGTGGTGAAGTCGCTGGAGCCCCATGTGGAGGACGGGATCATCCCGATGGTCGCCGGGTGCTGGCTAGTGACGGCGCGGGCCTGAAGCGCCGCGCCGCGAAGCGGCTGTCTTGACTGGCGAGCGCAGTGAAGGCGGTTGGGCAGATATTTTGACGCCAAGACCATCAAGGACACGAAGACCACGAAGATCAGGACGGTCGGCAGAGGGCGGGGTTAGAACAAACCCTTGGTGGTCTTGGTGTTCTTTGTGGTCTTGGTGTTGAAAGACTGACGTCGCTGGCGCGCCGTCTTTGGAATATGGGGCTGAATCGGAGCCTTAAACTTCAAAATCAGGTGTGCATGGGTCCCGGTCTTGCTTCGCAAGCCGGGATGACATGCGCCTGAGAGTCAGGCGTGGACGCCTTTGGCGGCGGGGCGTTGGAGGTTCTGGACGGCGGCGCGGAAGGCTTCGCCACGGGCTTCGAAGTCGGGGAACTGGTCGAAGGAGGCGCAGGCGGGCGAGAGCAGGACGATGGCGTCCTGGCCGCCGGCCGCGGCGTCGGCATAGGCGGCGGCGACCGCGCCGGCCAAGGTTCCGCACTGGGCGAGCCTGGCCTTGCCCTTCAGGGTCTCGGCGAAGGCGGGGGCGGCCTCGCCGACCAGATAGGCCTTCTCGATGCGTGGGAAGAGGTCGGTCAGGCTGTCGATGCCGCCAGCCTTGGGCACGCCGCCGGCGATCCAGTAGAACTTCGGATAGCTGGACATGGCCTGGCGCGCGGCGTCGGCGTTGGTGGCCTTGCTGTCGTT
Source organism: Phenylobacterium sp. SCN 69-14 (assembly GCA_001724985.1). Lineage (GTDB taxonomy): Bacteria > Pseudomonadota > Alphaproteobacteria > Caulobacterales > Caulobacteraceae > Phenylobacterium. Next base: position 3,727 of record MEEW01000140.1, read on the forward strand.
GACGAAGCGCACCTTGCCGACCATGCCGACCGTCTCCATGCGGTGGGCGAGGCCGGGGAAGCTGAGCAGGCCGTCGGCGGCCTCCTGGGCGGTGAGGCCCAGGCCCCGGACGGCCGAATAGGCCGCGGCTGCGTTCTGCCAGTTGTGGCGGCCCGGCAGCGAGCGGGCGCGCAGGAGGTCGGCCACCTCGACCGCGCGCTCGCCGGTGGCGTCGTAGAGCAGGCCCTGGAGGACGTAGACGCCGCGGCCCATGGCCTTGGAGGCCGAGATCGGCACGATGGTCCGGCGGTTGGCGGCGGTGATCTCGGTGCAGATGCGCTGGCCCCAGGGATCGTCCACGCCGATGACGGCGGTGTCGCCCTTGCCCTGGCCCAGCAGGATGCGGCGCTTGGCGGCGACATAGCCCTCCATGCCGCCGTGACGGTCGAGATGGTCGGGCGAGACGTTGAGCAGGACGGCGACGTCGGGCTTGAGGCTGGAGGTGAGGTCGAGCTGGTAGGACGACAGCTCCAGCACGTAGACCGCCCCGCCGTGCATGTCGTCCAGGCCCAGGACCCCCTGGCCGATATTGCCGCCAACGCGGACGTCGCGGCCGGCGGCGGCGCAGATGTGGCCGATGAGGGCGGTGGTGGTCGACTTGCCGTTGGTCCCGGTGATGGCGACGATCTTCGGGCGCTTGTGCTCGGGCGCGGCGTTGACGGTGCGGGCGAAGAGTTCGATGTCGCCCAGGATCTCGACCCCGGCGGCCCTGGCCTTCTCGACCGTCCAGTGCGGCTTGGGATGGGTCAGCGGCACGCCGGGCGACAGCATCAGAGCGGCGAACTGCGACCAGTCGGCGGTCGAGAGGTCCACGAGGTCGAACCCCTCGGCCCGGGCCGCCTCGCGGCTCTCCGCCTTGTCGTCCCAGACCACGACCTCGGCGCCGCCGAGCAGGAGGGCGCGCGCGGCCGTCAGGCCCGTGCGGGCCAGACCGAACACGGCGAGCGTCCTGCCTTCGAAGCCGCGGACCGGGATCATGAGACGGCTCGCCCTCCCCTACCGCAGCTTCAGGGTCGCCAGGCCCAGCAGGGCGAGCATGACGGCGATGATCCAGAAGCGGATGACGACGGTCGATTCCGACCAGCCCAGCTTCTCGAAATGGTGGTGGATCGGGGCCATGCGGAACACCCGCTTGCCGGTCAGCTTGAACGAGGCGACCTGGATCATCACCGAGAGGGTCTCCATGACGAAGAGGCCGCCGATGATCCCCAGCACGATCTCGTGCTTGGTGGCCACGGCCACCGCCCCGATGCCGCCGCCCAGGGCCAGGGAGCCGGTGTCGCCCATGAAGATCTTGGCCGGCGGGGCGTTGTACCAGAGGAAGCCGAGGCCGGCGCCGATCATCGCCCCGCAATAGACCGCCACCTCACCCACGCCGGGCACGAAATGCAGCTTCAGGTACTGGGCGAAGACGTAGTTGCCGACGAGATAGGCGATGAAGCCGAAGGCGGCGGCGGCGATCATCACCGGCACGGTGGCCAGGCCGTCCAGGCCGTCGGTGAAGTTCACGGCGTTCGCCGCGCCGACGATGATGAAGGCGCCGAAGGCCAGGTAGAACCAGCCGAGCGGCAGCAGCAGTTGCTTGAAGATCGGGAAGGCGACGGAGGTCGAAAGGTCCGGCGTTTCCGGCGGGCTGGTCCCGAACACCACCATCAGGGCCACGGCGGCGAGCGCGATCGCCGCCTCCATGACCAGGCGCAGCCGGCCCGAGACCCCGTCCGTCGATTGCTTGGTGACCTTGGCGTAGTCGTCGGTGAAGCCGAGGACCCCGTAGCCGGCGGTGACCAGGATCACCGCCCAGACATAGACGTTGGAAAGGTCGGACCACAGCAGCGTGCCGACCAGCAGGCCGGCCAGGATCATGACGCCGCCCATGGTGGGGGTGCCGGCCTTCTCGACCACGTGGCGTTCGATGCCGTCGGTACGGATCGGCTGGCCCTTGCCCTGCTTGGCCTGCATCCAGCGGATGAAGCGCGAGCCCATGGCCACCACCACGAGCTGGGCCGTGAACAGGGCCATGCCGGTGCGGAAGGTCTGGTATTTCAACAGGTTCAGGAACGGCACATAGCCGTCCGCCGCGAGCTGCTGATACAGCCAGTAGAGCATCAGCCCGTCTCCCCCGAACGCGCATCGAGCGCGGCCAGCGCGGCGGCGACCGCGCCAGCCCTCGAGCCGTTGGACCCCTTGACCATCACCAGATCGCCCGGCTCCACGGCCGCGCCGACCAGCGGCGCCAGCTCCGCCGCAGTGTTGGCGTACCCGCCTCTCCGAGTCGGCGGAAGAGCGTCCCACAGGGATTTCATGAGCGGGCCGGCCGCGAAGACCAGGTCGACGCCGGCCGCATCGAGCGGCGCGGCCAGGCCCGCATGGAAGGTCGGGCCTTCGGGGCCGAGCTCCAGCATGTCGGTGAGGGCGACGATCCGCCGTCCGGCGGCCTTGCGCGCGCCGAGGCTGGCGAAGGCGGCGGCCATGGAGACCGGATTGGCGTTGTAGCTTTCGTCGATCAGGGTGAAGGCGCCGCCGGGCAGGCGCACCGCCCTCTCCGCGCCGCGGCCGGCCAGCGGCTCGAAGGCGCCGAGGGCGGCCAGGCTGTCGTCCAGCGAGACGCCGAGCGCCTCCAGCATCAGCAACACCGCCATGCTGTTGGGGCCCCAATGGAAGCCGGTCTGGAGGATCGGGAAGTCCAGCGCCTTGCCGTGCAGGCGGGCGCGGACGATGGCGCGCCCGGATTCTGGAACGAAATCGACCAGTTGCGCATCGCAGCTCACGTCACGCCCGAAGCTGCGGACCCCGGCGCCGGCCTTGTGCGCCTGCTCGCCGAGGAAATCGAACCACCGGTTGTCGGCGTTGAGGACGGCGACGCCGCCCGGCTCGATCCCGGCGAAGATCTCGGCCTTGGCGCGGGCGACGCCGGACTCGCCGTCGGGGAAATTCTCGGTGTGGACCGGGCCGACGGTGGTGATGGCCACCGCATGCGGGCGCACGAACCGCGAGAGGGGCGCGATCTCGCCCGCATGGTTCATGCCGATCTCGAAGACCGCACGCTCGGTGTCGCGGGGCATGCGGGCGAGGGTCAGGGGCACGCCGATGTGGTTGTTGTAGCTCTTCACCGAGGAATGGGCGCGGCCGGCGCGCTCCAGCCCGGCGCGGATCGCCTGGGTGACGCTGGTCTTGCCGACCGAGCCGGTGACGGCGCCGCGGCGGACCTGGGGCCCGCGCTCGCGGGCGGCTTCCCCCAGCTTTTCCAGGGCCTTGAAGGTGTCGGCGACGAGGATGCTCGCCCCCTCCACCGGCTTGGCGGCCAGGCTGGCGGCCGC
>MEEW01000141.1 GCA_001724985.1 Phenylobacterium sp. SCN 69-14
GCAGGCCCCGACCCCAGCCGCTCCGGTCACGCCCGCTGCGCCGCCGGCGGTCCAGCCGCCCGCGCCATCGCCTGCGATCACGCCTCCGCCGCCCGTACAGGAGGCTCCGCCGCCGGTCCAGGTCACGCCGCCCCCGCCCGTGGTCGCCCCGCCGATCGAGGCCGAGGAGGTCGCGTCCGCCCCGCCGCCCAAGGCGCAGGTGGCGGCCAAGCCGAGCGAGGCGACGGCCAAGCGCGCCCGCTACGACGTCGCGGTGATCCAGGCCCTGGACAAGGTGTCTGCGGCCTCCATGCGCTTCGAAGCCGCGGTCGGCCGCCCGGTGCGCTACAAGAACCTGGTCTTCACCGTGAAGGCGTGCGAGCGCTCGGCCGCCGATGAGGCGCTGGAGGACTCGATCGCCTATGTGACGGTGGAATCGCAGCCGCGCGCGGCGCCCGGAAAGCCCACGCCGCCGCCGAAACAGGCGTTCCGCGGCTGGATGTATGCTTCCTCGCCCAGCCTCAACCCGCTGGAACACCCGATCTACGACGCCTGGTTGATCACCTGCAGGGCCGCTGCGCCGTCGCCGACCGCGGCGCGCTGAAACGAGGCCTCGTGCGCCAGGGCGCGGGCGAGGCGGCGGTGGTATTCGACACGTGGGATTTCGACCGCGCCGAAGGTCGTCAGGTGGTCGGTGATGAACTGGGTGTCGAGCAGCCTGAAGCCGTCGGCGATCAATCGCGCGACCAGGTGCGTCAGGGCGACCTTCGAGGCGTCGGTCCGGAGGCTGAACATGCTCTCGCCGAAGAAGGCTGAGCCCAGCGAGACGCCGTAGAGGCCGCCGACCAACTCGCCGTCCTGCCAGCACTCGACGCTGTGGGCGTGGCCCATCTCGAAGAGCCGGGCGTAGAGCTCCTCGATGACGCCGTTGATCCAGGTTTCCGTGCGGCCCGGCTTGGGCGCGGCGCAGGCGGCGACCACCTGTGCAAAGGCGGTGTCCATGCGGATCTCGAACGGGTCGCTGCGGATCGTGCGCGCCAGGCGCCGCGGAACGTGGAAGGCGTCCAGCGGAATGACGCCGCGCTTTTCCGGATCGATCAGGAAGACGCGGTCGTCGTCGCGGGCGTCGGCCATGGGGAACACCCCGCGAGCGTAGCAGTCGAGCAGCTCGCGGGGGCCAAAACGCTTCATCGGAGCAGCACGCCCACTATGCGGGAAGGGGCATCAGGCGTCTTCCTGCGCCTTCATCCAGTGTTCGAGCCAATGGATGTTGTAGTCGCCGGAGATGATGTCGGGCTGTTGCAGCAGGTCCTGGAACAGCGGGATCGAGGTCTCGATGCCGCCGACCACCATTTCGGCCAGGCAGCGGTTGACGCGGGCGATGCACTCGGCGCGGTCGCGGCCGTGCACGATCAGCTTGCCGACCAGGCTGTCGTAATAGGGCGGGATCGAATAGCCGGCGTAGAGGGCGCTATCGAGCCGCACGCCCAGGCCGCCCGGCGCGTGGAAGTCGGTGACCAGGCCCGGCGAGGGCGTGAAGGTCCGCGGGTTCTCGGCGTTGATGCGGCATTCGATGGCGTGGCCCTCGAACACGATGTCTTCCTGCCTGAACGACAGCGGTAGGCCGGCGGCGATGCGGATCTGCTCGCGCACCAGGTCGATGCCGGTGATCGCCTCGGTGACCGGGTGTTCAACCTGCAGGCGGGTGTTCATCTCGATGAAGAAGAACTCGCCGTTCTCGTACAGGAATTCGATGGTGCCGACCCCGAGATAGCCGATGGCCTTGATCGCATCGACGACCACCTTGCCGATCTTGGCGCGGGCGGCGGCGTCGATGACCGGGGAGGGGGCTTCCTCCAGCACCTTCTGGTGGCGGCGCTGCAGCGAGCAGTCGCGCTCGCCCAGGTGGCAGACATTGCCGAAGGCGTCGGCGATGACCTGAATCTCGATGTGGCGCGGGGTCTGGAGGTAGCGCTCCATATAGACCGCATCGTCGCCGAAGGCCGCGCGGGCTTCGGCGCGGGCGGTGGAGACCGCCTCGGCCAGGTCGTCCGGCGTGCTGGCGACCTTCATGCCGCGCCCGCCGCCGCCGGCCGCGGCCTTGATGAGGACGGGAAAGCCGATTTCCCTGGCCGCGGCGAAGGCTTCTTCCTCGGTGGTCACCGCGCCGTCGGAGCCGGGCACCACCGGAATGCCGGCGTCCTTCACCGCCTGCTTGGCGGTGATCTTGTCGCCCATCATCTTGATGTGCTCGGCGGTCGGGCCGATGAAGGTGAAGCCGTGCGCGGCCACGATCTCGGCGAAGCGCGCGTTCTCCGACAGGAAGCCGTAGCCTGGGTGAATGGCCTGGGCGCCGGTGATCTCCGCCGCGGCGATGATCGAGGGAATGTTGAGGTAGCTCTTGGCCGCCGGGGCCGGGCCGATGCAGACGCTTTCGTCGGCCAGGCGCACCCACATGGCGCCGGCGTCGGCTTCCGAATGGACCGCGACGGTGGAGATGCCCATTTCCTTGCAGGCCCGGTGGACCCGCAGGGCGATCTCGCCGCGGTTGGCGATGAGGATCTTGTCGAACATCGATCTACTCGATGACCACCAGCGGCTCGCCGAACTCGACCGGCTGGGCGTCCTGGACGATGATCTCGACGATCTTGCCGCCGCGCGGGGCGGGGATCGGGTTCATGGTCTTCATGGCCTCGACGATCAGCAGGGTCTGGCCGGCGGTGACGGTGTCGCCCACCGCCACGAACGGCGGGGAGTCGGGCTGGGGCTGCAGATAGACCGTGCCGACCATCGGGGAGTTCACCACGTCGCCCTTGCGCTGCGGCTCGGCGGCGGGGGCGGCCTCGCCCGAGGCGGCCGGCGCGGGCGCTGCGGCGAGCGGGGCGGGCGCGGCGACATACTGAGCAGCGGCGGGGGCGGCCGTCAGGGTCTTGGCGACACGGATCTTCAGGTCGTTGTGCTCGACCTCGATCTCGCTGAGGCCGGTTTCGGTGAGAATGTCGGCCAGTTTGCGGACCAGACGCGCGTCGATCGGATCGGCGGGGGCCTTGGGACTGCTAGCCATCTGATAATCCTTAGTATTTGGCTTTAACGGGCCAGGCCCGCGGCCGCCTCGACGGCCAGTTCGTAACTCGCGCCGCCAAACCCGGACACGAGGCCCGTCGCGACGAGAGACACATAGGTTTCCCGGCGGAACGCTTCGCGCGCCGCAGGGTTGGAGAGGTGGCACTCGACCACAGGAATATCGAGCGTCTTGAGCGCGTCCAACAGGGCCACGGAAGTGTGACCATAGCCCGCAGGATTGATCACCACGGCGCAGGCCTCCGTCCGGGCCTCCTGAACCCAGTCGATGAGCTGGCCTTCGTGGTTCGTCTGGCGGAACACGACCGCACGACCGAGGGCGCCGGCCCGACGTTCGCAGCGCACGCGCACGTCCTCCAGCGTCTCTTTTCCGTAAATCTCCGGCTCCCGGACCCCCAGGAGATTGAGGTTGGGCCCGCTAAGCACATAGATCGGTTTCGACATTCGGCTCCGCCGTCGATTCCGCCGTCTTGTAACGGTCGGCGGCGGGGGTCACAAGCTTCCCGGAACCTATAGCTTCACGAGGGCGTCATGACGCTGACCATCAACGGCGAGCAAAAGGCGATGTCGGGCGTCTCGACGGTCGCGGCGCTGGTGGCGCAACTGGGCCTGGACGCGCGCAAGGTGGCGGTCGAGCGCAATCTGGAGATCGTGCCGCGATCGGCCTATGGACAGACCGCGCTCGCCGACGGCGACCGCATCGAGATCGTGCACTTCATCGGAGGCGGCTGACATGGACGGAGCGGTCCAAACGCAAGACACCTGGACGGTCGCAGGCCGCACCTTCACCTCGCGCCTGATCGTCGGAACCGGGAAATACAAGGACTACGCCGAGAACGCCGCCGCCGCGGAGGCCGCGGGCGCCGAGATCGTGACCGTGGCGGTGCGCCGCGTGAACCTTTCCGACCCTAGCCAGCCGATGCTGGTCGACCATGTGAAGCCCGACCGCTTCACCTTCCTGCCGAACACCGCGGGCTGTTTCACCGGCGAGGAAGCGATCCGCACCCTGCGCCTGGCGCGCGAGGCCGGCGGCTGGGACCTGGTGAAGCTGGAGGTGCTGTCGGACACCAAGCACCTGCTGCCCGACATGGAAGAGACCCTGCGGGCCCTGAAGCTGCTGGTCGCCGACGGCTTCCAGGTGATGGTCTATTGCAGCGACGATCCGGTCTACGCCCGGAAGCTGGAGGAGGCGGGCGCGGCGGCGATCATGCCGGCGGCCGCGCCGATCGGATCTGGGCGGGGCATCCAGAACTTCCTGAACCTCGGCCTCATCATCGAGCAGGCCCGGGTGCCGGTGCTGGTGGACGCCGGGGTCGGCACCGCCTCCGACGCGGTGCTGGCCATGGAGACCGGCTGCGACGCGGTGTTGATGAACACCGCCATCGCCGGGGCCAAGGAGCCGATCCGCATGGCGCGGGCCATGAAGCACGCGGTCATCGCCGGTCGGGAGGCATTTTTGGCAGGACGAATGCCAAAACGTATGTATGCTGAGCCATCCTCACCCCTATCCGGTCTGATCTGATGAGCCTCGCCGTCGACGTCTACTGGTCCTTCCGCAGTCCCTATTCCTACCTGGCGGTCCCCCGTCTGCGGGAGCTGAGCGAGACCTACGACGTCGAGGTGCGGATGCGGCCGGTCTATCCGCTGGCCGTGCGTTCCGAAGGGTTCTTCACCAAGCAGGACCCCTTGTTCGTGCCCTATCTGGTGCGCGACTGCCGCCGGCAGGGAGAGTTCCTGGGCCTGCCCCTGGCCTGGCCCAATCCCGACCCGGTGGTGATCGGCGCCAACCTGAACGGAGCGGCCGAGCAGCCGCACCTGGACCTCCTGATGCCGCTGGGCGTGGTCGCCGCGCACAGGCCGCAGGCCATGGCCTTTTACGACGAGGTCTCGCGCCTGATCTGGAGTGGGCAGGACATGCCCTGGAACGAGGGCGACAAGCTGGCCCGCGCCATCGCCCGCGCCGGCCTCGACATGGACGAGCTGCAGGCCGAGGCGGCCGGCAAGAGCGCCGAGATCGCCGCCGAGATCGAAGCCAACCAGGAGGCTCATCGCGCCGCCGGCCACTGGGGCGTGCCGACCATGGTGTTCGAGAACGAGCCGTTCTTCGGCCAGGATCGCCTGGACGTGCTGGTCTGGCGGCTGAAGCAGCACGGGCTGCAGGCGCGGGCCTAGCCGTCTACGGATGTCATCCCGGTTTGCGAAGCAAAACCGGGACCCATGAACACCAGGTGGCGCAGGATCGAGCCCGATTCTTCGAGATTAGGTGTGCATGGGTCCCGGTCTTCGGCTGCGCCGAAACCGGGAGGACACAATCTAGCCTACCCCCTGATCATGTCCGCTTCGGTCGAGAGCCCCAGGGCCTGGAACATCTCGCCCCGGCCGGGCCCTGGCTTGACCGGATAGGCGCCGGCCTTCTTCTCGCGGCCGGTCGCCCAGTAGCGCAGCACCTTGGCCAGGTTGTCCGGCCGCTTCAGCCAGGCGGACGGAGGCTCGAGCATGTGGAAGCCACGGAGCGCCGCACGCAGCAGGTCGACGTCCGAGCGGATGGCGATGTTGACCCCGTCCTCCAGGAAGCTCTTTGTGACGCGGCTCTTCAGGCTCGGCCGGTAGCCACGGGTCAGTTGCTGGCGTGCGCGGCGGATGGCGGCGCGGTCCTGGTCGCGCATACTGTCGTAGTAGGGCCGCAGTTCGCGGGTCACGAGGTCCTGGAATTCGACCAGCCGGTCGCCGGCGTGATCGGTGGAGACCAGCACGTCGCGCAGCAGATAGGCGGTCACCGCCGCGAACGAGCAGCCGCGGCCATAGAGCGGGTTGGTGCGGATCAGGTTGTCGCCGATCGCGAAATAGCCGAGCACCGAGGGCGTGTCGCCGCTGGCCAGGGTCCGCCAGCGGCTGTGCAGGTCGCCCATGCCGAAGACGCGGCTGACGCCGGCGGCGGTCTCCGGCGCCACCCAGGGGGCCAGACCCGGCAGGCGGGCGCACGCCGCGTCGAACACCGCCGGATCGACCAGGGCCTTGCGCATCTCCAGTTCCAGTTCGTGGACGCAGAGGGTGATGGAGAAACAGCCGTTGTCGGCCGGAAACAGCCCGAACTTCAGGAAGCCCAGATCGCCGGTGGTCGACGCCTTGCCGCGCGGGGGCTCGCTGACCCCGGGATGCAGGCGGTAGTGGCGGGTGAAATAGAGGATCTCGGCGTTTTCCGCTTCCTCGGAGATCGCCGCCCCGGCCTCGATGAGCTGTTCGACGCCCGAGGAGGTTCGTCCGCCGGCGTCGATCACCACGTCGCCGATGATGTCGCGCCCGCCGTCGGCGTCCGCCGCCGAGACGCCCAGCACGCGCAGGCCCTCGGGAAGCTGCTTGACCAGCAGGCCGCGCACGAAGGTCTCGGAGACCAGGCGGACATTGGGGTGGCGCTCGACATAGCGCCGGATCACCAGCTCCAGGGTGGTGCGGCGGCTGGTGAGGACGGCGAAGTCGCGGTCGCCCGGCTGGGGCCGGTAGCGCGCCCGGTGGAGGTCGGTCAGCATGCCCTCGAAGCCGAGTTCGCGGCAGCCGGCGTGCAGCAGCTCGGCGTGCAACTCGGGATGCTCGGCCTTGATGATCGAGCGCAGGCGGGCGAGGAAGGCGTGGCTATGGCGGATGTGGCCCACGCCCCGGCGCGACCAGGTCTCGAAAGCGAGGTCGGGATCGCCGCGCGGGGGCGGCGGATCGCGTTCGAGAATGACGATGTCGCGCCCGGTCGGCGCCAAGGCCAGCGCCGCACACAGGCCCGCCATTCCGGCCCCGATAATCAGCACTCGTTCGTGCATTCCGCTCGCCGCTTGTGACGGACAGACTCTAAGCAACCGCACTCGCGAGGAAGGGTAGCGCCAGCGCAGGTGCGCGCAAGCCCCCGTCGATCAACCCCTGTCGATCAGATCACCCCTTGTCGAGCTTGGGCGAGCCGGGAGACTTCAGCTTTTCGCCCTTGGCCTCGGCCAGGGCCGCGCGGACCGCCTGCA
>MEEW01000142.1 GCA_001724985.1 Phenylobacterium sp. SCN 69-14
GCATAGGCCGGCAGCGGCAGGCCGCGGGCCTGGGCCCACTCCTGGAGCTGGGTCTTGGGGTCCTTGGCCTTCGGCCCGCCGAGGCGCTCGAATTCGTCCTTCCAGAACGCCAGGAAGAAGGCGCGCGCAGCCTCCAGCCCGTCGTCCACATAGATCGCGCCCAGCAGCGCCTCGCAGGCGTCGCCCAGCACGCTGTCCTTGTCGCGCGCGCCGATCTTGCTGGCGCTGGGCGCCATGCGCAGCGCGTCCGGCAGGCCGATCGAGCGGGCGACGCGGGCGCAGGCGTGATAGTTCACCAGGGCGGCCATCATCCGGCTCATCTCGCCCTCGCGCGCGTCGGGATAGAGCGCCATCAGCCGCTCGGCGGCCACCAGGTTCAGCACCCGGTCGCCCAGGAACTCCAGCCGCTCGTAATGGCGGACCTTCAGCGCCCCGTCGCCGACGCTGGCGTGGGTCAGGGCCCGCTCCAGCAGTTCGCGGTCATGGAACACATGGCCAATGCGGGCTTCGAGTTCGGCGACCGCGACCTGGCGTCTGTTCATTTGAGGACGTTGAAGAAGCGGCTGGGCCGGGCGTCCGTCACCCAGGTCCAGGGCTTGAACAGCGAGGCGCCGGGGTTCCACGACAGCAGGATGATCTGCGCCTTTCCGACCAGATTCTCGGCGGGCACGAAGCCCACTCCGTTCTCCTGCGCCGGCACGCGGCTGTCGAGCGAGTTGTCGCGGTTGTCGCCCATGAAGAAGTAGTGGCCCTCGGGCACCACGAAGGTCTGGGTGTCGTCCACATCGCCGCTCGGCCCGAAATCGTAGGTCACGAAGGTCCTGCCGTTCGGGAAGGTCTCTTCGAAGCGCTGGACGCTGCGGGTGAAGCCGTAGCCGGAGTCCATCATCACCGGCGGCAGCTCCTTGGCCGGGATCTGCTCGCCGTTCACCCACAGCCGGCCCCTGCGCATCTGGACGCGATCGCCCGGCAGGCCGATCAGGCGCTTGATGTAGTCGGTGCTGGAATCGCGCGGCAGCTTGAAGACCACGACATCGCCGCGCTCGGGCTTGCGCTCCCGGACGCGGCCGTCGAACAGGGGCGGGCTGAACGGGATCGAATGGCGCGAATAGCCGTACGAGAACTTGGTGACGATGATGTAGTCGCCTTCCAGCAGGGTCGGCTCCATCGAGGCCGAGGGGATGGTGAACGGCTGGAACAGCAGCACCCGCAGGAACAGCGCGATCAGCAGCGCATAGGCGACCGTCTTGACGATCTCGACGAAGTCGTTGACGCCGCTGGCGTTTTGCTGATTTCCCGCGGTCTGCGCGCGATCGGTCATCTGTCTTCCTTGTCCTGGGGAGCGGACGTTTCGCCTAGCTAGACGCTGGCCGGGTCCGCGGCAAGCGGCGCCGCAAGGCCCCCACCGGCGCCAGCGCAGGAGGTATTTCCCCGCCTGGGCGCGCTTTTCCGGCCTTGCCGAGGCGAAATCACGACCTATCAAGACGCCCATGCATCGATCGACCCTGCCGCTGTCGCACGTCCTCCTTGCGCTCGCGGTGGTGGCCGTCTGGGGCACGAACTTCGTGGTCATCCGCATCGGGCTCGACCACCTGCCGCCGCTGACCTTCGCGGTGCTGCGCTTCACCTTCGCCCTGGCGCCGGCGGTATTCTTCCTGAAGCGCCCGGCGGTTCCCTGGCGCAACCTGGCCGCCTACGGCGTGCTGATCGGGGCCGGGCAGTTCGGCCTGCTCTATATCGCCATCAACGGCTTCATCTCGCCGGGCCTGGCCTCGCTGGTGGTGCAGACCCAGGTGTTCTTCACCATCGGCCTGGCCATGTGGCTGAGCAAGGAGCGGGTGCGGACGTTCCAGATCCTCGCCCTCGCCCTGGCCGCGGCGGGCCTCGTGGTGATCATGGCGCACAATTCCGACGCCTCGGCCACGCCGCTCGGCCTCGCCCTGATCCTGGGCGCGGCGGCCAGTTGGGCGGGAGGCAACGCCTTTTCCCGCGCCGCCGGACAGGTGAACATGCTGGCCTATGTGGTCTGGGCCAGCCTGTTCTCGGTCCCGCCCCTGCTGGTCCTGGCCCTGGCGTTCGAGGGGCCGGCTCGGATGATCGAAGGCGTGCGCGCCGCCGACGCCGCCACCTGGGCCGCGGTCCTCTGGCAGTCGGTGGGCAACACGCTCTTCGGCTACGCCGCCTGGGGCTGGCTGCTCTCGCGCCACCCGGCGGCGACCATCACGCCGATGGCGATGCTGGTGCCGGTGTTCGGCATGGGGGCCTCGGCGATCTTCCTCGGCGAGAGCCTGCCGGGCTGGAAGCTGCTGGCCGCCGCCCTGGTGATGAGCGGCCTGGCGCTCAACATCTTCTGGCCCCGCCTGCAGCAGCGGCTGGCCCAGGCCTGACTTCCTATTGTGGCACGGCCTCGATAATCACGAACGCCTGGGCGTAGGGGTGGTCGTCGGTCAGCGAGAGGTGGATCACGGCCGTATGGCCGTCCGGGGTCATCGCCGCCAACCGTTGCGCAGCTCCGCCGGTCAGGGCCATGGTCGGCTGGCCCGAGCGCATGTTGACCACCCCCATGTCGCGCCAGAAGACCCCGGCCCGCATGCCGGTGCCCAACGCCTTGGCGCAGGCCTCCTTGGCCGCGAAGCGCTTGGCGTAGCTGGAGGCCCGGTCGGGCTTTCGTTCCGAGCGCGTCCGTTCGATCTCGGTGAAGATGCGGTGGGTGAAGCGGTCGCCGAACCGCTCCAGCGTCTCGGCCACCCGGCGGATGTCGGAGAGGTCCGAGCCGATGCCGATGATCACGCCGCTCTCCCCGAGGCGCGGGCCTCGTCCATCAGGGCGCGCATGCGCTGGATCGCCGCCGTCAGCCCGACGAAGATCGCTTCGCCGATCAGGAAGTGGCCGATGTTCAGCTCCGTCACCTGCGCGATGGCCGCGACCGGCTTGACGGTCTCGTAGTCGATGCCGTGGCCGGCATGGCCCTCCAGGCCTAGGCGAGCGGCCTCGGCCGCCGTGGCGCTCAGGCCTTCCAGCAGGGCCGGCGCCTGGGGCGAGCGCTCGCGGACCGCATCGCAATAGGCGCCGGTATGCAGCTCCACCACCTGAGCGCCCATCGCCTTGGCCGCCGCGGCCTGGGCCGGGTCGGCGTCGATGAAGCAGGAAACCCGCACCCCGGCCGCGGCCAGCCTGGCCACCACCGGGGCGATGTGATTGTGGCCGCCGATCACGTCGAGGCCGCCCTCGGTGGTGCGCTCCTCGCGCCGTTCGGGCACCAGGCATGCCGCATGCGGCAGGTGCGACAAGGCGATGGCCTCCATCTCGGCCGTCACCGCCATCTCGAAGTTCAGCGGCCGGCCGCGCTTGCGGGTCACCGCGGCCAGGGCCTCGATATCGGCGTCGGAGATATGGCGCCGGTCCTCGCGCAGATGGGCGGTGATCCCGTCCACCCCCGCGGCGATGGCCAGTTCGGCGGCCCTCACCGGATCGGGATAGTCTCCGCCCCGGGCGTTACGGATGGTCGCCACGTGATCGATGTTCACGCCCAGCCGCAGCTTGCTCACTTGTTCAGTCTCCGGCTGCCCGGGTCCTCGACCGGGATCGCCGCCAGGTCCGGCGGCAACTGGTCGGCCGGATAGGCCGGGACGTCCAGCCGGGCCAGGGCCACGAACGGCGCGCCGGGGTCGGCCCGGCCGCCCGAACGGTCGACGATGCAGGCCGCCACCACCACGTTCCCGCCCGCCTTGCGGATGGCCTCGACGCATTCGCGCGACGAAAGGCCGGTCGAGACGATATCCTCGACCATCGCGATCCGCGCGCCCTCGGGAATGGCGAAGGCCCGGCGCAGCTTGAACTCGCCGCCCTCGCGCTCGACGTACATCGACGGGACGCCCAGGTGCCGCGCGGTCTCATAGCCCGGAATGATCCCGCCCACGGCCGGCGAGATGCAGTAGTCGACCTCGCCCACCGCCTCCCTGATCTTGCCGGCCAGCGCCTTGCACAGCCGTTCGGTGCGGTCGGGATACTGGAAGACCAGGTTCTTCTGCAGGAAGGTCCCCGAATGCAGCCCGCTCGACAGGACGAAGTGGCCTTCGCGCAGAGCGCCGGCGGCGCGGAATTCGTCCAGGACGTCTTGGGTGTTCATGTCGGGTCTCCTCGCCTGCGGCTTACCCAAGCGCCGCGGCCCTGTCATCGGCCAAATCACTCACGGCCGGGCCAGCCTGCCGGCCGCGCGCACGATAGGCGGCTGCGGCGATAGCGCGCAGGGCGGAACCCCACGGCGCGGCCGCGGGTTGAGGAAGGCGTCCACGCCAGGACGCCCCGATCCCGAAACGCAAAGCTCGATCGGAATCGAAGCCCAGGAGTTCTCGAAGCTCCTGGGCTTCGCCATATCTGCGCCGCCGCCTGAATATTTCGCATCGCGGGCGGAACCGCCCTCCCCGTCCATCCGTTGATTGAGCGGTCGGAGATGAAAATCGAAGACCAAGCCCGACCAATCATCCAGCGATGGAAAACGATAGTCGGACTGGAAGCCCGGCGGGTCCTCGACCCCCGGGCTTCGCTGTTTCTGGGCTCCCCGCAATTTCGGAACAACCGCCCCCGCGCCCCGTTGTCGTGGCAGGCCCGCCATGGTGGCCGGCCGTTCCCGACGATGGAGCTTTCCCATGAAGGTCAGCGACTGCATGACCCGAGACGTCCAGATGACCAGCCCGGAGGAAACGCTTCGCGACGCGGCCCAGGCGATGGTCAGGCTGGATGCGGGCGTCCTGCCGGTCAGCGAAGGCGACCGGCTGGTCGGCATGATCACCGACCGCGACATCGCCGTCCGCGGCGTCGCCGAGGGGCGCGGCCCCGACACCAAGGTCGCCGAGGTGATGAGCCGGGAAGTCATGTACTGCTACGAGGACGAGGACAGCGCCGCGGTCCTGCGCAACATGGGCGACATCCAGGTCCGGCGCCTGCCCGTGCTCAATCGCGACAAGCGGCTGATCGGCATCGTCTCCCTGGCCGACCTGGTCGCCTCGGGCCACACGGCCAAGGCCGGCGAAGCGCTCGGCGGCATCGTCCGCCCGGGCGGCGAACACTCCCAGTCGATCCACTGAAGATCGGCGGCGGCCGGGCCTTCAGCCCTTGGCCCGGTCGACCGTCTCGATGCTCGGATTGGCCCGCAGCGCCGCGGCGATATGGGTCAGGTGCTTGGCGTCCTTCACCTCGACATCGAAATCGACGTCGAAGAAGTCCGACTGGCGCCGGTGCATGCGCAGGTTGACGATATTGCCGCCCGCCTCGCCGATCGCCGTGCAGGCCTGGCCCAGCACGCCCGGCGCATTGCGGATGGTCGCCGTCAGCTTCGACAGTGTGACGGTGTTGCGCTCGGCCTCCGGCGTCCACTGCAGGTCGCGCCACAGGTCTTCGCGATCCTCGAACTCGGCCAGCTTGGCGCAGTCGATCGTGTGCACGGTCAGGCCGGTGCCGTCGGGCTCCAGTATGCCGACGATCCGGTCGCCCGGAACCGGCGTGCAGCACTGGCCGAAGTTCAGCGAGACGCCGGGCGTCAGACCGCCGCCGCGCACATAGAGCCTTGCGCCCTTGCCGCCCTCGATGCGGCGGGTGGCGGTCGCCGCCTCCCGCTCGGCCGCCTTCAGGCCGGGGAAGATCACGTCCAGCACCTGGGTCGGCGAAATGCGGCCGCGCCCGACCAGTTCGAACAGGTCGTCCTCGCTCGCCACGGCGAAGCGCTCCAGCGCCGGCTTGAGCTGGACGTCCTTGCGCAGCTTGCCGGCGCGCTCGAACGTCTGGTCGACGCTCGCCCGGCCCAGGCGGATGAACTCCTCCCGCTCGGTCTGGCGGATATGGCGGCGGATCGCCGAACGCGCGCGGCCTGTGACGGTCAGCGAGCGCCAGTCCGGCGGCACCACCGGCTTGGTCCCGCGGATCACCTCGACCACATCGCCGTTCTGCAGCGCCGTCCGCAGCGGCTTGAGTTCGCCGTTGATCTTCACCCCGATGCAGGTGTCGCCCACGTCGGTGTGGACGGCGTAGGCGAAATCCAGCGGCATGGCCCCGCGCGGCAGGCTGACCAGCCGTCCCTTGGGCGTGAACACGAACACCTGGTCGAGATACATCTCGAGCTTGGCGTGCTCGACCAGTTCCTCCACGTCGCCGCCATGCTCCAGCACCTGGACCAGATGGCGCAGATTGACCAGCGGATCGCGCCCGCCGCCGGCGGCCTGGTCCTCCGGATCGAAGCCGTAGGACGAATTCTTGTAGCGCCAGTGGGCGGCGACCCCGTCCTCGGCGATACGGTCCATAGTCTCGGTGCGGATCTGCATCTCGATCCGCATGCCCTTCGGGCCCACCACGGTGGTGTGCAGCGAGCGATAGTTGTTCCGCTTGGGGGTCGAGATGTAGTCCTTGAACCGCTCGGGCACGCTCGGCCAGGCGCGGTGGATGACGCCCAGGGCCGCATAGCAGTCGGTCTCGCTGTCGACGATCACCCGGAAGGCGTAGATGTCCGAGAGCTGCGAGAAGCCGATCGACTTGCGCTGCAGCTTTCGCCAGATCGAATAGGCGTTCTTCTCGCGCCCGAAGACCCGCGCCGAGATTCCCGCCGCCTCCAGCCGCGCGGCGATCTCGCCCGAGACGATCGAGACGGCCGCCCCCTGCTCGTTGCGCAGCGCCTCCAGCCGCCGGCCGATGGCGTCGCGCGCCACCGGGTTCAGGTGCTCGAAGCACAGCTCCTCCAGCTCGGTGCAGATCCGGTGGCAGCCGATGGAGCGCGCCAGGGGCGCATAGATGTCCAGGGTCTCGCGCGCGATGCGCTCACGCTTGGCGGGGCTGGAGATGTACTGCAGCGTCCGCATGTTGTGCAGGCGGTCGGCCAGCTTGACCATCAGGACGCGCACGTCCTTGGAAATTGCCAGAATGAACTTGCGCAGGTTCTCGGCCTGCTTGGTCCGTTCGCTGTTCAGCTCCAGCTTGGTGAGCTTGGTGACCCCCTCGACCAACTCGGTGATCTCGGGGCCGAACAGGGCGCGGATGTCGTCGGGCGTGGCCGAGGTGTCCTCGATC
>MEEW01000143.1 GCA_001724985.1 Phenylobacterium sp. SCN 69-14
AAGCGTCGACAGCGCCGCCATTGCAAAGAGAGAGCCCCAATGGCGCTCGACCCTGCCCTCAAGCCCAGCCCGGCCGAGCGCATCGCCAGCCGGAAACTCGCCAAGCGCGACCGTGCGGGCGTTCGGCAGGAGAAGCCGCGTCCAGACGACGTGAACACGGCTCTGACCAAAGGCGAGCTTGCTGTCGTAGGTTCCGACCAGCTTCGCTCCTTGCGGAATGAGGAGCGTGCGGCCCGTTTCGCTGTCGAACACCGGTTGGGTGACCTGGGCCACCACCTGCCCCGGGAGATCCGACTGAATGCCGGTGATCAAGGCGGCGGCGATCAACGTGCCGGCCTGTACGACGGGCGGTGCGCCGGCGTCCCCGTTGGCAATGTTGAGGCTGTGGTGCGCTGCGGCTGACCGACACCGATCCGACCGGCAGCCTGTTGGGTTTTCGCTACTGATCGCTCCGGGCAAAATCGTGGCTCGCTCTGGTCTAGGGCCCCGTGTGCGCCGCAGCGGCGGGCGCAGCCGCTTGGGCGCGTTGCGCCAGGATCCAGGCAAAGAGCGCCTCGGTCGTATCCACGGGGCTGCTGGTAGCGACGTAGTCGTCCAGGCTGACCGACATCGACACCAGCAATGTCCGCGTCAGGAATTCAACATCGGCGTAACTGATGGTTTGGCCACTCTTGTTGGCGGCCAGATCGAGGTGAAGCGTGGGCCAGGTGCCATGCAGGACGCGCGAGCGGGCCGTAGTGATCGACTCCACGAATTGCTCGACGGTCACGGTGCCGGACCCGATCTTGTCGCCGGGCTTCAGTCCGAAAAAGACCTCGAAGCTCTCCGTGAGCCGGCGCTTGCTGCCGCTCATGCTCTCCGCACGGAAGAGCACCTCGATCGCGGTCTCCAGCTTGGCGACGGCGACTGTATCCAGCGTCTCCGCCAAGGCCTCGTGGTACCAGTAGGCGGCGTTGCACCATGCCTCATCGAGAATTGGCACCGCGCTCAAGGCGTCGAGGAAGCCCGCGAGCCGCTGACCCATTGAGTCCAGGACCGGCGCGACCCCTTTCATGTGTTGCTCGATAAGATCCTGCGACCGAGCAAGCGCCGGAGAGAGGTTCTTTGAGCCCGCTGTGAAGGTCCCGTCTTCGGCGCGCGAAACGTCGACCCGCCAAATCGGACCGGCGCGACCGGATGCGCGCGCGACCCTGCGCATGTCGTCTCCCGGTGACACCAGTTGGATCGCAGCCAGGGCGATGTCGGCCGCGAGGTCAGCCGCTCCGACGGACTCAGGCGCGGATCGCCCGGGGACCCGGACGAACGCCAGCCAGGGTGCCGCGCGCTCGGTGGCGAACTGGGTGAGGCTCGAAAACCGGAAGCCACCCACCTCTGCCTTGCGGACGGGTCTTCGACGTAGCGCGGCCCAAACGTCACGAGCCCACAAGCGCAGCCCCTCGGGCTGCTTTGGCCAGAATTCGTCGTGTGAGACCCCGAAGCCCTCGACGGGCATCTCCGAAAAATGGCGGAAGGTGATCGGCCCGACGGAAAAGCTTGGAACGGGATAGGGAAACAGGGTGCAAGGGACGATGTGCTCCCGCACTTGGGCCAGAGCCGCAAACCAATCGCCGACGACGCGATCCATGTCGGCGAAGTCGGATTGGGTCAGCGCGGCGCCGGTGCGGCCGGCCCAGGCCCTGATCATCTCCTCGCCGATCACCTTCGCCAGGGTCGCATTGCTCGCGCGGCGGCTGTTGGGGCCCAAGCTCGGCCGGTAGGTCTTGGCCAATGCGCCGACCGCGGTGACGCCGGCACCGGTGAAGCCCGTCGCTGTCTGCTGCATCACATTGATCGACGCCGTCTTGATCCCATGATGTTCAAGGGCGCTGGACAGGTCGTTCGCGCCAAGCGGTAGCGGTCCCGTTAGGCTTACGGCCTTCAGGCCGTCTACGGCTCGCCGGCAAAGGCGTTCTTGGTCTGGAGTCATGGTCGATACGGTTGTTGGTGGGTCGGGGGATGCTGGTTCAACGTCCACTAGTAGCGGCGAGGTGGCGGCCCCGCTCGATCAATCGGCGCTCGGCGGCAGAGTGAGCGAAGGCGAACCTGGGATCGCTGGCCTCGCTGCAGGCGCCGCCGATCCTGGCGCTCTATGCGGCCACCAAGTTCGCCGTGCGGGGGCTCTCCGAAGCGCTCGACCTCGCCTATCTGCGCCATGGGGTGCGGGTGGCCTGCATCGAGCCGTTCTGCGTCGACACGCCCATGCTCGACGTCGACGCGCCCAGCGGCCAGAACTATCGGGCCGCCGTCCAGGCCCAGGAGATCCTGGCCGTCGAGGATGTCGCCAGCGCGATCTGGGACGCCGTCCACGGCGAGGCCCTGCACTATCCGGTCGGCGCCTCTCCCAGCCAGATCATCTCCGAGATCGGGCCTCGCTTCGAAACTGAACGGGCCCGGCTCCGCCAGGCCTATGGGCTGCAGCCGCCCGCCCCGCGCCCGCGGCCGGCGTCGTAGCGGCCGCCCAAGGCTCTGCGGCGATCTCTTTCACGCGCGCCCGGCCGCGCGCATGCCCGCCGCGCCGGCCAGGTAGCCGCTGACCGGCGGGCCCGGCAGGCAGCTTGGGGGAAGCTCGGCCAGAAGGCCGGCGGCGTCGATGGCGCCGTCGGCGAAGCGCCGGTAGGCGGCGACGACGCCGGCCATGTCTCCGCTGTGGGGCGACAGGCGCAGGGCGCCGATCCCTGCGGTGCGCAGGTCATCGACCGAGACATCGAGGACCTGGACGCCCTGGGACATGGTCATGACGCCGTTGAGGGCCAGGAAGCCGTCGCCCTCCAGGGTCTCCACCGCCAGGCCGTCCGGATCGCGCTCGCACACGAACTGGCAGCCGTCCCGCTGCAGGCGGTGCAGGTGGGCGTGGTGGCAGCGGCCGGAAAGGGCGAGCGGCAGGCGGCCGAACGAAAAGAGCTCGAGTTCGAGCTCGGGACAGGCGGCGTGGATCGCGGCGATCGCCTGGAGCGAAAGCTCGACGTTCGGACAGAGCCGCCGGCACCCCAGCCGGACGAGCTCGGCCGCGGCGGCCTCGTTGTAGATGTTGAGGAAGGGGCCGGCCACGAACGAGGCCCCGGCCTGGATGCCAGGCAGCCCCGAGATGTCGTTGAGCTCGATCAGCCCGCCGGTCCGGATCAGGTCCTGGGCCGAGGCCCGCTCCCGGCGGGTGATCGGGAGCGACGGGGTCGACCAGACCACCTGCTTGCCGCTGCGTTCGAGGATGTCGGCCGCCTCGACCTGGGCGGCCTCCAGCAGCGGCGCGCGCTTGCCGCAGACGACCTCGCCCAGATAGACCCGGTCGATCCCGCTCGCCTGGGCGATGGAGCGGTAGAAGTCCAGCATGGCCGCCGCGGGCCAGTTGAAGAGCAGCGGGCCGAGGGTCAGCGAGAGCGGTTCCTGGTTCATCGCCAGACCTTCCGGTATGCGCCCGCCGTTTCCCGCCCGCCTTCGGCGAGGTCGGTCAGCAGTTTCTCGAAGGGCGCGGTCTCCTCGCCGCGCTCGAGCGCGTCGATGGCGCCGCGGAACGCCGCGGCGACCCGGGCGACATAGGCCTTGCCGCGCTGGCGGCCCTCGATCTTCACCGCGCGCACGCCGGCCGCCCGCAGCGCCTTCAGCAGGCCCATGGCGTTGAGGCTGACCGGCTCCTCGAACAGATAGCCCTCGCCCTGCGCGGTGGAGAACCGGCCCTTGCAGAGCGTCGGATAGCCGGTGGTCTCGCCGGCCTCGAAGCGGTCGATCGCCAGGCCCGCCAGGCGAGGCGTGAGCGCGCCGCCCGACCGATCGAAGCTGACCGCCTCAGGCGGCGAGCAGACGCCCGAGAGGTTCGGCGAGCGGCCGGTGGCGTAGGACGACAGGGCGCAGCGGCCTTCAGCCATCACGCAGAGGCCGCCGAAGACGAAGGCCTCGACCTCGACCGGGGCCTCGCCGACCAGGGCGGCGACCTCCTGGGCCGACAGCACGCGCGGCAGCACCACGCGCCTGACGCCGTAGTTGGCCGCATAGAAGGCGATGGCGTCCGCAGAATTGGCCGCGGCCTGGACCGACAGGTGCAGGCGCAGCCCCGGGTGCTGGTCCCGGGCGTAGGCGAGGACGGCGAGATCGGCGGCGATGAGCGCGTCGGCGCCCGCGGCGACGGCGGTGTCGACGGCCCGGCGCCAGGCGTCCGTCGCGCCGGCGCGGGCGAAGGTGTTGACGGCCACCAGCACCTTGGCGGCGCGCTGGTGGGCGAAGGCGACGCTGTCGGCCAGCTCCGCCGCCGAGAAGTTCAGGCCCGGGAAGTTGCGGGCGTTGGTCTCGTCCCGAAGGCCGCAATAGACGCTGTCGGCCCCGGCCTCGATGGCGCTGCGCAGCATGGCGGGCGACCCGCCTGGGCAAACCAGTTCGATGGCGCTCATCTGGCGGCCCGCCGCAGCCGCCGCGCGGCCGCCCGCGCCGAGCGCGAGGCCCGGTCGAGCCAGGCCCCGCCGACCGGGACCAGATCGGCCACAGACAGCTCGGCGGCTTCCAGGGCGTTGTGCAGGGCCAGGACCGCGCCGGTGTCGCCCTCTACCTGGACGGTGCGATTGAAGAAGGCGGCGTCCGCGTCGAGGCTGCCGTCGAAGAGGTCGAGCAGGTCTTCCAGCCGCCCTTCTATGCGGGCGGTGAAGTCGCCCGGCGCGCTGGCCGGCACCACCTTGACGTCGCCGTCGGCCCTGGGCGTCAGGGCGAAAGCCACGGGCCATTGCGCGGGGGCGATGAGGAAGATGGCCGAACCATAGGCCTGGAGGCGTTCGAACACGCCGGGCTGGCGGCGGGAGATGCGGCGCAACGCCTGCCCCAGGACATGCTCGACGGGCGAGCGCAGCGCCATCATCGGCCCGGCCAACCAGTCGGCGGGCGGGGAAACGGGGCGTCGGCGGCTGCGCATGTCCGAAATCTCCTGCGCGCCGACCCTATGCACGTGCGGGTCTTCCCCGAACGGCGCCGGTCAAGCCGGGGCTTGACGCGCGTCAGGGCCGAACGGCGTCGGACCGCTTGCAGACCTCGCCTTGGTCAAGGCGCGCGTCCGCCAAGGGGCCTAAGGTTCTCGCGTCGGTTCCGCATGCTCTCCTCTCGCGGGACCGCCAACGACGCCGACGCCGGCCCCCTCCCAAGCCCGGTCTCGGCGGAGTTTCACTCAAGCCGCCCTCCGTCGGAGGCGGCTTTTTCTTTGCGCGCCAGGCCTACTTGCCGTCCGCAACGGCCTCGATCAGGTCGAGCCGCGCCTTCCAGGGATCGGGGCCGGCGACCGGGCCGTCATTGCTGAAGTCGAGGATGCGGTCGCTGGCGGGGTCATAGGCCGGCCAGGCCGGCAGGCCCGCCGCATTGGGGTTCCCGGTCCTGGCGAAGGCGACCCAATAGGCGTTGGCGGCCCTGGCGGCTTCGGCGTCGGACGGGGTCAGAGCCTGGCCGTACTTGGCCGCCACGGTGTCGAAGACATAGGGGATCTCGGTGGCGTGCGGGGCGCCGCGCCACTGGCCGCGCATGGACTGGGCGACATAGGAGAACCGGAAGGCGTAGACCGGCCGCCCGGCCCTGGCCCAGGCCTTGGCCACGAAGCGGGCCGGTTCGACCATCATGGTGTCGCTAGCCACCAGGGTTCCGACCGCGCGGACATCGCCGGTCGCCTTGGGATCGAAGGCCTTTTCCGCCTCGGCGCGGCGGGCCGGGCCGAAGGGGGCGTAGACCTCGTCCAGCGACCTGGCCATGGAGAAGCCGATGTCCATGCTGTTGGCGCCGACCATCAGCGGCACGTCGGCCCCGCCGCCGGCGCGGTAGACCTTGCCCGGCTCGTCCACCAGGATCTGGCCGTCGATCATCGGGCCGGCATAGGTCGGGGTGAACATGGTCATCATGTTGAGGCCGGCGACCACCGCATCGGCGGGCAGCCTGCGCAGGGCGGCCAGGGCGGCGGCGTCCTCGCCCTCGATCCCGACGCTCCTGGCGAAGGCCAGGCCCACCTGCTCGCCCGACGGCGGGCCGCCCGGCGCCTGGCCGCTGACGCGGCGCCCGGGCGTGAGGCCGCCGCGCCCGCCGCCCGACTGGATGATCGCCTTGTGGAAGAGGCCCTTGGCCGCCGGGCTGGTCAAAAGGGTGTGGACCGAAGACCCGCCGGCCGATTCGCCGAAGACCGTGACATTGCCCGGATCGCCGCCGAACGCGGCGATGTTCCGCTGCACCCACTGCAGGGCGGCGATCTGGTCCATGAAGCCGTAATTGCCCAGCGGCCCGCCCGGGCTCTCCTTGCTGAGCGCCGGGTGGGCGAAGAAGCCGAAGCGGCCGACCCGGTAGTTGAAGCTGACCAGGACCACGCCCTGCCGGGCGAACTGGTCGCCCGAATAGACCTCCGGCGAGGAGCCGCCGTTCACGAAGCCGCCGCCATAGATCCAGACCATGACCGGCAGCCTGGCGTCCGCCGGCGCGCCCGCGGGCCGCCAGACGTTGAGCACCAGGCAGTCCTCGGCCGGCTCCGTGCCGAGCGGGGCCGCATCGCTGGGGAACGGCTTTTGCGCACAGTCGTGGCCGTAGTCCGCGGCCGAGCGGACGCCCTGCCATTTCGAGGCCGGCTGCGGCGGGCGCCAGCGCAGGTCGCCGACCGGCGGGGCGGCGTAGGGCACGCCCTTGAAGGCCACGACCTGGTCTGCGACCACGCCGCGGAGCTGGCCGCTCTCGATGCTGACCAGATCGGCCTGGGCGGCCGCGCTGCCCGCCAGGCCCGCCGCAAGCACGGCGCCGAGCGCCGCCGCCTTCTCGATCATATCGTCCCTCCCCTGCCGGTCGCCGCCGGTTCGGACCGATTGGGTCGGGCCGTGCTAAGCTTGTCAACGCCGTTGCGCGAGGAGCCTTTGCGATGCGTTCAGCCCCCCTGCTTTCGATCCTGGCGACGCTGCTGCTGGGGGCTTGCGCCCAGGGCTCGCCGCAACCGTTCGCCGGGTTCGGCGAGCAGCCCGAACTGCCGGCGCCCAAGTCCGGCCTGATCCCGACGCTGAATGCGCGGCCGGCGGTGGGATGGCTGGGATGGCCGGCGGGCGCCGCGCCGGTCGCGCCCGCCGGCTTCCAGGTCACGCAGTTCGCCGGCGGCCTGGCCCATCCGCGCTGGCTGCTGGTGCTGCCCAACGGCGACGTGCTGGTCTCCGAAGCCTCGTCCGAGGCCAAGCCGCCCAAGGGGCTTCAGGACCGGATCGCCAACTGGCTGCAGAAGAAGGCCGGGGCGACCATGCAGAGCCCCAACCGCATCACCCTGCTGCGCGACGCCGACGGCGACGGCGTGGCCGAGACGAGGACCGCCTTCGCCCAGGGACTGAAGCGGCCGTTCGGCATGACCCTGACCGGCGGCAAGCTCTATGTCGCCAATGACGACGGGGTGGTCGCCTTCCCCTACGCCGACGGCCAGACCAGCGTCTCCGGCCCGGGCGAGCCGGTGTTCGACCTGCCCGGTGGGCCGATCAACCATCACTGGACCAAGAACGTGGTCGCCAGCCCTGACGGGACGCGGCTGTTCGCGACCGTCGGCTCGAACTCCAACATCGGCGAGAACGGGATCGAGAACGAGGCCGACCGAGCCGCGGTGATGGTCTATCCGCTGCCGGCGGGGCCTTTGCGGGTCTATGCCTCGGGCCTGCGCAACCCGAACGGGCTGGACTTCGAGCCGACGACCGGGACGCCTTGGACGGCGGTCAACGAGCGCGACATGCTGGGCGACGACCTCGTGCCCGACTACATGACCAGCCTGCAGGACGGCGGCTTCTATGGCTGGCCCTACAGCTATTTCGGCCAGAACGTCGATGCGCGGGTGAAGCCGCAACGGCCCGACCTGGTCGCCAGGGCCATCAAACCCGACTACGCGCTGGGCGCGCACACCGCCTCGCTGGGGCTGGCCTTCTACAAGGCCGACCTGTTCCCGGCCCGCTACCGGGGCGGCGTCTTCATCGGCCAGCACGGCTCGTGGAACCGCCGGCCGCCCAGCGGCTATCGCGTGGTGTTCGTGCCGTTCGCGGGCGGCAAGCCCAGCGGGCCGCCGCAAGCCTTCCTGACCGGCTTCCTCGACGCCAGGGGCCAGGCCCAGGGCCGCCCGGTCGGGGTGGCGGTCGATGCGGCCGGCGCCCTGCTGGTGGCCGACGACGTGGGCAAGGCGGTCTGGCGGGTGGCGCCCGCGCGGTAGCCTTCAGACCCGGCCGGTGACG
>MEEW01000144.1 GCA_001724985.1 Phenylobacterium sp. SCN 69-14
GACAAATGGGACGTTTGGGATTATCTATAACGTCATGATCGAAGAGGATCGTCC
The DNA here is from genome assembly GCA_001724985.1 of Phenylobacterium sp. SCN 69-14. Lineage (GTDB taxonomy): Bacteria > Pseudomonadota > Alphaproteobacteria > Caulobacterales > Caulobacteraceae > Phenylobacterium. The sequence continues at coordinate 55 of MEEW01000144.1, forward strand.
CATGACCGCCGCGAACGCCCGCCGCTCGACGTCCCGAGGCTCTGCGAAGATGGCCAGCCCCGCAGCCGCAGACCTGATCGGCATGTTCGTCCAGCGCAATCCAAAGTCCAACCGGGGCGAGCTGAGCGAAGTCGTCAAGCTGGTCGCCGAGTTCAGCGCCACGGCGACGAAACTCTCGCCGTCCGCGCGCAAGCGGCTGATCGCCCGCAAGGCGCAGTTCAAAAAATTCATCGCCGAAATCGCCGCCGAACCGGAGTCCGCGCCGCAAGTCCTGAAGCTGGTCGCCAAGGGACCGGCCGAAGTCAGCCAAGGCGGGGGCTTGGGTCAGGTGTTGTCGGCCGAAGAGGGCAAGGCCCGGATCGCGAGCTATGCGACGCCGACCAAGGTCGAGGATTGGGCAGGTCCGCTTGCGGGACCGACCGAACTTGAGCGCGACTTTGGCGTCGCCCGCTCCACCCTGCACAATTGGCAGAAGCAGGGCTCGGTAATCGGCCTGCTCGTGGGTGTGCGCAAACACGCCTTTCCGACCGAGCAGTTCGTCGATGGCCGCCCCGTCTCAGGCCTCGGCCCGGTCGTCGAAGCGGCTGGCGAGCCGCGCATTGCGTGGCTTTGGCTGCGCGAACCCAATCCCGAACTCGGCGGCGCCACCCCCTTGGCGCGCCTGAAGGCCGGGGCGACCGACAGGGTCGTTGAGGTCGCCCGATCAAACTTCGCCGGCGCGTGAGGCTCGATCCCGACATCCTGGCCGACCTCGCCGTCGAAATCACGCCGAAGGCCTATGTGCGTGTCACGCCGATCGCCCATGCGACCACGCCGCTGGGGGCTGGGTTTGGCGTGACGCGCTTCGCCAGTCCGACCAAGGCCTTCAAGGTGATCTACCTGGGCGAGGATCTAACCACGAGCGTGGCGGAGACCCTTGTCCGCGACCGTTTTCAGGGCAAGGCGACCCGCAAACTCCTCGATGTCGAGGCCGCGACCTGGGGCGCGACCGAGATCACCACCACCGCGCCCCTCACGCTTATCGATCTGCGCACGACAGGCTTGGTGCGGCTGGGCGTGTCAACCGAAGCCGCCCGCGGAAAGGCGCAAGGGCAGGGGCGCAAACTCAGCCAGGCGGTCTACGACCAAACCGACGCCGATGGCTTGGTCTACAGCTCCCGCCTGACCGGTCGCACCTGCATCTGTGTCTACGACCGCGCCCTGCCTGGCCCGCTCACCGCTTCGCGGGTCGTTGAACTCACCCATCTGGCCGGCTTCGTCGATGCGCTTAAGGCCCTCAACGTCACCCTGATCGCCACGCCCTAGAGGCGCCCTGGCCGTGAATCGGAACGAATCACCAACCCCAAGGGATGGTGGGTCTAGGACCGCCCACCTCCAGGGCTTGGAGCTTGTTCGGCGCTTGTTCTGCGGGGTGCGAAGCGCGGCGCCTCGAGGGCGCCGCGCCCTTGGTCAGTGGCGGGTTCTGCGGTTGTCGTGCAGCAAGGTATGGAAGTGGGCGATGGCCGCGGCCTCCAGTTCGAACGGGGTGGCGCTGCGCTCTTCCTGACGGTCCAGCTCCTCGGCGATCGCCAGGACGTCCCAGCATTCGGCGACCACGTACCAGCTGCCGGTGTCGTAGAAGTCGTGGGCGTGTTGGAACACCGCTTGCGCCATCGCCATCGTCGTCATTGTCGTCTCCCGCTTGCTGCCGGATCAGCGGGCTCGTTCCCGCGATCTCGCGACCGGGAAGGGCGGGGAATAGGGCAGGGGACAGGGTCGGGGCCGATGGAAACCGGCCTGCAGCTTAAGCGAAGGCCGTGAGGGTCCGTCGGCCCCGCCTCGCCTCGGCGAGGTCGCCTTGGCCCCTGGCCGACCCGCCCTAGTGTCGTGAACTGGATCGCGGACGAGCCCGCTTCGGCAGCGCCCATCTGGGAGACGACCTTCGATGTTGCGCTGGCGTCAGGAGATCACACTCCCTCGGGGTCCGCCGGCATCCTGTCTCGGTCCGTCTAAGCCCGGGCGACCGGCACCTCGTCCAGGCGCGTGGTGTAGCGCGGCGTTCGCCACTCGGCCTTCTGCGTCCATCGCGTCCGCCCTGTCGTCGCCCCGATAACCACACTGCCGCGTCCGAAGCGGCGGTTCGAGGCGTCCAGCGCCGCCATCAGCCGCTCCGAACGCACAGGGTCCTTGGGCGCCAACAGGCTCGCCTGCACCTGGCCAGCGGGGACAAGACCTTCGCAGATGACGCCCGCCTTGCTGTAGCGATAACCGTCTCGCCACGCTTGGCGCGCGGCCTGTCGCGCGCCGGCGACCAACACGGTGCTGTCTGCCGTGGCCTCCACGAAGGTTACCGCGCCGCTGGCGCTATGGTGCGGCCCAGCGCCGAAAGGATTGGTGTGCATGAACACCGACAGGCGCGGGGCAAGCACGCCGTTGCGCCGAAGCTTCTCACCGACCCGGCTGGCGAAACTGGCGACCGCCTGCAAAAGGTCGTCCAGCGCGGTGATCGGCTGGCCGAAGCTGCGCGTCACCGCGCATCCCTTTCGGCCGGCCGGGACCTCCTCCCAGGCGAGGCAGGACTGGGCGCGCAGCTCCAGCACCAGACGTTCGCCGACAACACTGAGCATGGTACGGGCCTGCCGAGGATCAAGGTCCCGCAGCTGGCCCGCCGTGGTCACGCCCATGCCCGTCAGCCGCGCCGCATAGGCGGGGCCCACGCCCCAGACATCGCCCACCGGCAGATTGTCCAAGGCCGCGGCGCGCACATCGGAATCGCTGAGGTCACAAACGCCCTCCAGCGACGGGGTGCGTTTGGCCAGGTGGTTGGCGACCTTGGCCAGGGTCTTGGTCGGCCCGAGCCCGACGCAAGTAGGAATCCCGGTCCACTGACGGACGGTCGCGCGCAAGGTGCGCGCATGTCCGACGGGATCGGCAAGGCCGCTGAAGTCCAGAAAGCTCTCGTCGATGCTGTAGATGACGACGTCGGGCGCGAAGCGCTCATAAACGGCGTTCACCCGCCGGCTCATGTCGCCATAGAGCACATAGTTGGAGGACAGGGCGACGACCCGCTCGCGGGCGCAAAGCTCGCGGACCTTGAAGTAGGGATCGCCCATCTTCAGGCCGATGGCCTTGGCCTCGGGGCTGCGGGCGATGATGTTGCCGTCATTGGACGACAGCACCACGGTCGGCCGACCCTCCTGGCGCGGATCGAACACCCGCTCGCACGAGACGTAGAAGCAATTGCCGTCGCTCAGCGCGATCAGCGGCCTCATCGGTTGGGCCGATGCGCGCGAAGCGACCAAGCGACCACGCCCCAGATGCTGATCTCGCTTTGCGGATCGGGCGTGAAGGGCAGGGCGCGGGGATTGTCATGGCTGAGCGCCGGACGGCCGGCGACATAGGTCAGGCGTTTGACCGTCGGCTCACCATCGACGACGGCGACCACCACCTCGCCGGAGACCGGCGCCAACGAGCGGTCGCAGACCAGGTAGTCGCCGTCCAGGATGGTCGGCGTCATGCAATCCCCGGAGGCGCGCCATAGGAAGGTGGCCGCCGGGTTCGTGACCACCAGGCGACTGACATCAATGGCGTCTTCAATCCAGTCGTCTGCGGGGCTCGGGAAACCGCAGCAAAATTCGAACGCCCACGAGCGGGAGGGGAAGGGGGAGACCGACAACAACAGGACGCATGGAGACCTCGGAAACCTGCCGACAGGGGGCAGGCGGCGAGGGTGAGAACATAAATAGAACATCTGCCTGCCGACAAGAGGGCGATCCGCCTGTCCACAGACCGCCAACAGACAAAAGGGCGTGACGGCGCGCGCCGTCACGCCCAGGGCTGTCAGCCGCGGACCTTCACTGGCAGGTGACGAATCCCCTTCTCGGCCGCCTTCTGGCCGAGGTTGAGCGCGGGTCCAAAGGGCTGCAGGGACGCCGCCCGCGTCCCGTTGAGGGTGTTGGCCAGGGTCAGGACGCAGACCGGCTCCAGCGCGATCAGCTCATCGTTGGCCCGGAAGGGGGCAGCTCTGCCGTTCTTGTCGAAATCGGCCTTGGCCAACACCAGGGTGACGGCCTTCTGCTTGGCCCACTTGATGGCGATCTTCTCTCCGCCCTTAGCGCCCGTGGTCGCCAGGGCCATGTCCGGCCACTGGGCCTGCGCCCAGTTCAGGGCGTCGAAGATGCGGTGCGCATCGTCCTTGGTATCGGCCTGCGGCGCGGCGCGGAAGGCGACGATGATGGCGCCGGGGTCGGTGGCGGCGTGTTTGCGGGCCTTGGCTGAGCGCAGCGCGTCCTTCGCCTCGATCTGGGCGGCGGTCAGGCGCGAGGCCTTCACATGACCCTTCCAGGGGGACCAGACCTCGCCGGTGGCCGTGGTGTAGCTCGCGGCGGCCGCATCCCGGACGAACTCCAAGGCCAGGCAGGCGACGTCGGCGGCGCGGGCCTTGCGGGTCGCGTCCTGCATCTCGCTGTCGGCGATCTCCGAGCCGTCGAAATCCCGGCTCAGGCGGTTGAGCTCATCCCTGGCTCGATCCGCATCGCGCTCGATGCGCTGGGCGGCGGAATGAAACGCGCCGATCAGGGTCTCGCAGATGATGGTCTGGAAGTCCTCAAGGGCGGTGTCGCCAAAGACATCGAGGGTCTCGGTCAACACGGCATGGCCGAGTTGGGCCAAGGCGTCCTCGTGAGGATGGGGCCGCGGATCGTCCAGGGATAAGGCCTGGGCTTCGAAGTGGGTCAGATGACCAGTGAGGGGTGAGAAGGCAGGGGAGGGCATGATGGGGGTCCTTGTCGGAGTGGGGTTTTGAGCCCGTCGGCTCGACGACCGCCCCGCGCCGACGGCTGGGGACGCCCACAAGGGCTTTGAGCGGAGCGTCCCTTGTGGGCGGCTCCAGACGGTGGCGAGGTCTCAAGAGCCAGAGGACTCAAAGGGCCACAGCACCGCCGACAGGACCCGTGGCCGCCACGGCGTCTCGCCCCGTCCGCGACCATGCGCCCCACGCCCAGCCTCAATCCCGGGTTCGGTTGGCGTTGCCCTCGATGAGGTAGACGCGGTCCTTCAGCTTGGGGATACGGTAGAGGCCGCCCAGCTCGCTGCGAAAGACGAGACTGCTGCGGCGGCGTCCGGGCCAAGCGACCGCCTCGAAGCGGGAAAACGTCCGCCCGTCTCGAAACAGAAGCGGTTCGGCCAGCACCACGACATCGCCGGGCTTAGGCGTCGGCTTGGCGGCGCGCTGAGCTTTCAGGGCAAGGTTCGAGCGGCAACGCGCCCGCCAGTCCAGGGCGTGGGTGTTCTCGGTCGCGGTCAGCAGATCGAGAATGCGCGCGGGACACTCGGACTCGCACGGCCCCATGGATTCGGACATGTCCTTGTAGCCGAACACCAGGCCCTCACGGTCGCGCGGGTTATGACGCACGAGGCAAACCAGGCCCCAGACCTCCCGCGCCTCGGACACGGCAGTGATCCACTCGACGGCGGCGTAGTAGGTGCGCCGACCGACAAGGCTTGAGGCGAGCACCCGAGAGCAGCCGGTGTCGCGATCATAGGTGAATTGGGCGTCGAGGTAGGCTTTCGGGGTCGCGTACCCCGCAAGCGAGCGCATGTAGAGCCAGCCCATGGCGGTCTCCTTGCAGTGATGATGGGAAAAGGACAGCGTCAGGCGGCCAGGTCGGTGACCACGTCCTGGGTGCTGAATGCCAGCAGATAGTCGACGGCCCGCTGAGCGTGACCGGAGGCTTCCAGCAGGGCTGAAGGCCGATGCCGCAGGATCTTCGCCCAGTGGGCCAGATAGGCGGCATGGCTATCGAGCAGTTGCGGCGCCAGCCCGATGCGCAGGCCGAGCGCCGCAGCACCGATCTCGGCAACCAGTTCCTCAAAGGCGTAAGCCTCATCGCCGAAACGCTTGCCGAACGTGCGATCCAGCCGGTGAGCCGCGCCCGACCAGTGCAGCTGCTCGTGCGCCTTGGTCGCCAGGAAGTCGTCGGAGGTTTCGAAGGCGTCGGGGTGCGGCAGCCGGATCAGATCGAGCGCCGGCACATAGCAGGCCGCCCCGCCCCCCAACTCCACCCGCGCCGGAATCGCATCGAGCACGGCGTTGCGCGCGGCGATGCGGGCAGCGGGGTCGGGATCGACGATGTCGAGAAAGGCCCTCGGGCAGTCCGTCAGCTGCTCTGCGTTGAAGACGCCGTAGGTCTTCAAATACCGTAGGACGCGCGGGTCCCCGGTCTCGCCCGTGCCGACCTGATCCGATCCGTCAACGGCGTCGTCCACCAGGCGGGTCTTGTAGAGAATGGCCGGGGAGGCCTTCTCGCCCTTGCCGACGGGGGCATTGATGGCCAGGGCCTGTCGAAAGGTGAACCAGTAGGGCGAGCGGTAGCCGCGTATCGCGCCCGCAAAGGCGAGAAGCCAGGCGTTGCTGCCGCTAAAGGGCTCGCCGTTGGACCGCAGAGGCAGTCTCGGGTCGGCGCTGACCTTCCACGCTTGGCGCCAAGGCGGAACGCCCGCCTCGATGCGAGCGACGAGGTCTTGGATCAGATCGTCGAGCGGGTTGGACATGGGACCCTCCAGGGTTCGCCCCCCGAGCCAATCCCGGAGCGCTTGCCCGCTCCGTCCCTTCCTCCAATCCTTTGCCGCCCGGTCCGCCGACGCAAATGGGAGCCGCCAGCACAACGCCGGCGGCTCCCGATCACGAAACCTGCGCGGTCAGGCGGCGGCGGGCAAGATGGTCTGGGCCGGCCAGCGGTCCAGGATGGCACTCAGCACATCTGGCCGATCAGTCGGCACGAAGACGCGCGGGGTGTAGGCGATGATCTCGACGAAGCAGCCGAGCGCCGTGAAGCTGCTGCGCTGGGCTCCCGCGCCCACCACCTCCAGCCGCTGACGGTCCATCACCTTGGCTCGACGTAGCCACAGGCCGCCGCTTAGGGCGACCGAGGCGCCTTCCCCAAGCACCAGGCGCGCCGCCGAGGCACCATCGCCGACGGCGCTGGCCGTATCGGTCAGGCCCA
>MEEW01000145.1 GCA_001724985.1 Phenylobacterium sp. SCN 69-14
CCAAACTCGCGGCGGCGACTCCAGGCGCCATCGTCCTCTTCGTCACCGTCGAGCTTTGTTCCCTTGCGTTCCGGCTGGACAACCTCAGCAAGGCCGACATCGTGGCCACGGCGCTGTTCGGCGATGGCGCTGCAGCCTGCGTGGTCCGGGCCGGGGAGGGCGGTTTCGCCCAGGTGACTGGGATCGCCGAGCATACCTGGCCCGCCACGCTCGATGTCATGGGGTGGCGGGTCGAGCCGACGGGCCTCGGGGTGATCTTCGCACGCGCGATCCCGCCATTCGCCAAAACCAATCTGCAGCCAGCCATGGCGTCGATGTTGGGCGGCCAGAATCTAGAGGTCGAGGACATAGACCGGTTCATCTGCCATCCCGGCGGCGTGAAAGTGATCGAGGCGCTGGAGCTTTCGCTGTCGATCCCGCAGGGCGGCCTGGATCGAGAACGCGAGGTATTGGCTGACCATGGCAATATGTCCGCCCCGACCGCGCTGTTCGTCCTCGACCGCGTTCGGCGCTCTGGCATGCCGCCGCGCTCGGTTCTCACGGCGTTGGGACCAGGCTTCACCGCGAGCACCGTCACCCTGGATCGCGCGGCGTGACCCTGTCCGTCACGGTCCTGGCCCTCGTGACCCTGCAACGGATCGCCGAGCTTCTCCTTGCCCGCCGGAACTCCGCAAGGCTCCTGGCCAAAGGCGGCGTCGAGATGGGGTCTGGGCACTATCCTATCGTGGTCTCCTTGCACGCCGCCTGGCTGATCGGTCTTTGGATCATGGCCTGGGACCGGCCGGTCGCGCCGCTTTGGCTGAGCCTCTTCTTGCTCCTGCAACTGTTGCGGATCTGGGTCATCGCAACGCTGGGAGATCGCTGGACCACCCGGATCATTGTACTTCCCGGCGCACCCCTGGTGAGGCGCGGACCCTATCGCGTCCTGTCCCACCCGAACTATGCCGTCGTTGTCGCCGAGATTGCGGTGCTGCCGATCGCCTTCGGCTTGCCGACCTACGCCCTGATATTCTCCGCCTTGAACGCCGCCATGCTTTGGGTGCGCATAAGTGCTGAGAACCGCGCACTGGGTAGGCTGACATAGGCTGCCTGCGATCGCCGCTTGTTGTCGACCTCATCGGCGTGCAGCCGATCGCGATCGATTAGAGTCTGCGATCGCAACTCCTCCGACGATCCCGTTGCCACCACGTGCGCGTGTGGAGTCTAAAGCTGGGCCTTGTGATTGAACTCTTCCGATACTGCCGCGTTGTAGCCCCGCATCTACGGCGAAGCCACAATCTAGAAATTGAGCGCGATAGGAGAGGGACGTGCGGACAGAACATAAGATTGAAGGATCAATGGATCGCCAGATGATGCAGCATCACTATATGATGCTCGCGCTCAATCTCGCCTTGAGCCTCGTCATCATGTATATTGCAATGTTCGCGATGATCTCGAGCTGGGGCGAGTTCGTCCAGAACATCAACTTCTTCTACATGGCCCTGGTGATGTGGGCGCCGATGGCCGCAGTGATGCTGCTGACGATGAAGTCGATGTATCGCAACACCAAACTCAATGTTGGCCTATACGTCGTCTTTGCCGCCGTATTCGTTCTTTCGTTGGCAGGAATTCGCGCCCAAGGGTTTGTCGGCGACCGGCAGTTCGTTCGATCGATGATACCCCACCATTCCGGAGCGATTTTGATGTGCGGCCAGGCCCCGATCAAGGATGCGGAAATCCGCGAACTCTGCTTCGGCCCGAACGGGATCATAGAATCGCAGAAACGTGAGATCGCCCAGATGAAGGCCATTTTGAAGCGCCTCTAGCCCGGCCCTCTCCTCGGCACCTGTCTGGCCGCCGACTCCTGGGATGCCTCGCCGCAGACGTGATTCGACACGCGATGACGGCCAGGCCGCTCGCCTTGCTCGTGCCGAAGCTAAGCGACGATTATCCGCATGCCCGCTACGCGAACGCGCCCGCGCCGGCCGCGAACGTCAAGGCGTCTGCGTGGCCGCACGTGGGAACCGCTGGCGAGCGGCGCCCTGGAGTTGAAGACTCAGATTGGTCCACGGGTTCCTAATGCCCTCCTCCAGGGGCTACCCAAGAACTCGTTCTAATGGCCGAGGGCGTTCGAATTCGTCCATCTGACCGTTGACCGTTGACCGTTGACCGCGCCGCGCGCCGCCGCGACCGATGGAAATACCGAGCCCATGCGAGGTCCTGTCGGGGCGGCGACCTGTAGCGAAAGGGCTAAGCGTCCGGCGGCGCGTATTCCCTAAATGATGTCCGAGCCGTCGAAATCATGGAGCTCTACGCCGGGGCGGCTGCGGTCGCTTGACGCGGCCCGAGGCTTGGCCGTAGTCGGCATGATCGTGGTCAACTGGGCCACCATCGTCGATTATCTTCGTCTCGGTCCGGTTCCAAGACAGCTCCTGCATGCCGAATGGGTGGGCATCACGCTCGCCGATCTCGTCTTTCCCGCGTTCGTGTTTCTGATGGGAATGTCGTTCGCTCTACGGAGCCCGACATCCGCCGTGTCCCCGATCACCGCCGGTGCTTGGTTCAGGGCCATCCGCTTGTTTGCTGCGGGTTGGCTGCTGTCGAACCTCCACTGGATCGTCAGCCCGGATGGGGAGGCCTTTCGCCTCCTGGGCGTGCTTCAGCGGCTGGCGCTCGTACAGATCTCTGTCGCATTGCTCGTGGCGTACACGTCCCCGCGGCTGCAGGCTCGGATCGTGCTCGCGGTGCTGGTGGGTTACTGGCTGCTGCTGCTCGCCCCAACGCCAACCGGTCAGCCGCCTGACCTTAATTCGCCTGGAACGAACTTTGTCTCGTGGTTCGATCGCTTCGTATTGGGTCGCCACATCTATGTTAGGGGCGAGGCAGGTTATGATCCGGAGGGCATCCTCGGGACGTTGCCGGCGATCGCCCAGTGTCTTCTCGGGGTTCAGGCCGGGCGCTGGCTCCGTACCGGCCACACCGCCTTGAACATCGCGGCGGGGCTGGCGGCGGCAGGTCTGGTGAGCGTCGCCTTAGGGCTGCTCTGGTCGCCGTTGCTTCCGATCTCAAAGCCGCTCTGGTCGAGCAGCTTCGTGCTGCTGACGACGGGCGTGACCCTCTTCGTGTTCGCTTTGATCTACTGGGTGGTCGATGTTTATCGCCGGGGCGGTCCGACGACGGCGTTTCTTGAGGCCTTCGGGCTGAACGCCATCACTGCCTATATCCTCCATTCGCTCATGCTTACCGCTATGACCGCGGCCGCGGCGCGTCTGCTTTTGGCCGGCCCCCGCTCCAGCGCTGAGACCCTCCTCGCGGTTGTATTGTCCTTCGTTGGCTTGGTGGGCTTCACGTGGAGCGTGGCGGCTTACCTGCGACGGCGAGGCATCATCGTGCGGATCTGACATCTGGACCCGCACCCGCGCGCCTGCGGGGGCGCAGTTCTCGCAACCATCAGCCGTACGCCCTGGCCGTGGAGTGACGTTCCCGCTTGACTGGGCCCGCATCATGCGATTGAGAACTAGTCGCAGTCGCAGTGAGCGCGAGGGATTCGGCTATGAGTGAAGTGGTTAAGGGGCGGCGCTGTCGGCGTGTGGCTTTGCTGGCGGCGACGTCGGCCGTCTGTTGGACAGGCGTGGCGCAGGCCGACGCGGCCCCTGACGCAAATACCCTCAGCGGCGTCACGGTGACTGCTCAAGCCCGCGAGCAGGAGTCCAAGGCGAGCTACAAGGTGACAGGAAGCACCACGGGGATGCGGACGGACACCGCACTGATCGACGTTCCGCAGGCGGTTACGGTGGTCTCAATCAAGCAGATCAACGACCAGGCGGCAGGCAGTATCGGCGAGGCCATCCGATACGTTCCGGGCGTCTTCTCAGCGCAAGGGGAGGGCAACCGGGAAACGCTGGTGTTCCGCGGCAATGCCACCACGGGCGACTTCTTCGTCGATGGCGTGCGCGATGACGTCCAGACCTATCGCGACCTCTACAACATCGAACGACTGGAGATCTTCCGTGGGCCCAACGCGATGATCTTCGGACGAGGAGGAATCGGCGGTGTCGTCAACCGCGTGACGAAGGTCGCCAGCTGGCAGCCCGTCGGCGAGCTCCACTTCGAGGCGGGCAGTTACGATCACAAGCGAATCAGCGGCGACGTGGGCCTTCCCGTGAATGACCGTGTGGCGTTGCGCATCACCGGCGTCTATCAGGACAGCGGCAGCTACCGCGACGGCGTCGAAAATGAGCGCTGGGGCGTAAACCCGACGGCATCGTTCCGGATCGGCGATGCCACCAACGTGCAGATCGGTTATGAGCACTTCGAAGACGACCGCATCGCGGACCGGGGCGTGCCGGCTCAGGTCCGCGGGGCCGGGATGGCGGTGGCGAAGCCGCTGAAGACCCCGCGCGGCCAATTCTTCGGCGACCCGGCCAACAGCCCCACTTGGACCGACACGGACGCCGCCAACCTCTTCATCGAGCACACTTTCAGCGACAACGTGTCGATCCGGAACCGGACGCGCTGGGCGAACTACGACAAGTTCTATCAGAACGTCTTCCCGGGCGACGTGAACGCCGCCCAGACCACCGTCTCGCTCTCCGCCTACAACAACGCCACCGCGCGCAAGAATTTCATCAACCAGACCGACCTGAACCTGACCTTCAACACAGGCGCGATCGAACACCTGCTGCTGGTCGGTGCGGAATATGGCCGTCAAATCACTGACAACCGTCGCTTCGAGGGACGCTTCGCCGGCAACGCCGCCTCTGTCACCGTGCCGATCTCTGCCTCTAACGTCCGGCTTCCCTTGACGTGGACGCAGACTGCGTCGAGCGGCGACAACAAGGGCGTCGCGACGGTCAAGGCCGGGTATGTGCAGGACCAGATCGGCCTGACCGGGGCCCTCAAACTGGTGCTGGGCGTTCGCTACGAGGACTTCCGCACGCGCGTGACGGACCGGCGCGTGGTTGGCTTCCCGGCCGGGCAGCAGCGGCAGTTCGATGTGACCGACACCCTCTGGTCCCCGCGAGTGGGGGTGATCTGGAAGCCGGTGGAGAACGCATCGATCTATGCCGGCTATTCAAAGACCTACCAGCCGCGTGGCGGCGACCAGCTCACCAGCCTGTCGATCAGCAATCAGAACCTAGATCCCGAGACGTTCCAGAACTACGAGCTCGGCGCGAAGTGGGACATCAACCCGTCATTCAACGTGACGGCGGCGGTCTTCCAGCTGGACCGCGACAACGTGCTGGCGCTCTCCGATCCCAACAATGCGGCGTCGCCTACCGTGCCGATCGGCAAGCAGCGCACGCGAGGCATGGAGCTGAGCGCGGCGGGCGAATTGACTGAGCAGCTGAGCTTCGTCGCGGCTTACACCCTCTCCAATGGAGAGTTCTTGGACAACGTGTCTGGGACGGTCCGAGCCGGCAACAAGCTGCCGAGCATGCCCACGTCCAGCGCCTCACTCTGGAGCCGGTACGAGGTGACGCCGAAACTGGGCGTCGCACTCGGCGCGATCTACCAGGGCAAGCGATACGCCTCGACGGACAATGTGGTGGTGATGCCCGGATTCACGCGTCTAGATGCGGCGGCGTTCTATGACGTCACCGACCGAATCACGGCCCAGGTGAACGTCGAGAATCTGCTCGACAAGCGGTACTTCGTCTACGCCAACAGCAACAACAATATCACCCCCGGCTCGCCGACAGCGGTGAAAGTGGGGCTGACGGCGCGCTTCTAGTTTCACTCTTATAGGTTCCAGCCGATGTGCGACGGGTCCGGGGCCTGACAGCAGGTGCGCGCGGAATCCTACGACGCGTAGGGCCCGTCCGTCCAGCTGCTCTAATTTGATCTGCGAGCCTCAGTGTTCGATCTCCGCTCCAGTTCAACCGTCGCTGCTTAGGCCGGACTAATGTAGCGCCGGTTGAGCGGCTGCGGTCACACGCCATATGACGCCGCCGACATCGTCGGCGACGAGGAGGGCCCCACGCTTGTCGACAACCACCCCGACCGGCCTGCCCTGGATCTTGCTTTCGGCGTTGAGAAAGCCGGTTAGGAACAGCTGCGGCGCCTGGGGCCGCCCTGCGACGAAGGGGATGAACACCACCCTATAGCCATTGAGCGGCTGGCGGTTCCAGGATCCGTGCTGCGTGACGAAAGCGCCGCCTCGGTAGGACGGCGGATAGGTCCCGCCTCTGTAGAAGACCAGGCCCAGAGACGCCGTGTGCGGACCGAGCCCGTAATCGGGGACGATGGCGCTCTCCACGAGATCCGGCCGCGGCGGACGCACACGCGGATCGACGTGCTGGCCCCAGTAGCTGTAGGGCCAGCCATAGAAGCCGCCCTGTCTCACGCTGGTGAGATAGTCGGGCGGCAGGTCGTTGCCGATCTCATCGCGCTCGTTGACGACGGTCCACATCGTCCCCGTACTGAGCTCGAAGTCGATCCCATTGGGGTTGCGGAGCCCGGACGCGAAGGTGCGGATTTTGGCCGAGGCGATATCATACTCCCAGATGGCCGCGCGGCCGACTTCGTTCTCCATGCCGTTGTCGCCAATATTGGAGTTGGAGCCAACCGTCGCGTAAAGCTTGGACCCATCTGGGCTCACCACGACGTTCTTGGTCCAATGGTGATTGATCGGCGGGCCGGGCAGATCGAACACCCGCTCCGCCGGCCCCGCCGCTGCGGTCTGGCCCGAGCTATAGGCGAACCGAACCACGCCATCGTTGTTGGCGACGTAGAGCACCTCGCCGACGAGCGTCATGCCGAACGGACTGCGGAGCCCCTGCGCGAACACCGTGCGGCTCTCCGCAGCGCCATCTCCGTCCTGATCGCGAAGCAGGACGAGCTTGTTAGGACTGGGGACCGCCGCCTTCATCTTTTTCATCAGCATCTTCTGGACGAAGCCGCGAATGCCGCGCTGCATCTTGTTCGCCTTCGACGGCTCACCGGCGGACTCGGCCACCAACACATCTCCGTTGGGCAGCACGAGCAGTCAGCGGGGATGCTCGAGGTCGCTGGCAAAGCGGGTGACCGTGAAGCCGG
>MEEW01000146.1 GCA_001724985.1 Phenylobacterium sp. SCN 69-14
TGCCGCGCGTAGGGCGGGCAACGCCCGCCGCTCTCGTGAACCTCAACCTGCCGCGGGCTTGCGCAGCGGCTCGACCAGTTTCGAGCTCACGATCTGCTCGAAGTCCGCGATCGGGCAGCGCTCGGCGCAGCCGGGGATCGGCAGGTACTGGTACGACGGCGCGTTGGCGGCGTCGAGTTTCTGCAGCTCGCGCACCTGGTCCATGGTCTGCGCGCGGTAGAACGCGCGCACGAACTGCTTGCCGGCGGCATCGGACAACACCTCGAAGCCGATCGCGCCGCCCGGCGGCGGATCGTCGCGCGGGTAGTCGGGCACCTGCCAGTGCAGGTCGAGCATGCCGCCGAGGTCGGCGATGTTGGTGTCGTGGCCGACCAGCACGGTGAGCTTCGGGCCGTGCTCCACCGCGCCGAGCATGCGCGCGGCCAGCGGCGAAGCGGCGCGGGCGGCCACGTAGGGCGCGCGCCCCTCGTAGTGGAACTTCAGCGCGTGGAATTTCAGCAGCTCGCCGATCTGCTCGCGGGTGAGGTGGCCCCAGGCCACGTCCTTCATCGGCATGCCCTGCAGGTATTCGAGCAGGAAGGTCTGGCTGGCGGTGGAGGCGATGCCGAACGGATCGCCCACCTTCGGCCGCTCCTCGTCGCTGTTGTCGATGCCTGCCGGCATGCGCGACATGTCGCAGGCCGCCCCCGGCGTGCAGCCCATCGCCTGGTTGAGCAAGGCGAACAGCGGCGCCTGCGCCTTGACCTCGGCGGCCATGCCGCCGGCAGGCACCAGCGCCTGCACCGCGGCCAGCGCCTTGCCGCGGTCGAGCATCATGGCGCCGGTCGAGAACGGGTGGAACTCGATGTCGTCGGCCTTGGCCGGGTACGCCACGTGGATGCCGCAGCCCGGCGCCATGCCCTCGAGCAGTGCGCGCGCGGTGTCCTGGGTGCGCGTCTTGGCGCTGGCGGCCACCTGCACCTCGTTGGCGGCGGGGCAGCCGCTGGCGGCGAGCAGGCCGCGGGCCGCCCAGTTTGCGCGGTCCCACTGGCCCAGCAGGCGGATCGCGTCGTAGCCGTGACCGGTGAGCTCGCCGTAGCCCGCGTTCCAGCTTGGCCACGGCTGCGGGTGGGTCCCCGCCGGCGTGACTTGCGGCTTGGTCGGCGGCCGCACGCCGTGACGCATCAGCATCACCACCCGTTCCAGTTTGAGCGTGCTGGATGCGGCAGCCGGTGCGGCGCTGGCAGCGACGGCCGGCTCGCCCGGCGGCGACTGCGCGCAGCCGCCCAGCCCCGCCAGGGCCAGGGCGATGCCTGCCAATGCGGGCCAGAGGATGTTCGGACGTTTCAGCGACATGGTCTGCTCCGTATGCGTCGGATGTTGCCGGAGATAAAAAAACGGCGATCCGGGGGAGTGGATCGCCGCCAGGAACCGTGGGGACGGAACTGCCTGGCGTGGCGGTGGCCGCGCCCGGCACGCTGCCGGGAACGCGTCCGCCGCCCGCCGATCAGAACACCGCGCGCAGCGTGAGCGACCAGCGCGGCGACGAGCACTCGCGCTCCAGCTCCATGAAGTCCACGTTGTATGCGCGGTTGTTGGCCATCATCTCGGCCGCGTCGTCACCGGCGAAATCCTGCTCCAGCTGCTGGCTGCACGAATCGAGCAGGTTGGTGCCGGTCAGGCGCAACACGAAGGCCTTGCCCAGGCGCTTCTCCAGGAAGATCTCCAGATTGCCGCCGTAGCGGGTGCTCTGCATCTCGCCGGGCGAGTTGTGCTGGAACGCCGGGCCCTGTTTCTGATAGCTGGCGCCGAAGGCCGCCTTCCACGCCGGGATATCCTGCGTGACGCCCGCGTTGTAGACGTACGAGGGCTGGTCGTCAATGGTGGTGTCGCGGCCGGTGATCGGGTTCAGCCGCGTGGAGAACAGCCGCGTGTAGTTGCCGAAGATGCCGGTGTGTTCCATGCCCATGAAGCTCAGCGGCATCGACATGTCGAACTCGACGCCGCGCACCTTGGCGCTGCCGAGGTTCTGGTAGGTGTACAGGCCGCCCGGGAAGTCGTCGGGATCCTGGCCGGCATCGGTCACCGGCCGCGCGGTCCTGACCAGCCCGATCAGATCGGAGACGTTGCGCTGGAACAGGTTCACGCCGATCACGCCGTCGCGGCCGATGGTGCGCTCGTAGCCCAAGTCGAAGCCCAGCGAGCGTTCCATCTTCAGGTCCGGATTGCCGATGGTCACGTCGTAGTCGCCCGGCGACTCCAGCAGCACCGAGGGCACCAGCTGGTCGACGCTGGGACGGCGCACGGTACGCGCCACGCTGAAGCGCAGCTGGTCGGTATCGGTCACTTTCCACTGCAGGTGGGCGGACGGGTTGAGCATGAACTCATGGCTGCTGGCATGCCCGGTGGTCTGCCCCACCGGCGCGCCGTTCTCGGTCTCGATGGTGCGGTAGTCCTGCGTGGTGCGGGTTTTCTCGCCGCGCACACCGGTGGTCACGGTGAGCTTCGGGCTGATGTCCCAGTCGACCAGGGCGAACGTGTCGAAGCGGTCCTCCTTGTAGTCGAAGCTGCCGTCCGTACCTGTCTGCTTGGATTTGCTCAGGCCGGAGATCTGCGAGTCGGTGTAGGTGCGGTCCTTGCTCTTGAGCTGCACGCCGACCTTCAGCGAGGCCGCATCGATGCCCATCGATTTCGCCAGGTCCGGCATGCGCCGCGTCACCGAGGCATCGCCCTGCCAGTTCTTGTCGTCGGCGGCGGTGCCCTTGATCTTGTCCTTGGTGGTCGGCGTGTCCTTGAAGTAGTGCTTCACCTCGCTGCCCTTGGTGGTGTTGCGCGCCAGGTAGGCCTCGAAGTCGGTCCGCTCGTTGAACGAGGTGTTGAACAGGGCGCTGAGGCCGTAGCTGTCCTCGTCGATCGGCGTGGTTTCGTATTTCAGTTCCGGATCGCTCAGGTCGAGTCCGCCGACGCTGCCGTCGCCCTCGTAGGTGCGGGTGCTTTCCTGTTCGGTGCGGCGGGTCTTCAGCGCGAACGCGTCCAGCCGCAGGCTGGAGACGTCCGACATGCGGAAGGTCACGTCGCCGTTGAACGACAGGTCTTTCGAGTCGCGCGTGTCGCCCTGCTCCTCGCGCGACGCGGCGCGCGACTTGTTGATGTCGTCCCAGCTCTGCAGGCTGTGGCCGTTGCCGTGGGCGGCCACCTCGTCGGCGAAGCCGGCCGTGTTGCCGTCCACCACTTCCTGGATCGCGTGCTTTTCGTTGAAGCGCTTCTGTGCGTCGAAGGTCAGCGAGTAGAACACCGTGTCCGCCTCGTTGCGGCCGGACCATGACACCGCGGCGTTGGGGCGCAGCCGGCCGGTCTTCTTGTCCCAGGTCTCGCCGACACGCACGATCACGCCCGGCGGCAGCGTCGCGCCGTCCTTCAGGATGATGTTGATGGTGCCGCCCACGCCCTGGCTGTCGAAGTCGGCCGATGGCGAACGGACGATCTCGATGCGGTCGATGATCTCGGCCGGGATGCGGTCCACCGCCACCGAGCGATCGTTGCCGATGCCGGGCACGGTGCGGCCGTTGACCAGGATCTGCGTGTAACCGTTGCCCAGGCCACGCATTTCCGGCGCCACCGACTCGCCGATGTCGCCGACGAAGGCGATGCCCGGCACGCGGCGCAGCTGGTCGCCCACCGAGACCGGCTCGAACTTGGCGAAGAACTGCTGATCGTAGACCAGCACCGGCGCAGGCACGTCGATGTGGTTGCGGTAACCGATGTTGCCGGTCACCACCACCGACTGCAGATCCACCGCCTTTTCCTTCTGGGCGCCCGTCGTCGTGGCGGCCTGGCCATCGTTGCCCTGCGACTCGCCTTGAGCCTGGGCGCCCGCCGGTACGGCGGCATCGTTGGCCAGGCCAAGGCTGGGCGTGGCGATCACGCAACCGGCCAGCAGTAGTGCCGCGTGCAACGCATTTCGTCGAAAAGTGTGCATGGATCATCTACCCCCGAGGTATGTGCCACCCCCGACTTACGCCCCCGCGGCGAAGTGATGGCAGCCCGAGAATACGAACAAACATTCCAAAATGCAACACGTTTAGAATGTTTCGTGCAAAACGCTTTCCGCTGTCGTATGGTGGCCCACGCGCAACGAAGCCCTGGCCGCATACGCCGCCCCGCACTGAGGAGACGAGGAATGAAAGCACGGCTTGGTTACACACTCGCGACATCGCTGGCGCTGCTCGCCGGCCTGGCAGGCTGCAGCCCGGCCGCGCACGAGGCCGGCGCCACGCCCGCACCCACGCTGGTGCGCGCGCACGCGCAGAGCGAGGCGACGCAAAGCGGCAAGACGGATTTCGCGCTGCTGGTGGAAGGCGCCACGCCCGACGCGCCGGCCCGCCTGCTGGCCACCGCCGCGCTCGGCGGGCTGGAGGTGTACGGCCTGGACGGCAAGCGCCAGGCCACGGTGGCGGCCGGTGAAGCCGCCGGCGTCGACGTGAGTTACGGGTTCGCGCTGGGAGACCGCTCGACCACGGTGGTCGCCGCGCTGGACGCCACCGAAAACAGCCTGCGCCTGTTCACCATGGACGGCGACAAGCCGGTCGAAGCCGGCGCCCGCGCCATCCCGCTCGGCTTCGCCGTGGAAGGCCTGTGCCTGTTCCATTACGAGCTGGACGACGCGCTCTACGCCGTGGTGGTCGGCGACGGCGGCGAAGTCGACCAGCAGATGATCTACGCCAACGCCGACGGCAAGCTCGACGCGCGCCAGGTGCGCCGGGTCAACCTGCCCTCCAAGCTCAAGCAGTGCACGGCCGATCGGCACGGCAACCTCTACGTGGCCGAGCAGGCGGTGGGCGTGTGGCATCTCGACGGCGACCCGGAAGCCGACCTGTCGGCGCGCCTGGTCGATGCGCCGCGGCTGGGCCACCTCGGCAAGAAGGTCGAGGGCGTGGCCTTGTACGACGGCGGCAAGGGCAGCCAGTGGCTGCTCGCCGCAGACAGCGCCGAGGGACGCATCAACGTCTACGACCGCGCCGACCACGACACGTATCTCGGCAGCTTCCAGGTCGGCACCGCCGCCAGCGGCACGGCCGTCGCCGAACCCGGCCCGCTGTTCGCCACCAGAGCCGCCCTGGAGGGCTACGCGCACGGCGTGCTGCTGGTCAGCGACGAGGATGGCGGCGCCAACCACCAGATCGTGTCGATGGCCGACGTGGCCAAGGCGCTGAACCTGCCGGCGGGTACGCCGCAGGACCCGCGCGCCGTGGCCCGGCCGCCGCTGCCCACCGTCACCGCGCTGGTGGAAACCGTGCCGGTGGCCAGCTACGGCGATGCCGCGGACGATCCGGCAATCTGGGCGCATCCGACCGACCCGGCGAAAAGCCTCATCGTCGCCACCGACAAGAAGGCCGGCATGGCCGTGTACGACATGCAGGGCAAGCTGCTGCAGTTCCGCGCCGACGGCAAGATGAACAACACCGACCTGCGCAACGGCTTCGCGCTGGGCGGCAAGCAGGTCACCCTGGTCACCGCCAGCGATCGCACGCACAAGTCCGTGGCGATCTACCGGCTCGATCCGGACCGGCGCGAGCTGGTCGACGTCGCCGACGGCGTCCAGGACACCGGCATGGCCGACCCGTACGGCCTGTGCATGTACCGCAGCGCGAAGACCGCCAAGACCTACGTCTTCGTCAACACCGGCGACGGCCTGATGCGCCAGTGGGAGCTGCTCGACGCCGGCAACGGCCGCGTGCGCATCGCGCAGGTGCGCGAGTTCCACCTCGCCAGCCAGGCCGAGGGCTGCGTGGCCGACGACGAATCCGGCGTGCTCTACGTGGGCGAGGAGGACGTGGCGCTGTGGCGGATGAGCGCCGAGCCCGACGGCGGCGACGCGATGACCGCGGTCGACCGCGTGGCCGACAACAAGGCGATCAAGGACGACCTCGAAGGCGTGGGCATCTACGACCTGGGCGGCGGCCGCGGCTACATCGTGGTGTCCAGCCAGGGCAACAACAGCTACGCGGTGTACCGCCGCGACGGCGACCGTGCCTACCTGGGCTCGTTCGCCGTGGTGGCGGACGGCGCGCGCGGCATCGACGGCATTTCCGAAACCGACGGGCTGGAGGTCACCAGCCGCAACCTGGGCCCGGGCTTCAAGCACGGTGCGATGATCGCCCAGGACGGCCGCAACGTGCTGCCGGTCGAGAACCAGAACTACAAGTACGTGCCGTGGGAATCCATCGCCAAGGCGCTCAAGCTGGAGATGCGCTGAGGTTCCTGCCGCGGCACGCGGCACCGGCCCACGGCACGTTCGTCCGGCGGACTGCAGGGGAACCCGTGCGGGATTTCCCCTGCCCGCCGGAACGCGGCAAAATTGCCCCGTTGCGCGCCACGACAGTGGGCGGCACGAGGACGATGGATGCACGGCGAATACAAGATGCCCGGCGGCAAGCTGGTGGTGGTCGACCTGCAGGTGCGCGACGACCGGCTCGCCGACGTGCAGGTGAGCGGGGATTTCTTCCTGGAACCGGACAGCGCGCTGGTAGCGATCAACCGCGCGCTGGAGGGCCAGCCGTGGAACGCCGGCGAGACCGAGCTCGCCGCAGCCATCGAGCACGGCCTTGCCCATGACGTGATGATGTACGGCCTTTCGGCGCAGGCGATCGCGATCGCGGTGCGCCGCGCCCTGGATGGAGACACCGCATGATGCGCAGCGAATGGCGTGACCACGACTGGCAACTGATCCACACGCTGCCGCAATCCCCCAGCCTGCACATGGCGCTGGACGACGTGCTGGTGCACGAGGTCGGTGCCGGCCACCGCCCGCCCACGCTGCGCATCTGG
This sequence comes from Phenylobacterium sp. SCN 69-14, assembly GCA_001724985.1. Taxonomy (GTDB): domain Bacteria; phylum Pseudomonadota; class Alphaproteobacteria; order Caulobacterales; family Caulobacteraceae; genus Phenylobacterium. Next base: position 6,808 of record MEEW01000146.1, read on the forward strand.
GAATGGGCCTCCTCGGCCGTGGTCATCGGCCGCTTCCAGTCGCTGCGCAACGAGGTCGACATGGAGGCCGCGCAGCGCCACGGCATCGAGGTGGTGCGGCGGATCTCCGGCGGCGGCGCGATGTTCATCGAGCCGGGCAACACCATCACCTATTCGATCTGCGCGCCGCTGTC
>MEEW01000147.1 GCA_001724985.1 Phenylobacterium sp. SCN 69-14
TGCCGCCGGATTTTTCTGGAACGAGGTTCTGTGGCGGACTTTAAGAGCAAACGTGCCATAGCGCCAAAATCCGGGCAATGGCTCCGAACATGGTCAATGGCGCGTCATCGGCCGTCGATCAGTCCTGAATCCATCAAACGGCGGTGGAACGACAGAATGCTTTTCGACTTCGCGCAGGTGTAATAGCGCCCGTCGCAAAGACGCATCAGTTCGAGCCGCGCCTGGTACGACGGCGGCAGCGGGAGCCGGGCCGCGTTAAGCAGGATTGTCCCGAGATACGGCACCTCGACGACATCCTCGTCCGGCAGCGGCGGCGGCTCGTAGTTGACGCCATCGACCGAATAATAGGTCAGCAGGCCAGGGCTTTCCGGTGTGAGCTGAATGTCTTCGGCCGCCGCGCCTTTATCGAAGCCGAGAAGCGTCCGCGTCGCGATCGGCTGATGGTCTCCGTACTGAACGATCAGGAAGCGCTCCTTCGGGAAACGCTTCGCCAGCAGCGACCGGAATTCGTCGAAATCCATATGCGCCATCGCAAGGCGGCGCAAATATTCGCTCATTTCCGGATCGGTTCCCGCTCCGCCGCCGGGGACATCGACGTCTGGCGCGTACTGCATGCCCAGCGGGATGTCGCGGCCTGGATGTCGCGGGAGTAGGCGCGGCCCTTCCCCCGTTCATCGTTCATCCCGGCTTATCGCCGGGATGAGCGGGGGAAGGGGCCGTTTTCAAGTCTTAGTAGATTTCGATGAGCCCGGCGGCGCCCCCCGAAACCGCGAGGAGCGGTTTCGGGCTTCTTGAGTGATGGGCGCCGACGGGCGGCCTGAATGAAATCAGTAGATTTCAATCAGGCCTGCGGCGCCCATGCCGCCGCCGATGCACATGGTCACCACGCCCCACTTGGCGCCGCGGCGCTTGCCTTCCAGCAGGATGTGGCCGGTCAGGCGCGCGCCGGTCATGCCGTAGGGGTGGCCGATGGCGATGGAGCCGCCGTTGACGTTGTACTTTTCCGGGTCGATGCCGAGCTTGTCGCGCGAATAGAGGCACTGGCTGGCGAAGGCTTCGTTCAGCTCCCAGAGGTCGATGTCGTCGATCTTCAGGCCGTGACGTTCCAGCAGGCGCGGGACGGCGAAGACCGGGCCGATGCCCATCTCGTCGGGCGCGCAGCCGGCGACGGCCCAGCCGCGGAAGGCGCCGAGCGGCTCGACGCCGGCCTTGGCGGCGGCCTTGGCTTCCATCAGCACCACGGCGGCGGCGCCGTCGGAGAGCTGGCTGGCGTTGCCGGCGGTGATGAACTTGCCCTCGCCGCGGACCGGCTGCAGCTTGCGCAGGCCCTCGATGGTGGTGTCAGGGCGGTTGCACTCGTCACGGTCGACCACGTAGTCGACGATGCTCTCTTCCTTGGTTTCCTTGTTCACGACCTTCATCTTGGTCGCGAGCGGGACGATCTCGTCCTTGTACTTGCCGGCCTGCTGGGCGGCGGCCATGCGCTTCTGGCTTTCCAGGCTGTATTCGTCCTGGGCCTCGCGGCTGACGTTATAGCGTTCGGCGACGATGTCGGCGGTGTCGATCATCGGCATGAAGATCGCCGGATACTGGGCGATCAGGTTCTTGTCGATATTGTCCGAGCCGCCCGCGCCGCCGCCCGGGAAGGACAGCGATTCCACGCCGGCGCCGACCGCGACGTCCGCGCCGTCGTTACGGATGTAGTTGGCGGCGGTGGCGATGGTCTGCAGGCCCGAGGAGCAGAAGCGGTTGACGGTCACGCCCGAGGTGGTGATCGGCAGGCCGGCCAGCAGCGCAGCCTGGCGGCCGAGGTTGCCCGAGCCATGGGCCACGTTGCCGAGGATCACGTCTTCGACGGTCGCCTTGTCGACGCCGGCCCGATCGACCGCCGTCTTGACCGCATGGGCGGCCATGGTGACGGTCGGGGTCATGTTGAAGCCCCCGCGACCCGACTTGGCCAGACCCGTCCGGGCGTACGAAACGATTACGGCTTCCCGCGTCATGAAATGATTCCTCCAGAAATGATGCCGACGGGGCAGTTATCCGGTCCCCGGGGCCTTGTGATCGGGCGCGACCTTTGCATCCCCGCGCCGAGTTGGCTAGGGACGGGCGAAGACCTGCGGGCTCTTTCTCGCATTCGAGGTGCGTCGAACATGACGAAACCGACTTTCCGCCGCATCCCGAACGCCCTGGCGCTGGCTGGGGCGGTCATCGCGGCCGCCCTGGCCCTGGCCGCCTGCGGCGACCGGGGCGGCGTGGACACAGCGCCCCAGCCGGGCGACACCGCCGTCGCCAAGGTGGACGGCCAGACGGTCTGGGCCTCCGACGTCAAGCGCGAGGCGGTGGCCCAGGGCCTGATCGGCGAGGGCGAGCCGCTGGACGTCTCCTCCGACCTCTTCCGCCGGGTGCTGGACGAGGTGGTCGACCAGAAGCTGCTGGCGGCCGAGGCGATCAAGCGAAAGCTGGACAAGGAGCCGGCCGCCGAGAAGCGGCTGGCCGCGGCGCGAGAGCGCATCCTGGGCGACATGCTGGTCGAGAGCGTAGTGACCGACGCGGTCACCGACAACGCCATCCGCGGGCTCTATCAGGAGCAGCTCAAGCTGGCCAAGCAGTCCGAGGAGTTCCGCGCCCGGCAGATCGTGGTGGCCACCGAGGCCGAAGCCCAGGCGGTCGCCAAGCTGATCTCGACCGGCGCCTCGTTCGAGGCCCTGGCCATGGAGCGCTCCACCGACGCGGCGACCCGGTTCAACGGCGGGGACCTCGGCTATTTCACCACCGACGTGATGCCCGAAGCCTATGCCGCCAACCTGAAGGGCGCGAAGGCCGGCGACATCGTCGGCCCGTTCGCCATCGAGGGCGGCTGGGCGATCCTGAAGGTCGAGGACAAGCGGCTGGAGCAGCCGATCACCTTCGAGGCGGCGCGGCCGCAGATCGTGCGGTTCCTGACCTACGACCAGGTGCGCGACCTGCTGGAGAAGCTGCGAAGCAAGGCGAAGGTCCAGACCTTGATCGGCCAGCCCCAGGACGTTCCCGGGCAGCCGCAGGAACCGGCCGACGCCCCCCGGACCCAGCCGCAAGCCCCCTCCGCGACCGCCCCAGCCAAGGCCGCCAAGCCATGACCAAGACCCCCGCGCCCAAGCCGGCGCCCGCCGAGAAGAAGTCCACCGCCGGCAAGGCGCTGGAAGCCGCCGCCAAGCCTGTCGAGGCGCTGGAGCGGGCGATCAAGCGCGCCACCACCAAGCAGAAGCCGGAAGCCGCGTCCAAGGCCGAGCCCGCCAAGCCGGCCAAGGGCGCGCTGCCCGTCTCGCCCCTGGCCGTCCCGTTCCCGAAGATCCCGCCGATCGCCGGGGTGCAGCTCGCGACCGGCCGTGCGGGCTTCTACAAGCACGAGCGCGAAGACCTGATGGTGATGCGCTTCGTCAAGGGGACCTCGGGCGCGGGCGTCTTCACGCGCCACGGGGTCGGCTCGGCGCCGGTCGACTGGTGCCGCAAGCACCTGGAGATGACCAAGGGGGCGGACGTGCGGGCCCTGGTGGTCAACGCCGGCTGCGCCAATTCCTTCACCGGCAAGCCGGGGGCCGATGCGGTGCGGCGGGTGGCCTCGGCCACGGCCAAACGCTTCGACTGCCGTCAGCGCGACGTGATGGTCGCCTCGACCGGGGTGATCGGGGTGCTGCTGGACGACGCCAAGATCGTCCAGCGCCTGCCCGACGTCGAGGCGCGGCTGACCGACGACGGCTGGGCCGGGGCGGCGCAGGCGATCATGACCACCGACACCTTCCCCAAGGGCGCCTACGCCGAGGCGACCATCGACGGGGAGAAGGTGCGCATCGCCGGCATCTGCAAGGGGTCGGGCATGATCGCGCCGGACATGGCGACCATGCTGGCCTTCGTCGTCACCGACGCCTCGATCTCCTCGACGGCGCTGCAGACCCTGGTCAATCTCTACACCCGCAACACCTTCAATGCGGTGACGGTGGACGGGGACCGCTCGACCAACGACACCCTGATGCTGTTCGCCACCGGCCAGTCGGGCGCGCCGAACATCACCCGCGCCGGCGACCGGCGGCTGGCCGACTTCCGCGTGAAGCTGGAGAGCGTGCTGCTGGACCTGGCGCTGCAACTGGTGCGCGACGGGGAAGGGGCCAGCAAGTTCGTGAAGGTCTCCGTCACCGGAGCGGCCAGTTCGGCCAGCGCCCGCAAGATCGCCCGCACGATCTGCGAGAGCCCGCTGGTCAAGACCGCCTTCGCCGGCGAGGACGCCAACTGGGGCCGCATCGTCATGGCCGTGGGCCGGGCGGACGAGCCGATCGACCGCGACCGGATCAAGGTGATGTTCGGACCGCTGGTCGCGGCCCAGGACGGGCTGATCTCGCCGACCTACGACGAGGACAAGATGAGCGCCTACATGAAGAACCAGGAGCTGGAGGTGTCGGTGGATGTCGGCGTCGGCCGCGCCTCGGCGACCATGTGGACCTGCGACCTGACCAAGCAGTACGTAGCGATCAACGGGGACTACCGGTCCTGACCGGCGCTGTGCGGGGGCGTTCGATGAAATGGGCGGCGGCAGGAGCGATGGCGGCCTTGATGACCTTCGGCGCGGCGCATGCGGAGAAGCTGACCCCCGAGCGGGTGTTCGCCGACCCCGACCTGTCGGGGCCGCTGGCGCGCGGGGTGAAGGTTTCGCCCGACGGGTCGGCGGTGACCTATCTGCGGGCCAGGGCCGACGACCAGCGGATGACCGACCTCTGGATCGCCGATGTCGCCGGGGGGGCGCCGCGGCTGCTGATCGACGCGCGCAGCCTGGCGCCGCAGGAGAAGGCGCTGTCCGAGGCCGAGAAGAGCCGCCGCGAGCGCCAGGGCGTGCAGACCCGCGGCGTGGTCGACTACGCCTGGGACGAGCAGGGCCGCTTCATCCTTGTCCCGGTCGAGGGCGACCTCTTCCTCTACAAGATGGCCGGCGGGCAGGTGACGCAGCTCACCGCCACCGACGCCGACGAGATCGACGCCAAGGTCTCGCCGAAGGGCCGGTTCGTCTCGTTCGTGCGGGCCGACAACCTCTATGTCATGCCGGCGGCGGGCGGCGCCGAGCGCGCCCTGACCCAGGGCGGCGAGGAGCTGAAGAGCTGGGCCACCGCCGAGTTCATCGCCCAGGAGGAGATGGGCCGCTCCACCGGCTACTGGTGGAGCCCGGACGAGACGAAGATCGCCCTGACCCATGTCGACCAGACCGGCGTCGACGTGGTCGAGCGGCTGGACGTCAATGCGAGCGGCGCGGCGATCGTGCGCCAGCGCTATCCGCGGGTCGGCCGCCCGAACGCGGTGGTGGAGCTCTATGTGGCCGACGTCGCCACGGGCGCGCGGACCAAGGTCGAGCTGGGGCCGGAGCGCGACATCTATACGGCCCGCGTCGACTGGGCGAGGGACGGCAAGACGCTCTATGTGCAGCGCGAGCGGCGCGACCAGCGACGGCTCGACCTGCTGGCGGTCGATCCGGCGAGTGGCGCGGCGCGGGTGATCCTGACCGAGGAGTCGCCGCACTGGATCGAGCTGACCGACGACTTCAGGCCGCTGAAGGACGGGAGCTTCCTGTGGTCGTCCGAGCGGTCGGGCAACCGGCACCTCTACCACTACGCCCCCGACGGCCGGCTGATCGCCCAGGTGACGTCCGGCGACTGGCCGGTGGACGCGCTGGAGGGCGTGGACGAGGCGCGCGGCGTGGCGATCTTCGGCGCCAGCAAGGCCGCGCCGATCGAGCGGCGGATCTATGAGGTGTCGTACAAGACGCCCGGCGAGCCCAAGGCTCTGACCTCGGGCGACGGCTGGTGGACGGCCTCCGTGGCGAGGTCGGGCAAGGCGTTCGCGGCGACCTATCAGGATCCGAAGACCCCGCCGCAGACGGCCTTCTACAAGGCCGATGGGACGCGCGTGCGCTGGATCGAGGAGAACCGGCTGGCGCAGGGCCATCCCTACTGGCCCTATGCCTCGCGCCTGCGCGAGCCGCAGTTCGGAACGCTCAAGGCCGCCGACGGCCAGGACCTGTGGTGGACGCTGGTCACGCCGCCGGGCTTCGATCCTGCGAAGACCTATCCGGTGATCGTGCAGGTCTATGGCGGCCCGGCCGGCGCCCTGGTCGACAGGGCGTGGATGAAGCCCGAGGACCAGCTCTATCTGGAGGCCGGCTTCATCCTGTTCTCCATCGACAACCGCGGCACGCCCAATCGCTCCGTGGCCTTCAAGACAGCCATCGACCGGCGCATGGGCGTGGTGGAGGTCGACGACCAGCTCGCCGGCGCCCGATATCTGAAGTCGCTGCCCTATGTGGACGCTGGCCGGATCGGGATCATGGGCTGGTCGAACGGCGGGTACATGACCTTGATGACCCTCACCGCGCCGGATTCGCCCTATGCGGCGGGCGTGGCCGGGGCGCCGGTGGTCGACTGGTCGCTCTACGACACCCACTACACCGAGCGGTTCATGGGCACGCTGGCCGACAACGCCGAGGGCTATGCGAACGCCGAGGTGACCGCGCGGCTTGGGCGGCTGAAGCCGGACACGCTGATGATCATCCACGGCATGGCCGACGACAACGTGACCTTCGACAATGCGACCAAGGCCATGGCGGCGCTGCAGGCGAACGCCACGCCGTTCGAGATGATGACCTATCCGGGGCTGCGCCACCGCGCCGGCTGGACGCAAGCCCACCGCCTGCACCGGGCGCTCACGACGCTGGATTTCTTCAAGCGCAAGCTGGCGCCGACGCCGGCGCCGTGAAATTGCTCCTCTGCTGGGGGAGCTGTCGGCGTAGCCGACTGAGGGGGCCTTACTGATGGTTGCGGCTGTGGGTGGGACCGCCCCTCGGGCGGCCCCCTCCGTCTCGGCGCTTTGCGCCGATCCACCTCCCCCAGCGGGGGA
>MEEW01000148.1 GCA_001724985.1 Phenylobacterium sp. SCN 69-14
TCAGCCCGGCGCGCTGCTCGCTCAGGCCCTTTTCCACCGCCCCGATCTGCTCGGTGACGCCCAGGCCGGCGTTTTCCAGCCGGGCGATATGGCGGGTCAGGTCCTCGGCGGCCGCCCGGGCCGCATCGCTGGTCTCGCCGGCCGCGGCGGCGAGATCGGCCGCGCGCGCGGCCAGGGACGCCTCGGCCTCGCGAAGCTGGGCCTCGGCGAGATCGGAGGCCTCGCCGACCATCTTGGCCTGCCGCGCGATGGCGTCGGCGACCGCCGCCGACTGGGCGTCGAGCGTCTGGGCCAAGCTGCTCAGCTCGCTGCGTTCGCGGCCCAGGGTTTCGGTCAGGCTCCTGGCCGTGCGGGCGGCGCCTGCGGCGGCGTCGGCCAGTTGCTCGCTGTCGCCGGCCAGGGCCTGGCGCAGCACGACCATGGTGTCCGTCGCCTCCTGGGCCGCGGCGCTGGCGCGGACGATCTCGTCGCGCACGGCCTGGACCATGTCGGCGGCCTGGGCGCCGGCCGCCAGGGCCGGGGTGACCAGCTCGTCGGCCAGCGCCTTGGCGCGCCGCGCCTCGGCCGCCAGCTTCTGGCCCTGACGGACCATGTAGGCCAACAGCCAGACCAGGGCCGCCGGGCCGATCGCCAGCATTGCAAAGACCAGGACGGCGAAGGGCTCGTAGTCGAACGGGGCGATCGAGCGGCGATACCCCCAGGCGAAGGCGATCGGCGCGCAGGCCCACAACACCGACACCACCAGGGCGGTGAGATAGACCGGCCATCCCGAGGGCTCCCCGGCGCCGATCGGGGTCAGGGCCGTGCGGGCCACGGCGGGCGGGGCCGCGCCCTGTGGGTCGCTCGAGGTCTGAGACGGGGTGGCGGGTTTCGCCTCGACCGCCAGTTCGCCGACCGGGGGGGCGGCGAAGGCGAATGAAGGCTCGCCAGCCGGCGGCGGCGTTTCCGCGGCCGCCGAAGGTTCGCCGTCAAGCGATTGAAAATCAAAAGGTTGATGCCGCTTCTTGATCTTCATGGCCCGTGTAAGCGGCCTTCCCAGCCCTGCGGGTCCGCGCGCCCCCGACGCCCGCAACCCGTCATTAAACCCAGGGGCGAAGGATTACCGATGAACATCGGCCGCGCAAAGCACTGATCGGGCCCAATCTGCGCGCGGGCTGCGGCGAGAGGTCAGGCCGGGACCATCCGCGCGCGCTGCTCGGGACAGACCTCGCGGACCATGACCGTCCCCTTGCCGGCCTTGGACGCCACGCGCGGCGCGTTACGCGGCGGGGTCGTGCGCGCGATGGTGCGTTCGGCCGGCGCCGGTTTTTCGACCTGCTGCGCCTCGAGCGTCACGCCGAAATGCGAATAGGCGGCGGCCGACGAAGAGACGACCACGGCGGCGACGATTTCGGTCAAGGTCTGCATCGGAGCTCTCCCATACGTCCGATACGATTCCGGCGAGCATCGTTATACGACAGTCGCCTGCGGCCAGCGATGCGGCGGAACATGAAATTTCGGTCATGTGCCGGGCGTCAGGCCGCTGCGCGGAAACTCGCCCCTTCGTGGGTCAGCAGCCAGCGCTTGCGCTCCAGCCCGCCGCCATAGCCGGTCAGGCTCCCGTCCGAGCCGATGACGCGGTGGCATGGGACCACCACGCCCACCGGATTGGCGCCGTTGGCCAGGCCCACCGCCCGGACCGCGCTGGGCCGTCCGATCCGCTCGGCAAGCTGCTTGTAGGTCACGGTTTCACCGACCGGGATCGCGCAGAGCGCGGTCCAGACGCTGCGCTGGAAGTCGGTGCCGCCGGTGCGCCAGGAGATCGCGGCCAGCGCCGTCAAGTCTCCAGCGAAATAGGCGTCCACCGCCTCGCGGATCACGGCCGGCGCACGGCCTTCGACCAGCGTCGTCGGCGGGTTTTGCCGACGCAGCAGCAGGCGCAGGCGCGCCTCGTGGCTGGTCCAGTCGAAGGCGCGCAGGACGCCTTGCGCATCGGCGACGAGGATCGCTTCGCCGACGGGGGTCGGCAGACGCTCGAGGATCAATGTTTCAGGCGGCTTCGACATGTTTGGCGTCCGTGGGGCTCTTGGGGTCGGCGGCCCAGAGATGGGAAGCCGCATAGGCGCGCCAGGGCCGCCAGCGCTCGGCCCGGGCCAACAGTTCGGCGGCGGTGGGGCGGCGGCCATCCGGCCCCTCCAGCGCCCGCATCAGGCCGATGTCGGCGCTGGGGAAGGCGTCGGGTTCGCGCAGGGCGCGCATGGCGATATACTGGGCGGTCCATTCGCCGATCCCCGGCAAGGCGCGCAGGGCCGCGACCGCTTCGTCCAGGCTGCGGCGCGCGCCGAACAGGTCTGGGTCGGTCGCGGCGGCGCCAGCCAGGCCGACCAGGGCCCGCCCACGCGCCCGCGGCATGGCCAGGGTCTCGACATCGGCCAGGGCCAGTTGCTCGGGCGTCGGGAAGAAGCAGGTCAGGCCCAGCGCATTGGCCGCCTCGTCTTCCAGCGGCGATCCGTAGGATGCGGCGATCTTGCCGGCCAGCATCCGCGCGGCGTGCACAGTGATCTGCTGGCCCAGCACCGCGCGCACCGCCAACTCGAAGCCGTCCCAGGCGCCGGGCGCGCGCAAGCCGGGGCGGGCGGCCACCATCGGCGCTAGGTCCGGGTCTTCCGACAGATGGACGGCGATCACCGCCGGGTCTGCGGCCAGGTCGAACACTCGGCGCACGCGCGCCAGCACGGCGGGCCAGGCCTGGACCTTCGCAAAGCGCAGGGTGACGCGCAGGCTCGCCCCCTCGCCCGGCTCGATCATCACCACGCCGCGCGCCTCGCCCACCGCCAGGGTGCGGGCGTAGCGGCCGTTCCGAACACTCTCCACGCCCGGAATGGCGCGAGCGGCCAGGAACGCGATCATCGCCTCCCAATCGTAGGGAGGGCGATAGGCCAACTGAATGGCGACAGCCCCGCCCTGGCCCGCGGCGATCTCGGCCCCGCCCAGCCGGCGGAGCTTGGCCGGCGGGCGGTCGAAGAGCTGCTGGAAGGTCTCGTTGAAGCGCCGCACGCTGCCGAAGCCAGCGGCCAGGGCGACCTCGGCCATCGGCATACGGGTCTCGTGGATCAATTGCTTGGCCAGCAGCACGCGGCGCGTCTGGGCCACCGCCACGGGCGAGGCGCCCAGATGCTGTTGGAACAGCCGGCGAAGCTGGCGCTCGCCTACACCCAACCGCTCCGCCAGGGCCTCAACATCGCCGCCATCCAGCGCCCCGCTCTCGATCAGGGCCAGCGCCCGCGAGACGGTGTTCGAGGTCCCACGCCAGGAGCCGAGATCGGGCGAAGTCTCCGGCCGGCAGCGCAGGCAAGGCCGAAATCCCGCTTCCTGGGCCGCGGCGGCCGAGCGGAAGAACCGCATGTTCTCGCGCTTGGGCGTCCTGGCCGGACAGATCGGCCGGCAATAGATCCCGGTGCTCCTCACACCACAGAAGATGCGTCCGTCGAAGCGGGCGTCGCGCATCTGGAAGGCGCGGTAACAGGCGTCGTCGTCCATATCCATGCAGCGATCATCGGCCTTGGCGCAGCGGCTGTCTCGCGGTTTTCGGACATGGCCGCCGGGTGATCCGCGACTTTCGGACGCCGCCATTTTCCTCGGCCTCCTGTCAGGAAAACTCTATCGTCAGCGGCCGCCGCGTCCCGTAATTCCTCGGCCAGGGCCAAACCGCATGTCGCATCGCCAGCGACAGGCGGCTATTTCGTCATTAGATTTCCAGGCTGCGGCCCGAGGTTCACGTGCAAGGTACAGCCCTGATGCAGGCGCCGGCGCCGGTCATCGCCCCCGAAACCCTGACCCATCTCCAGCGCCTGGAAGCCGAGAGCATCCACATCATGCGCGAGGTGGCGGCCGAGGCCGAGCGCCCGGTCATGCTCTATTCCATCGGCAAGGACTCGGCCGTGATGCTGCATCTGGCGGCCAAGGCCTTCTATCCGTCCAAGCCGCCATTCCCGCTGCTGCACGTCGACACCACCTGGAAGTTCCGGGCGATGTACGAGATGCGCGAGCGCATGGCCAAGGAGCTCGGCTTCGAACTCCTGGTCCACAAGAACCCCGAGGCGGTGGCGCGGAACATCAATCCGTTCGACCACGGAAGCGCCCTGCACACCGACATCTGGAAGACCGAGGGCCTGAAGCAGGCGCTCGACAAGTATGGCTTCGACGCGGCCTTCGGCGGCGCGCGCCGCGACGAAGAGAAGTCCCGCGCCAAGGAGCGCATCTTCTCGTTCCGCTCGGCCCAGCACCGCTGGGACCCGAAGAACCAGCGCCCCGAACTCTGGCGGCTCTACAACACCCGCAAGAACCCCGGCGAGAGCATCCGGGTGTTCCCGATCTCCAATTGGACCGAGCTGGACATCTGGCAGTACATCCACCTCGAACAGATCCCGATCGTGCCGCTCTATTTCTCGGACGTCCGTCCGGTGGTCGAACGCGACGGCGCGCTGATCATGGTCGACGACGAGCGGATGCCCCTGCGCGAGGGCGAGGTCCCGATGCAGAAGTCGGTGCGCTTCCGCACCCTCGGCTGCTATCCGCTGACCGGCGCAGTCGAAAGCACCGCCGCCACCCTGCCTGAAATCATTCAGGAAATGCTGCTGACCACTACTTCCGAGCGCCAGGGCCGGATGATCGACCACGACCAGGCCGCCTCGATGGAGAAGAAGAAGCAGGAGGGCTACTTTTGAGACCTCCGCTCATCCCCGCGCAGGCGGGGACCCAAGCTGAATCAATGAGGTACGCGCCGAGGGGCCGTCTAGGTTCCCGCCTGCGCGGGAATGAGCGGATTTAACTGTATGGCCCACCAGTCCGCCCTCATCGCCGAAGACATCGAAGCCTATCTCGCCGCGCACGAGCGCAAGAGCCTGTTGCGGTTCCTGACCTGCGGGTCGGTGGACGACGGCAAGTCGACCCTGATCGGCCGCCTGCTCTACGATTCCAAGATGATCTTCGAGGACCAGCTCGCCGCCCTCGAAGCGGACTCCAAGAAGGTCGGGACGCAAGGCGGCGACATCGACTTCGCCCTGCTGGTCGACGGCCTGGCCGCCGAGCGCGAGCAAGGCATCACCATCGACGTCGCCTACCGCTTCTTCTCGACCGACAAGCGCAAGTTCATCGTCGCCGACACGCCCGGCCACGAGCAGTACACGCGCAACATGGTCACCGGCGCCTCGACGGCCGACGCGGCCGTCATCCTGATCGACGCGCGCAAGGGCGTGCTGACCCAGACGCGGCGGCACTCGTATCTCGTCAGCCTCCTCGGCATCCGCCACGTGATCCTGGCGGTCAACAAGATGGACCTTGTCGGCTGGGATCGGCAGGTTTTCGACGCGATCTTGCAGGAATACGCCGATTTCGCCGCTCAGATCGGCATCAAGGACTACACCGCCATCCCGATGTCGGCCCTGAAGGGCGACAACATCACCACCGCCAGCGATGCTGCGCCCTGGTACGATGGCCCGGCCCTGATGCCTCTGCTGGAGAGCCTGCCGGTCGAGGACGACCAGCGGGAAAAGCCGTTCCGCATGCCCGTCCAGTGGGTGAACCGGCCGAACCTCGATTTCCGCGGCTTCTCGGGTCTGATCTCGTCGGGGACGGTCCGGCCGGGCGACAGGATCAAGGCCCTGCCCTCGGGCCGCGAAAGCACGGTCGAGCGTATCGTCACCTTCCGCGGCGACCTGGACGTGGCGGTCGCCGGCCAGTCGGTGACCCTGACCCTGGCCGACGAGATCGACATCTCGCGCGGGGACGTGATCGCCGAGGCCGGATCGCCGCCGCCGGTGGCCGACCAGTTCGAGGCGACCCTGGTCTGGATGGACGACGAGGCCATGCTGCCCGGCCGTCCCTATCTTCTGAAGGTCGGCGCGCGGGTGGTGTCGGCCCAGGTCACCGAGCCGAAGTACAAGATCAACGTCAACACCCTGGAGCGCCTGGCCGCCAAGCGGCTGGAGCTCAACGAGATCGGGGTCTGCAACCTCTCGCTCGATGCGCCGATCGCCTTCGACGCCTATGCCGAGAACCACGACCTCGGCGGCTTCATCCTGATCGACCGGCTGAGCAACCGCACGGTCGGCGCGGGCATGCTGCACTTCGCCCTGCGCCGCAGCCAGAACATCCACTGGCAGGCGCTGGACGTCGACAAGGCCTCGCGCGCCGCCCTCAAGGGCCAACGCGGCCGCGTGGTCTGGCTGACCGGCCTCTCCGGTTCGGGCAAGTCGACCATCGCCAACCTGGTCGAAAAGCGCCTGCACGCGGATGGGCGCCACACCTATCTGCTCGACGGCGACAACGTCCGCCACGGCCTCAACAAGGATCTCGGCTTCACCGACGAGGATCGGGTCGAGAACATCCGCCGGGTGGCCGAGGTCGCCAAGCTGATGGTCGACGCCGGCCTGATCGTGCTGGTCTCGTTCATCTCGCCGTTCCGCGCCGAGCGGCGCATGGCGCGCGAACTGCAGGCCGAAGGCGATTTCGTCGAAGTCTATGTGGACACCCCGCTGTCGGTCGCCGAGCAACGCGACGTGAAGGGCCTCTACCGGAAGGCGCGGGCGGGCGAACTCAAGAACTTCACCGGCATCGACAGCCCCTACGAGGCCCCCGAGAACGCCGAGATCGTCATCGACACCACCGCCATGACCGCAGCCGACGCCGCCGAGAAGATCGTCGCCTGGCTGGAAGGCGAGCTCGACTACTCGATCTGACCGCCGCCCTACCTCAGTAGTGGAATCGACATTGGGCGATTTCCAGTTGCTGGACTTCGCCCCTACCTGCGATGCGATAGACGAGGCGGTCTTCGAGCGTAATGCGGCGCGACCACCAGCCCTGCAGATCGCCGCGCAAGGGTTCCGGCTTGCCCGTTCCCTTGAAGGGTGAACGCATGCAC
>MEEW01000149.1 GCA_001724985.1 Phenylobacterium sp. SCN 69-14
GGCTGGGCCGTGCCGGCGAGTGGCGCGCGCTCCGGTCCAGCGCGCAGGGACTTTCGAGACGGTGGCAACCTTGTGGAGTCCGCCAAGTTGGGAAATCCTATTAGCCGAAGACTAGGCCGCATCGCCAGATTCCGCCATCGTGAGGCTTTCCGATGAATACCCCTCTTGAAGCTGCGCTTCGTGCCGAGATCGATCGTGCGATCTATAGAATCCTGGGTGGCATTGGCCTCATGGTCGCGGTCGCCACAGTGGTTATCCTGTCAGCGTAGACCGCACTCGCCTCTCGCGAAACGCCCGCGCTGACTGTGGGGCAACTCTGAGCATCGATGCCCGCGCAGAGCCAACAAGACGCCCGGCCGATTAGCCGCCGGGCCTTTGACATTTTACCGGTTGAGCGGATCGCCTGGATCACGGATTTCAAGGCTCAAGATGCAAGGACCATCCTCGAGCAGATGTCCCGCCCTACTGACATCTATCGAGCGCTGGACATTTCGCGGGCGACCGTAGCGAGACGAGCAGATCGAAAGCGGCGCCTATGGATGATCGGGCGCCTACGTAGCGCTCCCCTCCCCTTTCGACACGATCTCGGCGAGCAACTCGTTCCACCGTTCCAGCGCACGCCGCTTCTCGGGCAGATAGGAATTTGCGTCGTAGTGCGTCGCGGAGACTTTGGCGCCGCCGCCGGCGTCGTTGTGCCCGAGGATCTTGCTTCGGATGAATGGCGAAATGCCGAGCCGCTCGCTGGTCATGAGCGTCGAGCCGGTCCGGCGAATATCGTGGATCGTGCCGTCTTGAATACCGCGCGCCGCGAGCACCTGGGCAAGCGCATGGTTCATGGAGGACCCATGCATCGGCCGTCTCGCATCGACCCGGCTGGGGAATACAAGGCTCGTTTGCAGTCCGTCATTGAGTTCGATCGCTTCCCGGATGGTCGCCACCGCGTGTGGTGGGAGCGGCACGACGTGAGCGCGCTTCGACTTCATCCGAGCGGCCGGAATGCTCCAGAGGCCACGCTCCAGATCGAGCTCATCCAGCGCCATCCCCAACACTTCGCATCGGCGCTGGAGCAGGAGGAAGGAGAGCCTCAGCGCCAAGCGCATCGCGGGTCCGACCGCCACCCGATTGCCATCGCGTCGGCCAGCAGCGATCTCATCGGGTATGGCAAGCTGCTCGGGCGCCCCAACCCCGGTCCAAATGTCTCGTAGTTCCTGGTCCGAATAGACGCGGCTACGGGCGTTCTCGGCGATGACAGGAGCCATCACCCCGATCGGGTTGTAGGGAAGCCGCTCGATATCGACCGCATAGCTGAGCATCTGCCTGATGACGGCCTGGGCCTTCACGGCTTGGGACGTCACGCCGGTATCGAGCATCCGCTCCAACGCAGCCTTCACCGTCCTTCGAGATACGGTCTCCAGCGTCAGCCGACCGAGCGCGCGCTCGATGTGGACGCGATAGACGGCCCGCTCATTGCGAAGGCTGGTTGCGCGCTTCGGCCGATAGCGCCCCTTCTCAGTCGCGCCGAAGTAGGCCTCAGCCAGATCGCCGAACGTTCGCACATGCTCGGTCTGAGCGACTACACGGGCGGTTCGGCGCTGTTCGGCCGGGTCACCCCCAGCATCGACGATGACCTGGGTCCGCCGCGCCTCCGCGCGAGCCGCCGAGAGACCGAAGTCACGGGAGTAAGCGCCGAGCGTTACACGGCCCTGGCGACCCAGCCGTGTGCGGTAGCGGAAGCTCCAACTCTTGCGCCCCTCGCCCGAAACCCGAAGCTCCAAGCCTCTGACGTCCCGATCAGGAAACGCTACCTGGCGGCCGGCCTCCGCCTTCGCGCCTTCGCAGAATGAAGTGGTGAGTTTGATCGCCGCCATGCCCCGTCCATCTGTGACCTGAGCGCTAGCTAGGTCACAGATAGGTCACGGACAAGGGCGACTGGGTGATGTTTCGCGAAATTGCGCGAAACAGTCTTTTCAAATGTTTTCAGCAGGTTACGGACACCCCGCAACCTGCAGAAACCGCCCGCTACAGCCCCAGCACCATCTTGGCCATGATGTTGTGCTGGATCTCGTTCGACCCCGCATAGATCGAGGTCTTGCGGTAGTTGAAATAGGTCGGGGCGATGGTCGCCGCATAGTCCGGCCCGGCCCGCGGCTCGTTGCGCTCGCCGCGGATCTCGGCCCAGGTGTCGCGCACGAACGGCTGGGCGTAGAGCCCCGCCGCCTCCAGGGCCAGCTCCGTCACCGCCTGCTGGGCCTGGCTGCCCTCCAGCTTCAGCATCGAGGAGGCTGCGCCCATCGCCTCGCCGGCGCTACGGGCCGCGAACATGCGCAGCTCGGTGGCGTTCAGCGTGTCGACCTTGATCTGCATCTCGCTGAGCTTCTTGCGGAAATCGGGATCGTCGATCATCCGCCGGCCGCCGTCCGACGCTTCCAGGCTGGCGATCTTGCGCACCTTGTTGAGCTGGTTGGTCAGGCCCGCGGCATAAGGATTGCCCCGCTCGAACTGCAGCAGGTACTTCGCATAGGTCCAGCCCTGCCCCTCCTCGCCGATGCGATTGGAGACCGGCACCCGGACGTTCTCGAAGAACACCTGATTGATCTCCTGGTCGCCCTCGGGCGGGCCGTCCAGGGTCGGCAGCGGCACGATGGTGATGCCGGGCGTGTTCATCTCCAGCAGCAGGAACGAGATGCCCTTTTGCCGGATCTCCTCGTTCGAGGTCCGCACCAGGCAGAACATCCAGTCGGCCCACTGGGCGTAGGTCGTCCAGATCTTCGAGCCGTTCAGGACGTAGTGGTCGCCGTCCCGCTCGGCCTTCAGCGACAGCGAGGCGAGGTCCGAGCCCGAGCCCGGCTCGCTATAGCCCTGGCACCACCAGGCGTCGGTCGAAAGGATCTTCGGCAGGTGCTGGGCCTTCTGCTCGGGCGTGCCGAAGGCCATCACCACCGGGGCGCACATCTTCAGCCCCATGTTCGAGGTCGAAGGCGCGCCGGCCAGGGCCATCTCCATGTCGAAGATGTACTTCTGGGCGTGGCTCCAGCCGGTTCCGCCGTATTCCGCAGGCCAGTCCGGGGCGATCCAGCCCTTCTCGTGCAGCCGCTTCAGCCAGCGGACCTGGCCAGCCTTGTCGATATGGCCGTTCTTCGACTGGGCGGCGTGGGCGCGCATGTCCTCGTCGAAGGC
Organism: Phenylobacterium sp. SCN 69-14; assembly: GCA_001724985.1. GTDB lineage: Bacteria > Pseudomonadota > Alphaproteobacteria > Caulobacterales > Caulobacteraceae > Phenylobacterium. The sequence continues at coordinate 3,178 of MEEW01000149.1, forward strand.
CTGCGCGATAAAGGCGCGGACCTCCTCGCCGAACGCCAGGTCTTCCTTGGAGAATTCCAGGTCCATGGCCCTACCCCACGCCGTCGAGGTATTCGATCTCGGGCCGCCCGCCCATGCAGGGACCCATCTTGGCGCCGGCGGCCTTGAAATAGTCGGTCCCGCCGTGGGCCTTCAGGGCGTCCTCGTCCTTGTAGAGCTCCAGCACCTTGTAGACCGTCGCGTCGCTGCGGCTCTTGGTGAGTTGGTAGACGATATTGCCCGGCTCGTTGGCGCGGACCTGCTTGGAAAGCTCGGTGAAGATCGCCTCGAACTCCGCCTGCTTGCCGTCCTGCACCTTCAAGGTCGCCACCACGCCGATCATGCCGTTCCTCCAACGATTGTTTGAACGGACGTTAGTAGGCGCGATCAGCCTCGGCAAGCTCCGACCGAAGCATCCGCAATGGGCGCTTCTGGCAAGCCTTCGGCGTCATAGAGGAAGTCCTGACTTCGTGCGGCCTCGGCCCCTGCGACAGCCTTCTCGGCGGCCTGACGGCTGATAGCTTCCATCACCCCTCGTCGCGCCTTGCGGTCACGGACCTGGATATCCGCCCTGTTCGCGGACATCTGGGCCTCAGCGCCCCTGGCGCTCGTTCCAGCCATAGGCGACCCAGTGGTGGCCGCCCAGGTGGCGGGCCTCGATCACTCCGTCGTCGCGCTGGGCCCGCGCCTTCTTGGCCCGCAGCGCCAGGCCCGCCAGCGCCAGCAGCGCCGAGGCCATGACCGCGATCACCACCACCGTCGCGGCGAAGAACACCGCCAGCACCGCGCCCACCGCCACGGCCGCGGCGGTCGCCAGAGCCCCGCCGACGACGGCGAGGCCGCGAAGGGCCGATCCATGCTTGCGGGCGAATTCGCGAACCATGAGCATCCTCAAGGGCGCCGCTTGTTACGGCTGAACGGATAATTCCGCCGGGCGATCCCCGGCGTCAACGCAAACCAGACAAATCACTACAAAGTGGCGGCATCATGCCACCCCTTCCAGCGCCATCGCCCGCCGCTCGCGCATGATGTCGTCGAAGGCCGCGTTGAGGGCGGCGGACTTGGCCTCGGCCACCTCGATGAATTCGCTGGGCAGGCCGCGGGCGCGGGCGCGGTCCGGATGCGCTTCCGACAGCGCCGCCTTCCAGGCCGCCCGCACCTCTCCGTCCGAGGCGTCGTGCGCGATGGCCAGCACGCCATAGGGATCGTCGGCGCCCAGGCCCAGATGCACCGCCTTCAGCCGCCGGAAGGTCAGGGGCGAAAACCCGAACAGCTCGGCCACCCGCTCCAGATATTCCAGCTCGTCCTGCGTCACCGCCCCGTCGGCCCCGGCGATATGGAACAGGCCGTCCAGCACGTCCTCCAGCAGGGTCGGGCAGCCGGCGTAGCGCTTGGCCAGCCGCCGCGCATAGCTCTCGAAGCCGCGCGTCGTCTGCCGCGCCAGGTCGTAGAGCCGGTGGATGTTCCGCTCCGAGGCCGCATCGGGGGTGAAGACCTGGGCGAAGGCGTCGAATTCACCCACGCTCGCCCGCCCGTCGGCCTTGGCAAGCTTGGCGCCCAGCGCCGTCACCGCCGTCGAGAACGCCGGGTCCTCCCCCGGACGGACCGAGGGGCAATCGGCGCAGTCCCCCGCATCGGGTCGACGGACGGCCAAGCCAGCGATGTTGCGCCAGAAGCTCATGGGAGTATCGAAAGCTGTAAGACCCCGAGTCGGTCCTGACAACGCATATCGCCCCTGGAAAGGTTACGGTTTGGACAGGCTCTGGAGCTTCTGGATCGACCGCGGCGGCACCTTCACCGACGTGATCGCCCAGGCGAGCGACGGCGAAGAGACCTCGCTGAAGCTGCTTTCGGCCTCCCCGGCCTACGAGGACGCCGCGGTCGAGGCCATGCGCCGCGTGCTGGGCGCCGCGCCGGGCGATCCCTTCCCCGCCCATCGCGTGACCGCGATCAAGATGGGTACGACGGTCGCCACCAACGCCCTGTTGGAGCGGGCCGGCGCCAGGACCCTGCTGGTGGTCACCGCCGGCTTCGCCGACGCCCTGACCATCGGCGACCAGGCCCGCCCCGACCTTTTCGCCCTCGACATCGCGCGCCCCGCGCCCCTGCACGCCGGCGTGGTCGAGGCGACCGAGCGCCTGGCCGCCGACGGGGCGCTCGTCACGCCCCTGGACGAGGCCGCCCTGGCGCGCGCGCTCGCCAAGGCTCGGGCCGAGGGCTTCACCTCGGCGGCCATCGCCTTCCTGCACGCCGACCTCAACCCCGCCCACGAGCAAGCCGCCGGCGCCCTGGCCCGCGCCGCCGGTTTCGAGTTCGTCGCGCTCAGCCACGAGGTCTCGCCCCTGCCCCGCTTCGTGCCGCGGGCCGAGACCACCGTCGCCGACGCATACCTGACCCCGATCCTCCAGGCCTATGTGCAACAGGTGGCCCGCGCGGTCGGCGGCGCACCGCTCTATTTCATGACCTCGGCCGGCGCCCTGGTGCGCGCCGAAGCCTTCCGTGGCCGTGACGCCATCGTCTCCGGCCCGGCCGGCGGCGTCGTGGGGGTGGCGCGCAGCGCGCAGATCGCCGGCGCGCGCCAGGCGCTCGGCTTCGACATGGGTGGCACCTCCACCGACGTCTGCCGCTACGCCGGCTCGCTTGAGCGCAAGGACATCGCCCGCATCGCCGGGGTGAAACTGCGCAGCCCGATGCTCGATATCGAGACCGTCGCGGCCGGCGGCGGCTCCATCCTCTTCTTCGACGGCCTGCGCGCCAGGGTCGGGCCGCAGAGCGCCGGCGCAGACCCCGGCCCAGCCGCCTATGGCCGCGGCGGCCCGGCAGCCGTCACCGACGCCAACCTGGTGCTCGGCCGCCTCGATCCGCGTTTCTTCCCCGCGATCTTCGGCCGCGACGGCGCCTCGCCCCTCGACCCGGCCGCCTCGCGCGCGGCCATCGCCCGCCTGGCCCAGGAGATGGGCGCGCCCAGCGTCGAGGCCGCCGCCGAAGGCTTCCTCGCCATCGCCGTCGAGCAGATGGCCCGGGCTGTCGACCGCATCTCCACCGAGCGCGGCTTCGACCCGCGCGACCACGTCCTCACCGCCTTCGGCGGCGCGGCCGGCCAGGTCGCCTGCGAGGTGGCCGAGGCGCTCGGCCCCTCCCAGGTGATCTGTCCGCGCTACGGCAGCGTGCTCTCGGCCTGGGGCATCGGCCAGGCGCAGCTCGCCAGCCTGCGCCAGGTCGGGCTCGACGCGGTGCTGGACGAAGCCGGCCTCGCCCGCGCCCAGGCCGCCGCCGCCGAAGCCGAGGCCGCCGCCCGCGCCGCCCTGGCCGAACAGGGCGCGGACGCCGGCGAGGTCCGCCTCACCCTGCGCCTGCGCTACGACGGCGCCGACGCCGAACTGCCGACCCCGCTCGGCCCGCTCCAAGCGACCAAGGCCGCCTTCGAAGCGGCCCACCAGCGCCTGTTCGGTTTCGTCGAAGCAAACCTGCCGATCATCATCGCCTCGGTCGAGGCAGAGGCGGTGAGCAACAATTCCTCCCCCGCTGGGGGAG
>MEEW01000150.1 GCA_001724985.1 Phenylobacterium sp. SCN 69-14
CCAGAACATCGGCGGCAAGCCAGGCGTATCGAACGCGGACTTCCGCAAGTTCGTGGACGAGGAACTGACCCCGCGTTTCCCCAACGGCCTGACGGTCATGGACGGCGGCGGCCAGTGGAAGGGCGAGGAGAACAGGCTGATCCGCGAGGCGGCCAAGGTGGTCGTCCTGGTCCTGCCCAACGGCCCGGAGGCGAACCGCAAGCTGGAAGACGTGCGCAAGGCCTACAAGGCCCGCTTCCATCAGGAGTCGGTGCTGCTGGTCACCCAGCCGGCCTGCGTCGGATTCTAGGGTTTCAGATAAGACAAAGGGCCGGCCTCCATTCGGAAACCGGCCCTTCCATTGTCGGAACCGCAAGGCGGTTCGCAACTCGGCGCTTACTTGGAGTCCTCGTAAGCGGCGACCCGTGCCGCGACTTCCGATTGCGGATGATGACAATGAGACACCGGACCACCTCCTTTCAGCTGTTGAACAGGAATCACAATATGGGCGAGGCTGGCGCGGCCTGCAATCGTTTCGATCAACCGGCCGCCTGCAAGGTCAGGGCCGCTTCGTGCCGGCTGGGGCGTCGCCGCAGCTCGGTGACCGGGCGGTCGAGCTTGTCCAGCACGTCCATCGTGGCGCGATAGCCGGCCTCGACCGCGGGCTCGAACGCCGACCAGTCGCGGATTTCGACTCCCGTCAGGTCGGGGGTGACCAGCACGTCGGTCGCCTCGCGCGCGGCGGCCAGGTCGCGGCCGGTGGAGACCGTCGCCGCCCGCATCAGCAAGGACACGATGGGCGGCCCCTTTCGCCACTGGCCCGACCGGATCCATCGCCAGACCGATTCGGGCCTCGCCACGTCGTCGGCGGTGATCGAGCGGCCCCGGCTGACATCGACCCCGACGATGGGGCCCGGCTGGGCCGCGCGCATCAGGTCGGCCGGGAAGTTCTTCATCACCGCCCCGTCGACCAGCACGGCGTTGTCGGCCGTCGTCGCCGGCGGCAGCACGCCGGGCAGCGAGATCGACGCGCGCAGGGCGTCGCGCAGCCGGCCGCTGCGGTGAAGCTGGTAGACGCCGGTGGTCAGGTTCGACGAAACGCAGAAGAAGGGCAGCCAGAGGTCGGCGATCTGGATGTCGTCGAAATGCTTGGCCAGCCGGTCGCGGACCTTTTCGCCCCGGGTCATGGCCAGCAGCGGCAGGGCGATGTCATCCAGCGGGCTGGTGTCGACGAAGGCGTCACGGATGCGGTGGTCCAGTTCGGGCCCGTTCCAGCCGATCGCCACCCCGGCCCCGATGATCGCGCCCATCGAGACCCCGCCCACGAAGTCGATCGGCACGCCGCGCTCGCGCAGGGCGCGGATGGCGCCGACATGGGCGTAGGCCCTCGCGCCGCCGCCGGACAGCACCAGGCCGACCGACTGGCCGGTCAGCAGCCGGGCGATGCGCCGCAGATCCTCGCCCTGGTCGCGGCGCAGATGGAAGAGGCGCGCCGGGCTCAGCGCATCGACCCAGGCCTGCGATCCCTGCGGCGCCTGGCGGCTTTTCGGCTGGACCAGGATGAGGTCGACAAGGCCCTGGGCCTGCAGGGGCTCGTTGTGGGGAAGGCCGTCCGCCGGGGGCGCGGCGTCGCCGCGCGCGACGCGGAACAGCCGGTCGACCTGGCGGCCGACCACCGTCTTCCAGCCGATATCCTCGGCCTCGGCGACATAGAGGACGTAGTCGTAGTCGCGCTCGACCTCGGAGAACCATTCGGTCGGGGCGTGCTGGGCCTCGACGCCGACCACGGTGACCGAATAGCCGAGCTTGCCGACTTCATGGGCGATCTTGTCGATCATCGGCCGGACGGCCAGGGGCGGGCCTGTGGAGACGAAGCCGAAGACCGACGGCGTGCCGACCGCGGTCTTGGTCGCCGCCTGGCGGCTTCGCAGGATCATCAGCCGCGCGAGTTCGGTCATCACGTGGGCGTCGGTCTCGCAGGCCTCGAAGAAGACCTCGCGCGGCAGGGCGAAGATCTCGGAGTCGCGCAGGGCGACCACCGTGCCGGTATGCGGCGCGCCGGCGATCAGCGACATCTCGCCGGCCGGTTCGCCGGGGCGGATCACGCCCAGGAACTGCAGCTCGCCGGTTTCTTCCTTGCGGAACGCGCCCAGCCGCCCGGCGCGCACGAAATAGAGGTGATCGGCCGGCTCTCCCGCCTCGAACAGGGTCGCCCCGCCGGGCAGCGAGAACCAGGTCGCCTCGCCCTGGCTGCGTTCCTCGTAGAACAGCCGCGCCAGCGCCGAGTCGGTCGGAATATCGGGAAGGCTGACCACCTAGAGCGCCGCCCGCAAAAGTGAATCCGGCTTTGCGATCGGAACCCGCTCCACCCATCTTGAATCCAGAACGCGATGTCGCGGCCCGACCTGTCGCACCAACCTAGCTTGGACGGCCGCGCGGGGCTATGGCTTGGCCGACCCTTCGCCAGGGTTCGGCGTGGAAGAGAAAGCGCAGGAGCCGACAGACATGACCAATCCCATCGCCGATCCGCTGGTCGCGGCGCCCGACAGCGACGTGGCGTCGAAGCTGGTTCACCTGGAGGCGACGCCGGAGGGCGTGGCGACCGTGGTGCTGAACCGGCCGCTGCGGCGCAATGCCTTCAACGCCGAGCTGATCGCCGCCCTGCACGAGGCTTTCGAGACCCTGCAGGGGGCCGAGGGCGTGCGCATCGTCTTCCTGCGCGGCGCGGGCGGCACCTTCAGCGCCGGCGCCGATCTGGACTGGATGCGCGAGGCGGCCGACCGCTCCGAGGCCGACAATCGCGACGACGCCATGCAACTGGCCAGGATGTTCAAGAGCCTCTGGGACATTCCGGCCCTGACCGTCGCCCTGGTCGAGGGCGGCGCCTTCGGCGGCGGGGCGGGCCTGGCGGCGGCCTGCGACCTGGCGGTCGCCACGGCGGATGCGAAGTTCAGCTTCTCGGAGGTGCGGCTCGGCCTGATCGCGGCCACCATCAGCCCCTATGTGGTCGCCGCCGTGGGCCCGCGGCGGGCGCGGGGCCTGTTCGCCACCGGCAAGGTGTTCGACGCCGCCGAGGCCGAGAAGGCCGGCCTGGTCACCGAAGTCGTCGCGGACGCTGCGGCGCTGGAGGCGGCCCGCGAGCGGTTGGCGGCGGAGATCATGGCCTGCGGCCTTGAAGCGGTGGCCGAGTCCAAGGCGCTGGTCGACGAGATGGCCTATCGGCCGATCGGCGAGGTGATGGAGGAGACCGCCCGCCGTATCGCCCGCGTCCGCGTCAGCCCCGAAGGCCAGGAGGGCGTGCGCGCCTTCCTCGAAAAGCGCAAGCCGAGCTGGGCGCTCTGAGGGCCGGTTCATGCCGCTTCACATGATCAAGCTGGTCGTGGGCTGCGACACGATCGAGGACCTGCTCGACTGGCACGCCGAGCAGGCGCGCCCCTGGATCATGCATACCCGGCAGACCCCGAAGCGGGCGTCCGAACTGCTCGAGGGCGGGTCGCTCTATCGCGTCTTCAAGGGAATGATCCTCTGCCGCCAGCGAATCCTGGCGGTCGATACGGTGGGCGAGGGCGTCACGGCGCGCTGTGAAGTGACGGTCGATCCGAGGATCGTGCGGGTGGCGCCGACCCCGCGCCGCGCCTTCCAGGGCTGGCGCTATCTGGACGGCAAGGACGCGCCGCCCGACCTCGAAGGCGGCGAGGACGGCGAGATCCCGCCCGAACTGGCGCGTCAGCTTCGCGAGGCCGGCGCCTGGTAGGCGGCTATTCCACCGCCATGTTGTCGATCAGCCGGGTCTTGCCGATGACGGCGGCGGCCAGGACGCGCCCGGGGCCGCTCAAGGTACCGGGGCCGGGATGCGACAGGTCATCGGCGTTGCGGACCTCGAAATAGTCGATGCGCTGGAAGCCCGCGCGCTCCAGCGCCGCCCGGCCGGTCGCCTCCACGCGCTCGACGCTTTCGCCGGCCTTCAGGCGGCGCACGGCCTCGGAGAGGGCGAGGTTCATCCGCCCGGCCACCTCGCGTTCGGTCTCGCTGAGATAGGCGTTGCGCGAGGAGCGGGCCAGGCCGTCCTCCAGCCGCGAGGTCGGCGCGCCGATGATCTCCACCGGGATGTCCAGGTCGCGGACCAGCCGCTTGATGACCTGAAGCTGCTGGTAGTCCTTCTCGCCGAACACCGCCACGTCCGGCCCGCATTGCAGCAGCAGCTTGGTCACCACGGTCGCCACCCCGTTGAAATGGCCGGGGCGCGCCGCCCCGTCGAGCGGCTCGGAGACGCCTGTCACGGAGATGCTTGTGGAAAAGCCCTGTGGATACATTTCCGCCACCCCCGGCGCGAACATCAGGTCGCAGCCGGCGCCGGCCAGCAGCTCGGCGTCGCGCGCCTCGCCGCGGGGATAGGCGTCGAAGTCCTCGTTCGGGCCGAACTGGGTCGGGTTGACGAACACGCTGGCGACCACCCGTTCGGCGCGGGTCTTGGCCAGCGCGATCAGGGACAGATGGCCTTCGTGCAGCGCGCCCATGGTCGGAACCAGCGCCACCCTCTGGCCGCTCCGCTTCCAGGCCCCGACCTGGGCGCGGAGATCGGCGACGGTGCGGACGATGGCGAACTCGGGCATGGCGGGCTCTCGGCTGAAGGGTGAGGGCTTATGGCGCGGCGCGGCGTGTGCGTCCATTCCATCCACAGCCCGCATGACGACCTGCGTTGACGCAGCGTCGCCGTAGAGGTTCCTGTTAACGAATTGGAATCGGCGCATCGTCGCCGAATCGGTGGTGGAGTTGAGATCGATGTCACAAGCCAAGGTGATCGTCGTCGGGAACGAGAAGGGCGGGGCGGGCAAGTCCACCATCGCCATCCATATCGCCACGGCGCTGCTGCATGGCGGAGCGAAGGTCGCGACGCTCGACCTCGACGTCCGCCAGCAGTCCTTGGCGCATTTCTTCGCCCACCGGCGGGCCTGGCTCGCGGCCAATGGCGCGGTCGCGCCGGTCCCCGAGGAGTTTCCCTTGGGCGCCGAACTGGCCAAGGCCGGCGACGACGAGGCCGTGGGGCGTTTCGAAGAGGCGTTCGGCAGGGCGGCCGAGGCGGCGGATTTCGTGCTGATCGACACGCCCGGCAGCGATACGGCCATCGGCCGCGCGGCCCACGGCCTGGCCGACCTGATCGTCACGCCGATGAACGACAGCTTCGTCGACTTCGACATGCTGGGCGTGGTCGATCCGGTCACCCTCGATCTGAAGCGCCCCAGCCTCTATTCCGAGACGGTCTGGAACAGCCGCAAGGTGCGCGCCGTGCAGACCGGCAAGTCGATCGACTGGATCGTGCTGCGCAACCGTCTCGCCCCGACCGAAGCGCGCAACCGCAAGCGCCTGGACGAGCGGGTGCAGGCCCTGTCGCGCCGGGTGGGCTTCCGCGTCGGACCCGGCCTGCGCGATCGGGTGATCTATCGCGAGCTCTTCCCCTTCGGCCTGACCGTCGCCGACCTGTCGCCGACCATCCGGCCGGTGGCGATGTCGCTGCAGCACGTGGCGGCCCGTCAGGAACTGCGGGCGCTGATGGAATCGCTGGGCCTGAGCGACGCGGCCGAACTGCTGGCGGCGCAATAGCGCAGGTTCCATGCTCTATCTGGCGATCGGCTGTGCGGCCCTGGTGCTGCTCGTGTGGCTGGGCCGCGGCAAGCCGATCCTGAAGCGCCGGGAGTGGCGCTTCCTGGCCGGCGCCTTCGCCATCGCCTGTTTCGCTGCGGCCGCCTATGTCGGTCTGCGCGGGGGCTGGGGGAAGTCGATCGTGCTGGTGGTGGTCGGCCTGTGGCTGGTCATGTCCACGCGCCGCACCGGCCTGGCGCCGCCTGCGCCGCGCGAGCGAATGGGGGAGGCCGAGGCCCGGTCGATCCTGGGCGTGTCGGCCGAGGCCTCGTCGGAGGAGATCAAGGACGCCTATGCGCGCCTGATGCGCCTGGCCCATCCCGACAAGGGCGGAACAAGCGGCCTGGCCGCGCAGCTCAACGCGGCCAGGGATCGTCTGCTGAAGAAATAGCCGTCCTCAGGTGGGCTTGATCACCATGCAGGCCAGGCGCTTGGCCTTGAGCGCCTGGCAGGCGTCGCGGGCCGAGGCTTCGGTGTAGCCGGAGAAACGCGCCCGGTAGGAGCCGCCGACCTTGTCGCCGACCTGGCCCCGGCGGGCGTCGAAGTGCTTGCCGAAGCGCTTGCTGACCAGGGCGAGTTGCTCCTTGGCGTCGGCCTTGGACTTGAAGGCGCCGACCTGCACCAGCCACTTGCCGCCCTTCTTGGCGGGCTCGACGATCTTGGTGCGCGAGGCCGAGGCGGGCGGGGGCGCGGAGGCCAGCACGATCTTCAGTCCGTCCTGCTCGCCATCGCCCTGGGCGATCGACGGACGGGTGACGGGGCCGGAGGGTTCCGGGTCGAACAGGTTCTGGGCGATGGTGATGTTCTCGCCGCGGTCGCGCCGGGCCATGACGTCGAAGCCCGTCAGCATCAGGTCTTCGGCGTTGTCGTTGCGCACGGCCGTCGAGGGCGCGCCCAGCACCACGGTGATCAGGCGACGGTTGTCGCGCACGCCCGAGACCGCGATGTTGAAGCCCGAAGCGTTGGTGTAGCCGGTCTTGATGCCGTCCACGCCCGGCATGGTGTTCAGCATGCCGTTGTGGTTGCGCATGGTCACGCCGCGATAGGTGAAGTTCTTCGCGCTGAAGAAGCCGTAGTACTGCGGGTAGTCGCGCATCACCGCGCGCGAG
>MEEW01000151.1 GCA_001724985.1 Phenylobacterium sp. SCN 69-14
TCCACGTGAAGCGCATCGACGTCGCGTTCTGCGCCATCGGCGCAATTCCAGCGATGACGGCCTTGGTTTCTGCGCCATCTGCTCCCAACACGGTCAGAGGCGCGCCGACGCGAAGCTTGGCCGCAGCCTCCGCCGGCGCGTTGAACACCACCTCGACCAGAGCTGGATTGGTCACCTCGGCCACTGGTCCGCCCTGACCGACGAACCCGCCGGGCGCCACCTGCAGGCTGGTCACCACGCCCGCGATCGGACTGCGAACAATCGTCGTCCCCGATTCACCCGGCGTACCGAATGCGGCGACCTTGGCGCGCGCGGCGGCGGCCTCAGCGCTGGCGCGTGTGGCGGCGGCCCGCGCCGCTTCCCAATCCTGACGCGCGGTGACGCCTGCCTTGAACAACCGCTCCTCACGCGCCAGCGCCGCGCGCGCTGCATCGGCCTCCGCGCCGCTCGCTATGGACTCCGCGCGCACGGCGGCTCCCTCGGCGCTGCGGATGACCGCCAGGCCCGCGCCGGCTCTGACGCTCGCGCCCGGCGCGACCAAAAGCTGCACGACGCCCCCCGACACCGGAGCGGCTACGGCGGCCCGGGCGCTCGGCGTCGCCTCAACTCGCCCGCTCAGCCGCAGGTCGCCTGCGCCTCCATGCGATACCGTCACGATGGCGATTCCGGCTGCTCGCGCCTGTTCGGCGGTGAGCTTCACCTCGGTTCCGCCGCCCTCGGCATGCCCCTCGCCCGCTTCGGCTTCAGCCTCTGCGACTGGGGGCCGATCAGAGAGCTTGGCGATCCCGAAGCCAGCACCGAGCGCCGCGACGAGCGCCGCGGCTGTAAAAAGGGTCTTCTTGTCGAACGGCATCCTAGGCTCCGAAGGGGGTGCGCCCGGTCAACCGGGCGATCTCGGCTTCGGCGCGAACGAGCGCCAGCCGGGCGTCAAGCGTGCGGATCCTGGCGTTGACCAGGGCGCGTCGCGCACTCGACAGTTCAAGAAGGGGCAATCGACCAGCCTCATAGCCCAGCCGCGCCAGCCGATAGGCCTCGGCGGCGGCGGACTCTCCGGCGCTCGCGGCGGCGGCCTGCGAGGCGGCGCTTCGCGCTTGCGACTGGGCTGCGCGCAAGTCAGCGACCGCGTCGAACTCGGCTTGCCGTAGTCGCGCGTCCGCCGCCGACAGTTCGGCGCGCGCCGCGTCGGTTGCGCCGCGATTGCGGTCGAAGAGGGGGAGCGGTGCAGAAATGCCCGCGACGAAGGCGGTCGAGTCGTCCTCCCGAATTTGGCGGACGCCTGCTGATATCGTCACATCAGGAACCGCCTGCCGCGCCTCCACCCGCACTCTTGCAGCGGCGGCTTCACGCCCGAGGCGTGCGGCCAGGACCGCCGGCGCGGTCGCGTCAGGGTTGGCTGTCACCGCTGGCGCGCGGACCAACAGACTCTCGGAAATTGAATCGAATGGCGTTGGCGATCCCGCGAGCGCCGATAGTTTCGCGAAAGCCGCGTCCCGGACGCTCTGCGCCTGATCGCGTTCGGCCTGCGCAGCATCCCGCTCCGCAGCCGCTTGCAGCGCGCGCAGCTCTGCCTCCCGGCCGGCATCGACAAGCTCCCGCGCGGCCTTTGCGTCGGTCTCGGCGGCGATCAAGCCATCCTCAGCCTGGGCGACCTTGGCGGCGGCAGCCTCGGCCTCGGCGTAGGCGACCGCGAGCTGAGCTGCAAACTCAGCGCGCGCCAACTCCGCCTGCGCCTGCGCAGCACGGACCCCGGCCTGCCCGGCCGCGATTCTGATCGAACGCTTTCCCCCGAGTTCGAGGGTTTGCTCGATCGACGCGGTGGCTTCGGATCGATCAAGACCGTCATAGGGCCCGGACCCGGAGAAGTTCTCCAGTTCGACGCCCAGGATCGGATTTGGTCGGACCATCGCTTGGCGCGCTAGGCCCTGCGCCTGGGCGATATCGGCTTCAGTCTCCGCCAGGCGCGGGGCGCTGATGCGCGCCTGCGCCAGAAGGGCGCCATAGGGAGGAGCCGGCTCTGCCATGGCGGCGCTCGCCGTGCTCAAGCTGGCAAGGAGGAGCAGGCGCGCCAACGGGGGCCTGCAAAACTTGGAATTCATGATGTCCCTCGTGAACGTGACGGAATGGGCGCGTCGGCCCGGGCCCGTCAGGCTCTAGGAGGGCGGATGAAGCTGAACTTGGGATCCGACGTGAGCACCTTGGTCCGCACGATCGGGTGGGCGATGCTCGTCAGGTTGGTCGGCAACGATGCTGCGGCCGCCGGCGCCGGAATGTACGGCGTAGCGTGGTGACAGTGCCCGAAGAAGCAAACGCCAGCTCTGCTTTCAGGCCCGACGGGAATGCCTGAATCCGCGGCGGCGACTGACGTGCGCATTTCAGTAGCGGCTGCGCTCAGGCTCCCAGCATCTCGGCATAGCAGGCCGTCTAGGCCCGGTCCGAACGCGAGCACGCTAAGGACCAGGGCCGCTAGGAGCATCCCGATCTTGCGCCTCCAGGACGAGACCTGCACCAACCGCCCCTCCTAGGCCAAGGGCGAATGCGAAGCTCGCCGTGCCGGCGCCCCCGCGCGCGCCAGGGCGACCGTTGCGCCGTAAGAGTCGAGCGCCGTCCAACGCGAAGCGCAGCCGTACCGGCCAGCTCCGTCAGCCATTTGGAAAGTGCAGCAGCTCGACATTTGGCCAACCTACATCCTCTAGTAACTAGAGAATCAAGCGGCTATTTTCGCTGCGTCACGCGGAGGCGCCATGATTGCCCTGACCATCGGAAAACTCGCCAAGGCCGCGGACGTGAAGGTTCCGACCATCCGCTTCTATGAGCAGATCGGCCTCCTTCCGGAGCCGCGTCGAACAGCAAGTGATCGGCGCGTCTACGACGACGGCGCAGCGCAGCGCCTAGCGTTCATCAAGCATGCCCGCCAGCTTGGCTTCCCAATCGAAGCGATCCGCACGCTGCTGAACCTGGCCGACGATCCAGACCAAGCCTGCGGCGACGCCAACATACTCGCCGAGGAGCAACTGGCGTCGGTCGAAAGCAAGATCGCGCAACTCCAGGCGCTTCGCTCCGAACTGAAGCGGATGGTTGAAGCCGGCTGCAACGGTCTTGCCGGCGAATGTCGGGTGATCGAGACGCTTTCTGAACGCTGCGCGTCACCTGGGCCGCGGCCATTGGACCGCCCTTGATCTCGCATGCCAGGCGCCAGCGTTGAGAGCGGGGTGAGCCCTGCAGCGCCTGCTAGCTGCTCGAATGACGAGGAAACCAATGACCAACGCCGCCCGGTTCGCCGCAATTCACCAACACGGCTTCGTCCGGGTCGCCGTCTGCACACCGCGCGTATCTGTTGGCGATCCGTCGGCCAACGCCGCAGAAACCCTGGCGCTGTTCCGAAGCGGCCACGACTCGGGCGTGGATCTGATGCTCTTTCCGGAGCTTGGCCTCTCCGCCTATGCGATCGACGATTTGCTGCTCCAGGACGCGCTTCTGCAGCAAGTACGCGATGAAATCGTCGGCCTGGCGGCCGCCAGCATCGATTTGGCCCCGGTCCTGCTCGTTGGTGCGCCGCTGCCGCACAACGGCCGAGTATACAACTGTGCTGTGGCCATCAGCCGAGGTCGCATTCTCGGCGTGATCCCCAAGTCATTCCTGCCCAATTACCGCGAATACTACGAGAATCGCTGGTTTGCGCCTGGCGCAGGTGTGACCGGCCTGGAAATGCGGTTCGGCGAACAGATTGTCCCCTTCGGTACGGATGTCATCTTCGAAGCCGAGGATCTGCCCGATTTCACGTTTCACGCGGAGCTTTGCGAGGACATGTGGTCCGCCACGCCGCCCTCCTCACAGGCGGCGCTCGCAGGAGCCCTGATCCTTTGCAATCTATCAGCGTCGAACATCGTGGTCGGCAAAGCCGATGACAGGGCGCTTTTGTGTGCTTCCCAGTCCATCCGTTGCCAAGCCGCTTACCTGTACTCCGCGGCTGGACCTGGTGAGAGCACTACGGACTTGGCGTGGGATGGTCAGGCCACAATCCACGAACTCGGCGTGTTGCTGGACCAGACGACGCGATTTCCCCAGAATTCGCAGTTGGCGATCGCCGATATCGACGTAGAGCGACTGCGCCTGGAGCGAATGCGCACGGCCACCTTCAACACTGCAGCGGTCGCCGCTGGGCATCCCGAACGGCATTTCCGTCGAATTCGCTTCTCCCACCATCCCCACTATGAGGATGTCGGCCTACGGCGGAAGATTGATCGCTTTCCGTTTGTGCCGAACGATCCGACGAGGCTGGACAGGGATTGCTATGAAGCCTTCAACATCCAGGTGCAGGGCCTGGTTAAGCGGCTCAGGGCGACCAAGGTCCGTAGCATCGTCATAGGCGTGTCGGGTGGTCTCGACTCTACACATGCGTTGGTCGTCGCAGCGAAGGCCTTCGATGCGCTCGAACTACCCCGAGCGAATATCCTGGCCTTCACCCTGCCGGGCTTCGCTACGAGCGACGCAACCAAGGCCAACGCATGGGCGCTGATGAATGCGCTGGGTGTGACCGGAGAAGAGATCGACATAAGACCCTCCGCGCGCCGCATGTTGGAGGACCTGGGCCATCCCTTCGCCAAGGGCGAACCGACCTACGACGTGACATTCGAGAATGTTCAGGCAGGCCTGCGCACGGACTATCTCTTCAGACCCGCCAACCAGCGAAATGGCCTGGTTCTGGGCACCGGCGATCTGTCGGAATTGGCTCTGGGGTGGTGCACCTACGGTGTCGGCGACCAAATGAGCCACTACAACGTCAACGGCACGGTGGCGAAGACCCTTATCCAACACCTGGTGCGGTGGGCCGCAACAAGCGGCCAGTTCGAGGCGCAGGCCTCGCAAACTCTCCTGGAGGTCCTGGCGACCGACATTTCCCCAGAACTCATCCCAGCTGACGAGGTCGGCGCCCTCCAAAGCACTGAAGCCAAGGTTGGGCCCTACGAGCTGCAGGACTTCAACCTCTACTACATCACGCGCTTTGGCCTACGGCCGTCCAAGGTCGCCTTTCTCGCCTGGCACGCCTGGCGCGATGCAAAGGCTGGCGATTGGCCGCCCAACTTCCCTGTCGCTGCCCGCAACAGCTACGATCTGAGCCAGATCAAGGGTTGGCTCGCGACATTTCTCTACCGGTTCTTCGAGCTCAGTCAGTTCAAGCGTTCGGCCATGCCGAACGGCCCCAAGGTGGTCTCAGGAGGAAGCCTCTCTCCGCGGGGCGACTGGCGAATGCCTTCCGACGCTACAGCCGACATATGGCTTGATGAGTTGAGACGGAACGTGCCTATCGAGGATTCTGGAGAGCCAGTGGAATCCCTATCAGGGCCACCGGTGTGCGAAAGTGAGAGTCGCCCGATAGTCCGCTGAACTATGCGTCCCCAATCAACGATTTGCAGTGCGCTCGCAACGATTCAGCGAATAGGATGACCAGTGTTACGATGGGCGCCGTTTGCTGGAGCAAAAGCGCCTTTCGGGATTGCGTCGGTTACTCCGTCCGCGGCGCCGGCGCCGCAACGTCTTTGGTGGGATTCAGCAGAGCAGGCGCAGAAGGCGACTTCGGTGCAGACCGGCCCCAAAAAGAGGACTCTTAATCCTTCACGCTGGCCCCTAGCCGCCCGTCGCACCTCTGGACCCTTGGCGGCATCGGGCAGTGGTTTTGGTGCGGCCAACTCGCGTCGCCGCGCACGCGCTCAACGGGCTGCGCGCTGACGATTGAGTCCGAATCCGATCACGACACCTGCAAGCATCAGGAGTTGCACCAGCACCGATTGCCAGGTGGGAAACAGCCCGAGCATCGACACACGCGGGACGCTCGCGAGCGGTGCTATGTCGATGAACCCGGCTTCCTGCAGCGCGGCTACGCCCTTGCCGGCTAGAACGATCGTCAGTCCGGCCATCAGCCATGAGCTGTAGCGAAAGAACTGCGCAATCGGAAGCGTGCGGCTGTAGCGGAGCATCGCCCAGGCGATTAGGCCGAGTACTCCGACGGCCGACGCAGCGCCGGCGAATAGCATCGCGCCGTTCCCCTGCGCTGACAGCGCCGCATAAAACAGGATCGTTTCAAAGACCTCGCGGTACACCACGACGAAGGCGAGGCCGAACAGGAGCCAGCCGGAGCCGGCTGACAGTGCGCGGGACATCTTCTCACGAATGTAGCGCTGCCACTGATCGGCTTGGGCCTTGCCATGCATCCAGATGCCAACAGAGAGCAGAACGACGGCAGCAAATAGCGATCCGAACCCTTCCGTCAGTTCGCGGCTCGCACCGCTGATCCCGATCGCATAGGTGGCGACCGCCCAGGTGGCCGCCCCGCCCACCAACGCGCCAATCCAGCCGCCATGCACGTATCGCAGCGCTTCGGACCGCTCGGCCTTGCGAAGAAACGCGACCATCGCGACGATGATGAGTAGTGCTTCCACACCTTCGCGGAGCAGTATGGTGAATGCCCCGACAAAGGTGGATGCTCGGGCGGTGGCATCGGGAGCAAGCGCCGCTTCGGCATCGTCGAAAAGACTACTCAAGACAGACACGCGCCCGGTAAGTTCGTCGGCCGGCACACCACTATCGATGGCGGCACGATATTCCCCCATCGCCCCTTCAATTCGGCTCAACAGCGGCGCATCCCGCGCGCCCAGGATCGGTTCGACCGGCTCGAAGCCCTCC
>MEEW01000152.1:0-424 GCA_001724985.1 Phenylobacterium sp. SCN 69-14
CGCTGGCGATCACGCCGGCCATGGCCGAGCTGATCGATCCGAATGATCCGGCAGACCCGGTCGCGCGGCAGTTCATGCCGAGCGCCGAGGAGCTGGAGACCGGGCCGCTGGAGCGGGCCGACCCGATCGGCGACTTCGCCCATAGCCCGGTGGAGGGCATCGTCCACCGCTATCCCGACCGGGTGCTGCTGAAGCCGACCCACACCTGCGCGGTCTATTGCCGGTTCTGCTTCCGGCGCGAGATGGTCGGTCCCGAGGGGCTGGCGAACCTGACGCCGGCGCAACTGGACGCCGCCTTCGCCTATATCGCCGCGCGGCCGCAGATCTGGGAGGTGATCGTCACCGGCGGCGATCCGCTGGTGCTGTCGCCGCGGCGGATCGCCGAGCTGTCGGCGCGGCTGGCGAAGATCGAGCATGTGAAGGT
>MEEW01000152.1:451-7099 GCA_001724985.1 Phenylobacterium sp. SCN 69-14
GATCCGCTGGTGCTGTCGCCGCGGCGGATCGCCGAGCTGTCGGCGCGGCTGGCGAAGATCGAGCATGTGAAGGTGGTGCGCTACCACACCCGCATCCCGGCGGTCGATCCGGGCGCGGTCACCGACGAACTGACCCGCGCCCTGCGCTGCGCGGGCAAGGCGGTCTATGTGGCCCTGCACGCCAACCATCCGCGCGAGCTGACGGCGGCGGCGCGAGCGGCCTGCGTGAAGATCATCGATGCGGGCCTGCCGATGCTGAGCCAGACGGTGCTGCTGAAGGGCGTCAACGACGACCCGCAGACCCTGGGCGCCCTGATGCGCGCATTCGTGGAGCTGCGAATCCGGCCCTACTACCTGCACCACGGCGACCTGGCGCCCGGCACGGCGCACCTACGCACCGGCCTGGAAGACGGCCAGGCGCTGATGCGGGCGCTGCGCGGGACCTATTCGGGGCTCTGCCAGCCAACCTATGTGCTGGACATCCCCGGCGGCCACGGCAAGGCGCCGGTCGGCCCCAACTATGTCGGCGAGGGCGAGGTCGAGGACCCGAACGGCAGGCGCCACGCCTATCCGCCGACCGGCGATTAGGCGGTCAGGCTTTTCGCCACCGCCTCTGCGACCTTGATGCCGTCGATGGCGGCCGAGAGGATGCCGCCGGCGTAGCCTGCCCCCTCCCCGGCCGGAAAGAGGCCGGTGGTGTTGAGGCTCTGGAAATCGGCGCCCCGGGTGATGCGGACGGGCGACGAGGTGCGGGTCTCGACCCCGGTCAGCACGGCGTCGGCATGGTCGAAGCCGGGAATCTGGCGGGCGAAGACCGGCAGGGCCTCGCGGATGGCGGCGATGGCGAAGTCCGGCAGGCAGGTCGAAAGGTGGGTCGGGGTGACGCCGGGGCGATAGGACGGGATCACCTCGCCCAGGCTGGCCGACGGCTGGCCGGCCAGGAAGTCGCCGACCCGCTGGCCCGGGGCGGCGTAGGTCCCGCCGCCGGCGACGAAGGCCTGGGCTTCCCAGTGGCGCTGGAGGGCGATGCCGGCCAGCGGATGGTCCGGATAGTCGCGCTGCGGGTCGATGCCGACCACGATGCCGGCGTTGGCGTTGCGCTCATTGCGCGAATACTGGCTCATGCCGTTGGTGACGACGCGGCCCGGCTCTGAGGTCGCGGCGACCACCGTGCCGCCCGGACACATGCAGAAGCTGTAGACCGTGCGGCCGTTGGAACAGTGGTGCGAGAGGCTGTAGGCGGCCGCGCCCAGGTCCGGGTGGCCGGCGCTGGAGCCGAAGCGGGCGCGGTCGATCCAGGATTGCGGATGCTCGATGCGGAAACCGAGCGAGAACGGCTTGGCCTCCAGATGGACGCCGCGGTCGAACAGCACCTGGAAGGTGTCGCGCGAGGAATGGCCGAGGGCGAGGACGACGTGGTCGGCCTCGACATATTCGCCGCCGGCCAGGCGCAGGCCGCGCAGGCGGCGAGCCCCGCCCTCCTCGGCGACGTCGAAGTCCTCGACCTTGTGCTGGAAACGGTACTCGCCGCCGAGCGCCTCGACCTTTTCGCGCATGGCCTCGACCATGGTCACCAGGCGGAAGGTGCCGACGTGCGGGTGGGCCTCGGTGAGGATTTCCGGCGGGGCGCCGGCGGCGACGAACTCGGCCAGCACCTTGCGGCTGAGGAAGCGCGGGTCCTTGACCTGGCTGTAGAGCTTGCCGTCGGAGAAGGTGCCGGCGCCGCCCTCCCCGAACTGGACGTTGGATTCGGGGTGCAGTTTGCTGCGCCGCCAGAGGTCCCAGGTGTCCTTGGTGCGCTGGCGGACCACCTTGCCGCGCTCCAGGATGATCGGGCGAAAGCCCATCTCGGCCAGGATCAGGCCGGCGAAGAGGCCGCAGGGGCCGGCGCCGATCACCACCGGGCGGCGCGCGAGGCCCGCCGGGGCGCGGGCGACGTGGCGATAGGCCATGTCGGGCGTGGGCTGGAGGTTGCGGTCGCCGGCATGGCGCGCCAGGAGCCCCGCCTCGTCCCGCACCGTCACGTCCAGCGTATAGACCATCAGGATCGCGGCCTTGCGGCGCGCATCGTGGGCCCGGCGGAACACCTCGAAGGCGACGAGGTCGCCATCCGCCAGGCCCAGCCGCTCCAGAACGGCGGCGCGCAGGGCCTCCGGCGGGTGGCCGAGCGGCAGCTTCAGTTCGGTCAGTCGCAACATCGGCGGGCTTGTAGCCCTCCCTCTCCTTCATGGGGAGAGCTATCGCATATGGCCGGGGCTGATCTTTCCTCCCCCATCTAGATGGGGGAGGAAAAGGGCGCGGCGTCCAATAGGCGATAGCCCTGCCTTCATGGGGAGAGCCGCTCGGCGTCAATGTCACCCCGGTTTGCGAAGCAAGACCGGGGCCCATGAACACCGGCGGATCGGGAGGCGGCTCGACTGCCCAGGCGCTTTCCGGGGCGACACGCGGGGACGCCTCAGGCGGCCTACTCCACCGGCACGGTGTAGTTGAGCGCCAGGCGGCCGCCGTCGGGATAGAGGGTCTGGCCGGTCATGTAGGAGGAATCCTCGCAGGCCAGGAAGACGGCGACGCGGCCGATCTCCTCCGGCTCGCCGAAGCGGCCGAGGGGCGTGCGCTGGAGCACGCGGCGGCGGGCCGCCTCGTCCTGCATCACGCCCTTGAGGATGTCGGTGACGACGGTGCCGGGGCCGATGGCGTTGACCCGGACGCCGTGCGGGGCGAGCGCCAGCGCCATGGCCTTGGTCATCTGGGCCAGGCCGCCCTTGGAGGTCACGTAGGCGATCTGGTTGGGGATCGCCAGCACCGCATTGATCGAGGACATGTTGATGATCGAGCCCTTGATCCGCGCGTCGACCATGTGCCGAGCGACGGTCTGGCCAACCACGAAGGGCGCGCGCAGGTTGACGGCCAGGACGCGGTCGAAGTCCTCCAGGCTGGCGTCGAGGATGTCGCCGGCCGCCAGGACGCCGGCATTGTTCACCAGGACGTCGATGCGGCCCAGGAGGGCGGCGGCGCGGATCACCGCCTTGCGCGCGGCCTCGGCGTCGGCGAGATCGCAGGCCAGGGCGTGGACGGCGCGGCCCGTGCGCGCGGCGAGGTCGGCGGCGGCGGCCGCGACCTTGGTCTCGTCGAGGTCGAGCAGGACGAGGTCGCAGCCCTCGGCGGCGAAGGCTTCGGCGCAGCCCAGGCCGATGCCGCCGGCCGCGCCGGTGACGAGGGCGCAGCGCCCGGCCAGGCGGGCCATCACCAGGCGCCCGTGTTCTGCATCGAGGCCCAGGGTTCGGCCGGGGCTTTGCGCTCCCCGGCCTGGAGCAGCTCGATGGAGATGCCGTCGGGCGAGCGGACGAAGGCCATGTGGCCGTCGCGCGGCGGGCGGTTGATGGTCACCCCGCCGTCCATCAGCCTCTGGCAGACCGCATAGATGTCGTCGACCGCATAGGCCAGATGGCCGAAATTGCGCCCGCCCTGGTAGTCCTCCGGATCCCAGTTGAAGGTCAGCTCGACCATCGGCGCCCGGGTTTCGCGGGCGGCGGCCTCGTCGCCCGGAGCGCAGAGGAAGACCAGGGTGAAGCGGCCGGCGGGATTGTCGATTCGCGAAGCTTCGACCAGGCCCAGCTTGTGGCAATAGAAGTCGAGCGAAGCATCGAGGTCCGATACGCGGACCATGGTGTGCAGATATCTCACGGCGGCGGACCTTCTTTCCAAAAACGGGCGCGACTTGCCGCGCTCTTTAAAGAGCAGGCGACAGCTTGCTGCAATCCTGCGGCGTCCGGGGCACAATATCGCCTCTTACGTCGACCTGTCCGCGATTTCATTTGCGCTCGCAGAACGGCGGCATCAGAAGTTCATGAGTCTATTCGGCGGCCCGGGCGTACGACTGCGACCAAGAGCAGTCACGACTTCGTAGCTGCGTACCGGGGGAAACGGCTCTTATGCGACTCAAGCCTGAGTACATGTTCGTGGTCGTGGTGCTGGCGGTGCTGGTCGCCGCCTTCGCGATCGGGACGATCGTCAACCGGGCCGGCAAGTCGGGCGCGGCGGAGGCCAAGACCGCCGATGCGCCCCCGACCGTCCAGGCCGCCCTGACCCCGGAAGTCGCCCGCGAATATGCGACGGCCCTGCGCGGCCGCACCGAATCGGCCCGCAGCGTGGTGGTCCGGTCGGAAACCGCCGGCGTGGTCGCCGCGACCCCGGCGGTCGAGGGGTCGTTCGTGCGCAAGGGCGCGGTGCTCTGCCGCCTGAACCTGGACGCGCGCCAGGCGACGCTGGACCAGGCGCGCGCGGCCCTGCGCTCGCGCGAGTTGCAGCAGAAGGCCTCGGCCGAGCTGGCGGCCAAGGGCTATCGCTCGCAGACCCAGGTGCTGCAGGACCAGGCCAGTCTGGACGCCGCCGCCGCGGCCGTACGCCAGGCCGAGCTGGGCGTCGAGCAGATGAGCATCCGCGCCCCGTTCGACGGGGTGTTCGACAAGCGCGACGCCGAGATCGGGACCTATCTGTCGCCGGGCCAGGCCTGCGGCACGGTGATCGAGCTCAATCCGCTGCTGGTGGTCGGCGACCTGCCGGAGACCGACGCCGCCAAGGTCAGGGTCGGCGCCCACGCCACCGCCAAGCTGACCTCCGGCGAGACGCTTTCGGGCAAGGTCCGCTACGCCGCCCGCGAGGCCGACGCCCAGACGCGCACCTATCGGGTGGAGGTCGCCGTGGCCAATCCGCAGATGACCCGCTCGGGCCTGTCGGCGGAGGTGCGGATCGGCTCGGGCGCGGGGCCGGCGCACCTGGTTCCGCTGTCGTCGCTGGTGCTGGACGCCGCCGGCCGCCAGGGCGTCCGCTACGTGCTGGCCGACAGCACCGTGGCGTTCGCGCCGATCAAGGTGCTGGAAGAAACGCCTCAAGGCATATGGGTGACCGGCCTGAAGGGGCCGGTGCGCGTGATCACCGTCGGCCAGTCCTATGTGGCCGAGGGACAGAAGGTTCGGGTGGCCGCGGCGCGCTAGGGCGCGCCCGCCGCTCCATCGGGAGACGAGGCCATGATCGGACCCTTGATCGACGGCGCTATCAAGCGACGAAAGGTCGTGCTGGCGGTCACGCTGATCGCCGGCCTGTTCGGATTCTTCGCCTATCTGTCGATGCCGCGGGAATCCAATCCCAACATCGACTTTCCGTTCATCTCGATCGTCGTGCCCTATCCCGGCGTCAGCCCCGAGGACGCCGAGCGGCTGCTGGTGCGGCCGCTGGAGACCGAGCTGCAGACGATCGAGGGCATCAAGGAGATGAACGCGGTCGCCCGCCAGAGCATGGCGATCGTCAACCTGGAGTTCGAGGCCAACTTCAAGAAGGACAAGGCCCTGGCCGAGGTGCGCGCCAAGGTCGACCTGGCCCGCGGCAAGTTCCCGCCGGACGCCGAGGAGCCGATCATCGAGGAGGCCAACGCCTCGGGCGATCCGATCATCGGCATCGTGCTGTCGGGCGGCGCGCCGGAGCGCACGCTGTTCCAGATCTCGCGCAGCCTGCAGGATCGGCTGGAAGGCACGCCCGGCGTGCTGGAGGTCTATCTGAACGGCGGCCGCGAGGAGCTGCTGGAGGTCACCATCGACCCGGTGCGGATGGAGGCGGCCAACGTCTCCCCCGGCGAGCTGGCCCTGGTGATCGGCCGCAACAACCAGCTCGTCCCGGCCGGCAACCTGGAATCGGGGGCCGGGAAGTTCGCGGTCAAGGTGCCCGGCGTGGTCAACGAGCCGGCCGACATCCTGGCCCTGCCGATCAAGAAGAACGGCGACCGGCTGATCACCGTCGGCGACATCGGCGACGTGCGCCGCACCTTCAAGGAAGCGACCTACATCACCCGCTTCAACGGCCAGCCGGCCTTCTCGGTCGACGTGGCCAAGCGCTCGGGCGCCAACATTCTCGATACGGTGAAGGAGGTCCGCAAGGTCGTCGCCGAGGAGCAGAAGCGCTGGCCCGAGACGGTCAAGGTCTCCTACATCTACGACGAGAGCGACTTCATCGGCCGGACCCTGGTGGTGCTGGAAAGCGGGCTGATCATCGCCACCATCCTGGTCATGCTGATCATCGTGGCGACCCTGGGCATCCGCCAGGGGTTGATGGTGGGGGCGGCGATCCCGGCCTGCTTCATGCTGGCCTTCCTGATGCTCAACGCCACCGGGGTCACGCTCAACCAGATGGTGATGTTCGGCCTGGTGCTGGCGGTCGGCATCCTGGTCGACGGCGGCATCGTGGTGGTCGAATACGCCGACCGGAAGATGGCCGAGGGCATGGCCAAGGAAGAGGCCTTCGCCGCGGCCGGCAAGCGCATGTTCTGGCCGGTGCTGAACGGCACCCTAACGACCCTGTGCGCCTTCCTGCCCTTCCTGTTCTGGAACTCGATCCCCGGCAAGTTCATGAGCTTCCTGCCCATGACGCTGTTCTACGTGCTGGGCGCCTCGATCTTCATCGCCCTGATCTTCACCCCGGCGCTGGGCTCGATCTTCGGGCGCAAGGCGGCGGTGGACGAGGCGCATCTGCGTGAGATCGAGAAGTCCGAACGCGGCGATCCGCGCGAGATGACCGGCTTCATGGGCTGGTACGCCCGGACGGTCGATTCCCTGGCCCACCATCCGACCTCGGCCATGTTCGCGACCGTGGCGGTGA
>MEEW01000153.1 GCA_001724985.1 Phenylobacterium sp. SCN 69-14
CAGGATCACATCGAGATTATAGAGCTTGATGGAGCGGCGCACATTGCGTTCGCCCTCCAATCGAACTTGTAAGAGTTCCTTACAAGTTGCCTCCTCATCGATTTCCTTCTCAGCCATCAACCCCTTGATGTGTTGGGTGATGCTCTGGGGAGATGTCTGAAAAAGCTCGGCTATTTCCGCCTGAGATAGCCAGACGGTTCCGTCCTCCGCGCGAAGTTGGATACGCGATTGACCATCATCGGTTTGATAGAGGATGAGTTCGCCGGCCATTAAATGTTCCCGAGATGTTCTCTCGCAGGATGCCTCAATCCAAACGAGTCGTCACCATCTGCTCGGTTCTCAGCCGCATTTGGCTCTGCAACTCGTGCCAGCGCAGGGAATTGGAGTGACCGGCATGGAAGACGATGGGGCGCCTTCCCGCCTAAGACTACTGAGGTCGACTGCGTTGCTTATGTCGGAGAGGGCGCGCTGAAGAGGCTCGACATCACCACTTAGCCTGCCGTCTAGCCCCTGACGGTCACCCTCTTGGCCGCCTTGGCGAGTTGGGCCTCACGCCAGGTGATGAAGAGGGTCGCGCCGACGACCACCGCCGCGCCGGTCACGGTCCAGACGTTCGGGACCTCGTGGAACAGGGTCAGGCCGACGATCACCGTGAAGACCAGCCGGGTGTAGTCGATCGGGGCCATGGCGGCGGCGTCGCCGATGGCCATGCCCTTGATGTAGCAGCCCTGGGTGATCGTCCCCAGCACGCCCATGACGCCCAGCAGCACGAGGTCGACGGGCTCGGGCCATCGCCAGTCGAGGAAGGCGCCGGGCAGGGCCATGACCAGGCCGAGCGTCGCCGACCAGACCAGCAGCACGGTGGGCGAGTGGTCCTTGGTCATCACCTTCATGCCGGTGATGGTCAGGGCGAACAGGAAGGACGAGGCCAGCATGGCCAGGGCCGGCCAGCCGATCGCGAACGGCCCGCCGACGCCCGGCCGCAGCATGATCAGCACGCCGATGAACCCGACCACGGCCGCGCCGATGCGCAAGGGGCCGACCGTCTCGCGCACCACCAGGGCCGCCAGCGGCACCAGCCACAAGGTCCGGGTGAACGACAGGGCGTTGGCGTCGGCCAGCGGCATCTTCTGGAAGGCGTAGAACGACAGGATCATCCCCAGCGTCCCGGCCGCCGAGCGGAAGATGAGAATGCCCGGCCGCGTGGTCGCGAAGGCGGCGCTGCGCCGCCGGACGATGATCGGCAGCAGTATGAGGAAGCCGGCGAGTTGGCGGTAGAAGGTCTGCAGCGCCGCCGAATAGTCGTCGCCCAGGAACTTGATGAGCGTCGTCATGGCCGTGAAGCCGAGCGCCGAGGCGATCATCCACAAGGCCCCGTGGACGTTGTGATCCAGCGGCGGACGGGCGGGCCTAGGGTCTGCGCTCACGGATCCAGCCGGTGATCGAGAGGCGGGGGCCGGCGGCGAAGCTGGCGACCTGGGTCACCGAATGCACCTGCGGCACTCGGAAGATGTTGAGGGCGTTGAAGCTCGGCGTATAGGCCTCGGCCACATGGCCGTCGGCGTCGTGGAAGGCCAGCAGGCCGCCCCAGTCGGCGCGCCAGGCCGGGGTGAAGTTCATCACATAGGCCAGCAGGCGGTTCTTGCCCTCCACGTCGTCGTCGTGGGCGGTCAGGAAGTCGCCGGGGCGATAGCGCGTCGCCTGGGCGTCGGCATAGGCGGCGCGGGCGTCCCGCGCGACCGCGCCGATGAAGCCCAGGAAGGCCTCGCTGTTGAGCAGGTCGTAGACCGCTTCGAGGGGCGCCAGGGCGCCGCCCTGGCGCTGGCCGCCCTCGACCACGTCGGACAGCCGCCAGGCGTCGAACTGGTATTGGAAGCCGCTCTTGCCGCCCTCCACGAAGGCCGCGTCGAGGGCCGCGCGCCTGTCGGCCGGCATGGCCGCCAGGGTGTCGAGCGCGAAGTCGTAGCCCTTGCCGCCGACATGCATCGACTTGTGCCAGGGCACGGCCCCGGCCAGGGCCTGGCCCACCGCCTTGGCCTGGGGGGCCGGCAGCAGGCCGGGCAGGTGCAGGCGGCCGTGGCGCGCGAAGGCGCCGGCCAGGCGTTCGGGGTCGAGCCCTCCCGCCAGCGAAAGGCCGCCTGCCGCCAGACTCAAGGCTGGACCGGCGTGAGGTCGCCCAGGATGGTGGCGAAGGGCGAGACCATGCTGGCGTCCCAGGAATGGCGTCCGCCGACGGTGATGCCGCCGTCGACGACGATATGCGTGCCCGAGACGAAGGCCGCCGCGTCGGAGGCGAGGTAGAGCGCCGCCTGGGCGATGTCCTCGGGCAGGCCGGCCTTGGGCACCGGCTGGGCGCCGGCGGCGTTTTCGGCCACCCGCGCGGCCATCTGGTCGGCGACCTCCCGCGGCAGGCCGAACGAGGCGCCGAAGATCGAGGTGGCGATCAGGCCCGGGCAGATGGCGTTGACGCGGATCTTCTGCGGCGAGAGCTGGGCGGCGGCCACGCGGCTCATGTGGATCACCCCGGCCTTGGCGGTCGAATAGGCGATGGGGCCGAAGCCCGCCTGCAGGCCGGCGATCGAGGCGGTGTTGACGATCGAGCCGCCGCCGCGCTCCAGCATCAGCGGGACGGCGTGCTTCATGCCCAGGGCCGGGCCGCGCACCAGGACGTCGAAGATCCAGCTCCAGCCCTCGGCGGTGATCTCCGCGATCGAGGTCATGCGGTCGGAAATGCCGGCGTTGTTGAACAGGATGTCCAGGCCGCCGAATTCGCTCTTGGCCTTCTTCAGCGCCGCCTCGATCTGCGCCTCGTCGGTGACGTCGCAATGGGCGTAGGCGACCTTGCCGGGAAAACGCTTCTCCAGCATCGCGCCCTTGTCGTCCTGGATGTCGGCGGCCACGACCTGCGCGCCCTCGGCGACGAACAGCTCGACCGTCCCCAGCCCGATCCCCGATGCGCCGCCGGTGATCACCGCCACCTTGCCGTCCAGACGCCCCGCCATGTGTCGCTCCCTGCGTTCTATATGATCGGCGATAACTAGAGGGCGGGGCGGGCGGCGTCGAGCGCGTTCGTGACGCCGGAGGGCAGGCCCTCCGGCGCGCCGGTTCAGCCGATGGTGACGACCACCTTGCCCATCGCCTTGCGGCTGCCCAGGTGGGCGATGGCGTCGGCGCCCCGCTCCAGCGGGAAGCGCTCGGAGACGTGCGGCTTGACCTTGCCCTGGGCGTAGAGCTCCAGCAGCTCGTCGATGCTCTTGGCGAAGGCCTCGGGATTGCGCGCGGCCCAGTTGCCCCAGAACACCCCGACGATCTGGCAGCCCTTCAGCAGGGCCAGGTTCAGCGGGATCTTCGGAATGTCGCCGGCCGCGAAGCCGACCACCAGGTAGCGGCCTTCCCAGGCGATGGCGCGCAGGGCCGGCTCGGCGTAGTCGCCGCCGATGGCGTCGTAGATCACGTCGAAGCCCTGCTCGCCGCCGGCCTCCTTGAAGAGGGCGCCCAGCGCCTTCTGGCCGTCGCGGTCGAACGGGCCGCGCTCATAGACCACGCCGGCGTCGGCGCCGTGCTTGATGGCCAGGTCGACCTTCTCCTGGCTGGAGCAGGCGGCGATCACCCGCGCGCCCATCGCCTTGCCCAGCTCGACGGCGGCCAGGCCGACCCCGCCGGCCGCGCCCAGCACCAGCAGGGTCTCGCCGGCCTTCAGGTCCGCGCGGTCCTTCAGGGCGTGCCAGCTCGTGCCGTAGGTCAGGATGAAGGCCGCGGCGATGTCGTGCGGCATCGCATCGGGGATATGCCACAGGCGGCTGGCCGGCAGCAGCACCTCCTCGGCCATGCCGCCCGAGCCGGTGTTGGCCAGGATGCGGTCGCCGACCTTGACGTTGGTCACGCCCTCGCCCACGGCCTTGACCACGCCCGACAGCTCGCCGCCCGGCGAGAACGGGCGCGGCGGCTTGGCCTGGTACTTGTCCTCGATCATCAGCACGTCGGGGAAGTTCACCCCCACCGCCTTGACCGAGATCACCGCATGGCCGGGCTTGGCCTCCGGCGCGGGAATGTCCTCGACCACCAGGGTTTCCGGCCCGCCGACAACCTTGCTGAGCACCGCCTTCATGTCGCTCTCCCGCGTCTCCAAATCCAGTTGGCGCGGACGCTAACTCAGGGGAGGGGCAGGCGGAAGGGGCGCTTCGAACATTTGTTTGATCGCCCCGCGCCAGGCCGCCGCATCCCGCCCATTTTGAATAAACGCCGCTCTGCCCTATATTCCCGGGCTTCCAGACAGCGAGCATCCCTTGGGCGTCACCCTCGATCTTTCGCGCGGCGCGGCCGCGCTGGCCGTCGTGAAACCGAACCTTTCGGGCCTGACCCGCAAGGAACTGGCGCAAGCCTTGATCGACGCGGAAGTCGTGCGCCCCGACAAGGCCAGGATGCGCGCCAGCCAGCTCTGGCGCTGGATCCACCACTACGGCGTCACCGACTTCGCGGCCATGACCGACGTGGCCAAGGAGACCCGCGCGGCCCTGGCCGGCGCCTTCGCCCTGGACCGCCCCGAGGTGGTCGAGCGCCAGGTCTCCAAGGACGGCACGCGCAAGTGGCTGATCCGCATGGCCCCGGGCATCGAGGTCGAGACCGTCTACATCCCCGACGTCGGGCGTTCGGGCGCGCTCTGCGTCTCCAGCCAGGTCGGCTGCACGCTGAACTGCACCTTCTGCCATACCGGCACCCAGGCCCTGGTGCGCAACCTGACCGCCGCCGAGATCGTCGCCCAGGTGCAGGTGGCCCGCGACGACCTGGCCGAATGGCCCAGCCCCAAGGAGGACCGCCGGCTCTCCAACATCGTCTTCATGGGCATGGGCGAGCCGCTCTACAATCTCGACAACGTCGCCGACGCCATCGACATCATCGCCGACGGCGAGGGCATCGCCATCTCGCGCCGCCGGATCACCGTCTCGACCTCCGGCGTCGTGCCCGAGCTGAAAGCCCTGGGCGAGCGCACCCAGGCGATGCTGGCCATCTCGCTGCACGCCACCAACGACGACCTGCGCGACGTGCTGGTGCCGCTGAACAAGAAGTACGACATCGCCGCTCTGATGGAGGGTATCCGGGGCTATCCGGGCCTCTCCAACACCCGCCGCGTGACCTTCGAGTACGTGATGCTCAAGGACGTCAACGACAGCCCCGCCGAGGCCAAGGCCCTGGTCAAGCTGCTGAAAGGCATCCCGGCCAAGATCAACCTGATCCCCTTCAATCCCTGGCCGGGCACGAACTACGGCTGCTCGGACTGGGGCGCGATCGAGAGCTTCGCGGCCATCCTCAACCGCGCCGGCTACGCCTCGCCGATCCGCACTCCGCGCGGCCGCGACATCCTCGCCGCCTGCGGCCAGCTCAAGAGCGAGAGCGAGAAGCTGCGGGCCAGCGCCCGCCGCAAGCTCGCCGCGCAAGCCGGCGAGGCCATTGCCTAGCCCCGCGCGCCCCGGCTAACCATTCGGCCAGTAACCTTTCCTCCTGACGGGACGCCCATGCCGCCAGAGCTGCAATCGCCGGAAATCCAGGCCTTCGCCAACGGCTTCCCGATCGCCCTGATGCACATCGGCGTGACCGTGGCGATCCTCGTCGCCGGCGTGCTGATCTACATCCTGCTGACCCCGCACCGCGAGATCGCCCTGATCCGCGAGGGCAACGCCGCCGCCGCCCTGTCGCTGGGCGGGGTGCTGGTGGGCCTGGCCATCCCGCTCTCGGCCTCGCTGGCCGGATCGACCTCGGCGCTGGAGATCGGCATGTGGGGCGCGGCCTGCGTCGCCCTGCAACTGCTGGTCTTCCGGCTGGTCGACCTGCTGCTGCGCGGCCTGCCCCAGCGGATCGCCGAGGGCGAGGTGGCCGCCGCCGCCCTGCTGGTCGGGGCCAAGCTCGCCACCGCCCTCATCATCGCCTCGGCCATGGCCGGGTGACCGCGCCCAGCCGATGCACTTCCCCAAGCTCCCCGATTGGCTGGTCTATGCGGCGGTGGTGCTGGCCCTGCTGATCGCCGCCGTGGGCCGGCAGGAGCGGGCCGACGCCCCGCCGCCTCCGCCGCCCGTCGCGGGGGGCGAGGGCCTGCCGCTGGGCCCCGCCTCGCCCTTCGATCCCCAGGTGGTGGTCGACGTGCCGGGCAAGGCCGAGCCGGGCGTCGGCACCGCCTTCTCCGTTTCCGACAGCGGGGTCTGGGTGACGGCCCGGCACGTGGTCGACGGCTGCACCCAGACCGCCATCGTGGTGGCCGAGGGCCGCGGCGTGGCGGCTCAGGTCCACATCGATCCGCGCGGCGAGGCCGCGGTGCTGGTGACCGAGGGCGGCGCCCCGCCCCTGCCGCTCGGCCTCGACCAGACCCTGCGGCGCGGCGACCGCGCCTTCCATCCGGGCTATCCGCAGGGCGAGCCGGGCGAGGCGACCTCGCGCCTGCTGGGCCGCGAGAACCTGGAGGTGCGCGGCCGCGGCGCGCGCACCGAATCGGTGCTGGTCTGGGCCGAAACCGGCCGCACCGACGGGCTGAAGGGCACCCTGGCCGGGCTCTCGGGCTCTCCCGTGCTCGACCGGGCCGG